>SVNL01000053.1 GCA_015066925.1 Ruminococcus sp.
GTAATCGGTTCAGGTGCAGCACTCGTAATCAAGAAGAGAATGAGCAAGGACGAAGAATAAAAATCAATTAAAACATAATTAAAGTCGCAATAATAACCAAGGCTTGCCCACAGAGAAATCTGTGGGCAGGCATTAGGGAGTGTACCATAAGATGAAAAAAAAGAAGAAACAAAGCAAAATACTAACAATAATATTAATAATCATATTTCTTGTGGGACTCTCCGTAATGCTTTATCCTACAGTAAGCAACTACATAAACACAAAGCACCAGTCTTATGCTATTGCGAAATATGATGAACAGATAAATAATATGAGTGACAGCCGTTATTACGAAATAATGGCTCAGGCGCAATATTATAATGAGCGTTTGAAAAATGTGAATTCACCGCTTACGAGTAAAGATGGATTGCCTAAGGACTATAAAAATGTGCTCGATGTAACGGGTACGGGTATTATGGGGTATATAACTATACCACAGATACAAATTCAGCTTCCGATTTATCACGGAACGAGTGAGGCTGTGCTCAATATAGCAGTTGGGCATTTAGAGGGTTCTTCGTTACCTATTGGAGGAACAGGAACTCATTCGGTGCTTTCAGCTCACAGAGGACTTCCGTCCGCTAAGCTTTTCAGTGACCTTGATAAGCTTGTGGTAGGGGATTTGTTCACAGTAACAATTCTGAATGAAGTTCTTACATATGAAATCGACCAGATACTTATTGTAAAGCCTTATGAAATGGAAAAGCTTGCAAGAGTAGAGGGAAATGACTATATAACACTTCTGACGTGTACACCATATGGTGTAAATACTCACAGACTTCTTGTAAGAGGCAAGAGAATTGAAACAGAAGCTCCTGAAATGCAGGTTAGAGTATCAGCAGACGCCGTACAGATTGAACGTCTTGTAGTAGCATCGATAGTTGTTATACCTATGCTCGTACTTACATTTTTATTGATGATGATAATAGCTTCAATGAGAAACCTAAGAAAGAAAGGAAAATCACGCAATAAGGCAGGTGAAGAGGATGAAATGCTGTAAAATTATAAGAATAATTGTTGCGTTTATGATTTTTACAAGCGTACTATGCAATTTTTCTCTTTTGTCATCAGCCGAGCAGTACGACGGACGAATTACAATTGATTTTAAAGCGTTCAGTGGACTCGACACCGAAATGCGTTGGGATATATTCAAGGTTGCGGATATAGTTGATTCCACATCCTTTAAGCTTACCGAGGATTTTCAGAAATATCCGATAAAATTTGATGTAAGCGACGAAGCTAAGATGAGTTCGCTTGCATATACATTATCATATTATGCGATATCAGATTCGCTTATTCCGTATTGCAGTAAAACGTGTAAGCCTGAAAGTCTTCTTATAGCAGAAAATCTTCCTGAGGGATATTATCTTATCCAGTCAAATCAGGTTGAATACAATTCTGTTGTATATTCGGCAGCTCCTGCACTTGTTTGTGTTGCAGACGGTGAAAAATACGGTACGGATTGGCAGCTTGACATTACAGTGATTCCAAAGCTTGGACTTGTATGCAGTGGTGCGGCAAGTGACAAGATAAGCTGTGTTGTAAAAGCTCAGTGGACTAATACCAATGAAAAGCATGATGTAAAAGTTTCGCTTTTCAAGGACGGTATTGTATATGATACAATAACTCTTAATGCAAATAACGATTGGCAGTATGTATGGAGTCAGCTTCCAAACAAGAACGAGTGGACGATTGTTGAGAATGATTTGCCTGAAAATTTCTATGTAAATTTTCAGATGGAATACATTGATGCAGACGGAAATGGAGTAAAATATTTTGAGATAACCAATTCCTATGAACATCCTACTTCAACTGTTACTACAGCTGCAGCAACAATGTCACAGACTTCTGTTACAAACATAACGACTGTAACAACTGTGGTGACTGCGTCGGAGGAAGAGAAGCTTCCACAGACAGGAATGCTTTTGTGGCCTATACCTGTGTTGGCGTTTTCAGGATTGATATTTATCGGAGCAGGCTGGTATATGATAAAGAAACAGACGAAGCAATAATCGGAGGAATATATGAAAAGGAAAAAAATCGGCATAGCTTTTATGATAATAGGCGGATTGATGTTGCTTGCGGCAATAATAATAGCTGTTTATAATATTTCTTTGCAGAAAAAAGCGGAAAAAGCTTCTGTTGAAATTGTAACGGAAATCAGAAAGATGTATAATCTGCCACAGATGCATGAAGAAATACCACAAAAAAGTGAAGTTGATATGCCCGATTTTGAAATCACAACAAATACAGAGCTTCCTGAAGCTGTAATTCAAACTCTTGAAAACAAAAAAACTGTAAGTATAGATAATTGTTCATATATTGGAGTTTTACAGATTATTCCTCTTGAAATTGAGCTTCCGATTACAGCGGAATTTAGCTATAAGCGATTGAAACAGACTCCGTGCAGATACAGCGGTTCTGTTGAAAGTGGAAATCTTATAATATGCGCACATAATTACTCATCACATTTTGGCGGAATAAATAAGCTCGTTAACGGAGATATAATACGCTTTATAAGCTTTGATAATGTTGTTCGGAGTTATACAGTTGAAAGCATAGAGGTAATCGAGCCGACAGACATTGAGGCTGTAAATACAGATGAATATGCATTGACTTTATTTACCTGTACTCTTAGTGGAGAAGCAAGAGTTGTAGTAAAATGTGTTGAGGCTTGAAATATTGACAATCCGATTACTTAGCGATATGAAAATCAATTTAAAATGCTTTTAGAGATAATCTTATTATTGTATGAAATAATTTAAAAAAACGACAGCAATTTGCTGTCGTTTTTTTTGCAATATAAATCAGAATCCGTCCTGCCACCTACGGACATTTTCAGGTTTGAATGTGTATGAACCTACTTCAAGATTTTCTTCAAGCTCTGAACTGTAAAACCACGGGTCATCCGGATGCTTGTCGTTGTTAATCAGATGGAAGCTCTGTGCAGGCATAAATCCTTGAGCAAAAAGATAGCATTTTTCTCCATTTGGATTTACTGCCATATCAACTGCCATAACAACATGACCGGGTGAACCGGGAATGATAAAGATATCTCCTGCTTTTAAATCAGAAAGCGGAATAGTTTTACTTTCTTCATACAGCGATTTAGTTCCCGCATAATTCATTACACATTCAAGATAGGCACGGAAACATTCATAGCTTTCATTTTTACCTTTCATTTTAAGCTGTGTGGAGAAATTTTCTGCCGCTACAAGTCTTTTTCCGTTTCGCCAATCGGTGTAACGCATCAGTTCACCATTGGTAAGATGAAATGCTATGCTGTCGTAATCAGCGCGTGACCAAAAATATTCACTGTAAATACGGATTACGCTGTCTGCACATTGCTGTAAGTCGTGTGCACCAATATCCATTGCATAAACCATTGCACAGTCGTCGTGAAGTTCTTTGCCGTCAAAGGCTACAATCGGATTGCCATGTGGCAGAACCTCCATGTTGCGTATATAATGAAGAAGACTGTTTTCATCTGCGTGTTCGCGGATATATCCCTCAGGTGCGAGTATTCTTGTTTCCTGAGTCATACCGCTTGTATTGATGAGTGGCGATTCAGACGGCTTGCCATCATAAATTACACGTTCAATCGACGGTTCTATAGTGCTTGAGCTGTAGCGCAATAAATAGTATCCGCCAACACTCATAATGCAGATAGCAAGTATGGACAAAAGAATAATTAATCTTATTTTTTTGGTCATATTTTTCTCCTTATTTATCAACGTAGTTAATTGGTTTGATAATGGTATAGTGGTTATTGTGAATTGCTAAACAATTCATAAAAACGAATTGAAAATCTTTTTTCATTTTACGCTTTACTTATATATTTAAATAATGTATAATAATAGTTGTAATTAGAGGTGAAAAAATGAAAAAAAGAATAAATATCAGACAAATAATATTTATAATATTATCAGTTGCTTGTATGGTGATAATATTTATGTTTTCAGCTGATAATGCTGATGATTCAAGTGAAAAAAGCGGAAGAATAGTTGAAGCTGTTGTAAAGATATTCGTAAGTGATTATGATGAAATGACTCCTGAGCAGCAGGAAGAAATTCTTGGCAGGATATCTTTTGCGGTGAGAAAAACAGCGCATTTTACAATATATATGGCACTTGGATTTTGTGTTTCGGGAGTATTTTCAAAAGTAAAGCTAATTTCTGTGAATACTCCTATAACTTTAATATTTTGCTTTTTATATGCTTGTTCTGATGAGTTTCATCAGTCGTTCAGTCCGGGACGTGCTCCGCAATTCAGGGACGTGATGATAGATACGGCGGGAGCATTGACGGGAATTCTGACGTTTGTTATATTATATAAAACAATCTTAATAATTGCAAGGCGAAAAGGAAACACTAAAATTACTTAGCAGTAATATCTTCGAATTTTGCATTAATTGAATTGGCAAGTTCATTCGGAGAAAGACGTATTTGTGTACCTATTCTGCCGCCGCTTATATAAAATTGTTCAAGCTTTTGGGCTGAGTTATGTATAACGGTAGGGAATTGCTTTTTCATACCGATTGGTGTACAGCCGCCTCTTACATATCCTGTAACGGCTGTGATGTCTTTTACAGGAATAAGCTCGACGGATTTTTCTCCCACACTTTTTGCGGCGGATTTTAAATTAAGCTCTTCTGCAACAGGAATCAGAAAACAATAATACGAGCCACTTTTCCCCTTAGCTACAAGAGTTTTAAATGTTTCTTCGGCAGGTTGATCAAGCTTTTCTGCAACAGTAATACCATCTATAAATTCACTGCATTCATAAAGCTGTATTTCATAATTTATTTTGCATTTATCCAAAAAGCGGATAGCGTTTGTTTTAACTTCTTTAGCCATAATCAGTCTCCAATTGACAGTAAGATTTGTTATAGAAATTATACCATTATTCAGC
Organism: Ruminococcus sp.; assembly: GCA_015066925.1. Taxonomy (GTDB): domain Bacteria; phylum Bacillota; class Clostridia; order Oscillospirales; family Ruminococcaceae; genus Ruminococcus. The sequence continues at coordinate 4,951 of SVNL01000053.1, forward strand.
TATGAATTCAAGTGTAAAACAAGTTGTTTTTTAAATTTTGTCAAGTGGTATATTACAAGTGATAATATACTTTTTGTAATATAACCGCCTTAGGGTGTAGTGTTGTTAAAAAGAAACAAAAAGTTTAATACAGGTTTGTGAAGATATACAAAAAGGAATAATCAAAGCATTTTTTTAATAAAAGCTTTGATTTTTATTTTAAAATGTGGTAAAATAAATATGATAGCAGATTATAAAGTGCTCTCTTGATTTTACTCTGCGTAAATATGTGAAAGGAGAGAGAAAATGAGCAAAAATCCTATAAATATAGTTGTTATTGTTGCAGGAATAGATGAAGAGTATCAGAATAACATAATAAGCGGAATTAATGCATATGCTAAAGTTCACAATATGAATGTATCATATTTTGCTTCATTTGGCGGTGTTCTTTCAAACAGCCGTTATGATAAAGGTGAATATAATATTTATAACCTTATAAATCTCTCCAAATTCGATGCTGCAATATTAATGACAAATACCATAGGTTCTACTGAAGAAAGAGAAAATATAATCAGTGAAGTAAGAACATCAGGGATGCCGGCAATCGTGTTTGATTGTAACGACTACCCCGACTTTTATAATATAAGTATTGATAATTTTAAAGCTATGGAAGATATGGTCAGACATATTGTCAATGACCATGGAAAAAAATGTGTAAACTTTGTATCAGGACCATTGATAAATCCTGAAGCCGCTGAAAGATATAGAGCATTTTTAAGCGTTATGGAAGAAAATAATATTCCGATTGATAAAAGACGTATATTTATGGGCGAATTCAGAGGCGTTGATGGTAAAAGAGCAGTTTCAAAGTTTATTAAATCCGGTCTTAAAATGCCCGATGCAATAATATGTGCAAATGATGCAATGGCAATTACAACTATTAGTGCATTGGAAAAACATGGTTATCGTGTTCCGGAAGATATACTTGTAACAGGTTTTGATAATACATATAAAGCAAGAAATTATAGCCCGGAGGTTTCATCTGTAAATCGTCCGCTGTATGATATAGGTGTAAAAGCCTGTGAAGTAATTGAGAATTTGCTTGCCGGTAAAGAATGCGATAAAAATACTATTTTAGAAGCTGAGTCGATATTTTCTGAAAGCTGTGGCTGTGTAAGCGTCGAACTTGTTGACGGATTTGAAGAATATAAGAAAAAAACTTTCAGAGGAATTGAAGAGTGCAATTCGCATATTTCAGTTCTTAACAGAATGACAACAAATCTTGCTGAAGCTGTTACAATCGACGGAATAATGGAAATTATCGGCGGTTTTATTGAAGAGATAAATTGTGAGAAATTTTACGTTTGTCTTTGTTCTGATTGGCAAAGCACACTCAGAGAAAAAGATAAGAGTAAATCAGAGGACGTTAATTTTGTTTCAAATACATATTCAGCAACTATGACGGCTCCTCTCGTATGGGAAAAAGGTGTTGTTAAAAATCCGATTACTTTTTTCAAACGTCGGGAAATGCATCCTGTACCACTCGAAGACGGCGGAAATATAAGCTATTTTCTCCCTTTGCACTTCAGAGAAAGATGTTTGGGATATTGTGTTATAATTAATTCTGATTTTCCTATAAAGAGTATGCTTTGCCATACAATAGTTATGAATATAAGTAATTCAATTGAAAATATCCGTAAACTTTATCATCTGAATAACGCAATTGAGGAGCTTGATAAGCTTTATGTAATTGATCCTCTTTGTAATATATATAACCGTAACGGCTTTATCAGAGAGTCTGACCCTATGTTTAAGGAAGCTATGAAAAATGGCTATAATATTATGATTGCCTTCATTGATATGGACGGACTTAAAATGATAAATGATAATTACGGTCATAAAGAAGGGGACTATGCTATACAGAAGCTTGCGGGAATTATTTCCGAATGTTGTCAGGAAAATTGCATATGTGCACGATTTGGCGGAGATGAATTCATATTTTTCGGTTATGATATTGATGAAGAAGAAGCCGAAGAAATAAAAATGAGAATAAATCAGAACATAATAAATATTAACAAAATCATTTGCAAGCCGTATGAAATTTCAGCAAGTATGGGATTTTATATCGGTACTGCCAGTGAAGATATGACACTGTTTAAAATGATTACTAAAGCAGATGAGATAATGTATGAGCAGAAAAAACGCAAAAAGAATTCACGCTATCTGCGTAGGAATTGATACTATTCTGATTTTAAGGCGATGTTTTACTATGCATGACACCGCCTGAAGCTTAAATTAAAACAGTAAATGCCTGAGAATTTAAATTTTCTCAGGCATTTTTATTTATTGTGATTTTATAGGCTTTAGCTTATTCAAACGGATACTTTATACCCCATTCTTTTCTGAGAGAATCCATAAGCTCCATAATAAAAATAGTTTCAGAGTGAGGCATTTCATCACATTCAAGACGATTTTCTTTGATTGCCTTCAATGATGAAATTACTTCGTATTCATATCCTGAAACTTGTGGAGGGACAGGGTAGTCAATAACTTCGTCATTATTAAGGATCACCTTTATTCCTTCACAATTATTGATGTTTTTGAATTCTATTCTGCCCTTGCTTCCATAGATGATTCCCATTCTATCAGTTTTAGCATTAAAATTACTGTGAAGAAGTGCGGTTTTACCGTCTTTATATTTGATAATGATACTGTTGTTCATATCAACACCGTGTTTGTTAAGAGTACAGGTTGATTTTATTTGAGCTATATCTTTTCCGAAAGCCATAACAGCAAAATTTAGCGTATAAACACCGAGATCCAGCAAAGCGCCTCCTGCAAGTTCAGGGAGCTGTAATCTGTCGAGCATACTAAGGTCGTAACCGAGGTTAGCTGTAAGTGATGAGATTTCACCGATTATACCGCTTTCAAGTATTTCATCAAGAACAAATCTCATAGGAATATATCTTGTCCAGATAGCTTCTGTTATAAATACGTTCTTTTCTTTTGCAAATTCAAGTAGCTTTTTAGCCTGAATTGCGTTTGCTGTAAAGGCTTTTTCACAAAGTACGTTTCTGCCGTTTTCGATACAAAGCATACAGTCTTCGTAATGTCTTGAATGTGGGGTAGCGATATAAATAAGGTCTATATCCGAATCTGCGGCAATTTCCTCATAAGAACCGTAGGCTTTAGGAATGTTGTAAATAGCTGCAAATTCTCGTGCCTTATCAATACTTCTTGAAGCTATGGCATACATATTCGCTATGCCTGATTTTGTAACAGTTTCAGCCATTTTATGTGCAATAGTTCCTGCACCTATAATACCAATATTCATAAATATTAAAACCTCCCTTTATGAAAAAACAGACACCATACAAAAAGAATGATTTTGTGATTTTTGTATGGTGTCTATTATGTATTAATCAGAATATTTTTATTGATTTATTATCCAGATCGAAATAGTTTTCAAGGATAGCCACATAATATCTGAAGCAGATTTTTCCGTTGAAGTAAAGTACATCACCTGCATCCGGAACACCAAGCGCGGCAAGATTAGCGTCTGTAAGAGTAGAAAGGAGAACAGAGTCGTCTTTTTCAACGTTGTATTCAGCTTGCCATGCCTTGTTCATTTCATTGATATAAACCGGACCTGATTTTTTATCAAGCTTTTTAAGAAGTGCAGGGTCGGGATTTGGTACATAGTAGCCCTTAGCGTCCTTTGCAAGCTTGAATAAAGCAAGCTGTTCTGCATTAAGCTCATCAAGTGCTATCTCACTTCCGATTGGACGGCCGAGGTCATTATACTGATACGCAGTAAGATTGCAGAGCATAAGCTTTTCGTTATATGTATATCCTAAAGTTTTAAGCTGTTTTTCTGAAAGGTGCACTATTATATTGTCTGATAAAGTGTTTAATTCGCTTGTTATTTCTTGACGTGTCTGGGATTTCCATGTAAGCTCAATAGGGCTTTTAGCAGGGTCTATAAGCGGACGTTCAAGCTTGACAATACGCTCCATATTTTTTATATGAAAATTCATATATTTATAATTTTTATCGGCATTATTCGGTTCAATATAAATAGCAGTACTTCCGTTCGAACTGTCTTTTGTATTAATAACGTAGCATCTGTAAATTCCCGACGGTGAAACACTCGAAGCAACCTGTTCGTTTTCGCTTACGGTAGCAAAAAGTGATGTTGCAAGGAAATAACCCAAGGAACCGAAGATATAAAGCAAGAGAAAAACTGTACCAAAAGCAGTTTTAGTAGCTTCACCTGCACCTGAAAGCAAAAAGATTATAATTGCGGTAACAAGCAGAGGTATTATAAGGAACCATTCACCGAAATAAAAGAGAATGACGGGCAGAAGTGCAGGAAGCATAACAAAACTGCAAATTCTCGTAATAATCTGCTTGCGAGAATAAAGCATAGCTACAAGAGCGATAAGTGAGATTCCTGTTGAGAGCAGACATACGCCTGCGTTAGATTTTATTTCAATAGAGTAATAAAGCGAACAATAGCATAGAAAACAGAGCATATAGGTGTAAAATGCACTCAATACAGAAACAGCTCGTTTTGTCCATATATTTGCAAAAAAATTTTTCATCAAAATCCTCCCGAACAGCAAAATAGAAGATATATAACAGAGTATATCATAATAAATACTATAGCAAACCATATAAAGTGTGTACGGTATCAACTTATATTATAACATTTTTCTTTTTATGTTACAAGAGCTTTTTAAAAAAAATTATGATTTTTGAAGTAGGGGAGTATATAGAAGTATTACAAAAGTTCTTTATATTATTAATGTTAAGAGTGATTTAACTCATGTTTGGTATTGGGCTCAGTTCTAACGCTGATTGTTTTTTTCATGTCAAGTATCATTTTTATTGAATTTTGTGGGTTGGTGTGGTATAATAAGTAAATGTCAAATCGAAATTCAGGAGGTTTTTGAATGACTATACACGATATGCAGAATTTGAACAGAGATACCATAAAATATATATCTTCAGTAATAAAATCAGGTATGAAACTTCGTGAAGTCAGAAAGCTTTGTGAAGAATATTTACTTTCTCACGGTGCAGATTCTTTTTGGTACTGGGATGTAGGTGCGTTTGTTTTTTGTGGAAAGGATACAGCAATATCAGTTTCAGGCAGAGAATATGAAATATCTGATGCGGAGATTTGTGAAAATGACATTATTACAATTGATTTGAGCCCTCAGAACAATAATATTTGGGGTGATTATGCCCGTACTATTGTAATTGAAAACGGCAAAGTTACAACGGATGTTTCAGATATTCGAAACAGCGAATGGCGTGAGGGGTTGCAAGTTGAAGAGTATCTTCATAAAGTTATGAGAGAATTTATAACTATTGATACAACATTTGAAGAATTATACTATTACATTAATTCCATAATTACTGAAAAAGGATATATTAATCTTGATTTTATGGGTAATCTCGGACATTCTATTGAGATGAATAAAAACGATAGAATTTATACTGAAAAAGGCAACTCAATAAAATTATCATCGGTAAAAGCGTTTACTTTTGAGCCACATATTAGTTTACCAAATTCTTCATATGGCTTTAAGATGGAAAATATTTATGCATTTGAGAATGGTAGATTATTTGAAGAATAGACAATTAAATGAAGTGCAATTGCTATTTTTTGCAACACCTTCTAATTTATTGATTATAACTAACCTCGTCTTTTATACTTTCTGCGAAAGTAACGCAAAGATGCTTTGTATCTATTTCTACACTATAATTGCTATCATGTTATGCAAGGATGTATTTAAATATCTAATAAAAAATAAGCGTATGACGAAAACATACGCTTATTTTTATGTTAACTTAGTATAAAAATTCTATATCATATTGATAGTCCGCTTAATAATGAGAATTGTTTATAGACTTTACCAGCTTTTTTGAAGTGATTTAGCAAGATATATGTATACAAGCATCAGAACAATCTGGAAAATTCCGGATAATTTATCTTCGGATAAGAATACAGTGATTACGTCAAGACATAAAATAATCATGGCAAGCTTTGTGCAGTATTCATAATCATCTTTCAAACCGGATCTTGCCATAAAAATTGTGATTATTGCAGGGATAAGTCCGATTACACCTACTATAAGAGCGAATCCGCCAATCGCTCTGCCGGCACCGTCAATATCACTTGTTGCTTTTCCCAGTCCTAAAATGGCAGTTAATATTGTGATGACTGATATTATATTTACAACCAATATTAATATGTTCCATACTTTAAATAGTACTTTCATTATTAACTCCTTAAAATAATAATTTTGAAATATAACTGTTGTTACATTATACATTATATTTCTTTTTTATTCATTATATAGCATTTTATTTGCTTTGTCAACTATAACAGACAAATATTTTGCATACGCTCAGGAGAGCATATTTTTGCTTGACAAATAATAATTTTTATGATAAAATTATTATTGTTATCCATATAGTATGAATAAAGTTATAATGAGTTTTCGTTGTTTTATAGCATAATATGTGGTGTGGCGGAA
>SVNL01000054.1 GCA_015066925.1 Ruminococcus sp.
AAGAAACCGCATGACGTTCATGCATAAAAAAACTTCCTTATCAAAAGTAAAATCATTTCATTATAATAATAACATACATATATGCAAAAAAACAATAAACTTTTAATAAAAATCAAAATTATTTTACTTTATATCTTCCTTAATCTAAAAAAACTTTAATTTTGTTAATTTTTTATTTCTTTCAAGTATTGTTGAATTTTTATCATTACTGCAAAGCCAAGCCGCCGAGGATTTTTGCATCCCCGGCGGTAAGTTAATTTATTGGGTTTTAACCTTAATAATGAGCAGCTCCGCACTCACATACGGGATTTATCTTAAAGAGCTTACAGAAGAAATTTACTATCTTCCAGAGAAAACCTAAGAAACCTGATTTATGACAAAGATGATCACAGTTTTCGGAAGGGTCTTCGGGCTCATCGGGAGTGTCAGGTTGATCGGGATCTGCGGGTTTCGCAAACTCATGTCCGCAACCGTAGTCACAGATGTAGTCACTGTCAGCATCAACGTGGTCAGCTACAGTAATTTCTTTCTGTTCTGTGAGGGTTTCACCGCATACTGAGCATTTAACACCGTCTGTAAGACCTGTTTCTGTGCAGGTTGCAGCGTATCCCTTGACAGTTTCTTCTGTGTGAGTTGCAAGAGGAAGTGAAATTGTATCTCTTGAAAGTTCATCACCGCATATCGAACAGTAAATCACTGAATCATAGTTGCCTGCTACCTTACAGGTTGATTCCGTTCTGTTTTCTTCTACAGTCTCAGACTCTGTGTGGTCAGCAAGAGGAAGGGTAATAGTTTCTCTTGAAAGTTCCTCATCACAAACTGAACAGTAAACTACTAAATCATAGCTACCTGCTATTTTACAGGTTGATTCTGTTTTGTTTTCTTCTACAGGAGTCCCACTTGTTCCGATATGCTTACAAATCAATTCATCACACACATCACAGTAACCGTTATCATCAGCTGTATCAATATGACTTCCGAAATCACCGTATTCTTTACCACATACTGAGCACTCTGCTTTTTCTTTACAAGTTGCATTACCGCCTGAACAATCAGTTGTATTGCCATAAGCTGTACAGCCTACTGTCGTACACTTAAATGAATGTGTTCCATTATTGTTAGCTTTACTCTCTGTACCGTATGTATGATTACCGGTTGCAGGGTCTACTTCCTGAGCAACAACTGTCTCACCACAAGCATCACAATGTGAACCTTCAGTAAGACCATCCTTATAACAACTTGATGTTACAGCTTCATCAGTTACAACAGTTTTGTGTTTAGTTGAATCTACATTACCGTAAGCTGTATCACAAACTGTACATATTGCTTTGTCAACACAGTTAGCTACACCACCTGAGCAGCTTTCTGTGATCTTGCCTTCTTCACCACATACTGCACAAAGCTTATAATGCTTTCCGGCTTCTTCATCAGCTGTCCATATTTCAGAGTATGTATGTTCAAGCATTTCGCCATACTCAAATGTTTCTTCTCCTGCAAGTCCGCAGTTGCAAGACTTATAGTATATAGCTTTAGCAGTACAAGAAGCACCTTCAACGAGATACTTTTCGTCAACAATTTCATTGTCAAAAACATGTTCGTCCAGATTTCCATATTCAGAACCACAAGTTGAACAAACAGCCTCTTCTGTACAAGAAGAATTGCCACCTGAACAATTTGTTGTGTTGCCATAAACAGTACAACCCGTTGTTGTACACTTAAATGAGTGAGTGCCGTTACCGTTAGCCTTCCACTCAGTACCGTATGTGTGATTACCGGTTGCGGGAACTGTTACCTGAGCAACAATTATATCTCCGCAGGCATCACAATGTGAACCTTCTGTAAGACCATCTTCACAACAAGAAGATTCAACAGCATCATCTATAACAACTGTTTTATGGTTAGCTTTATCTATATCACCATAGCATTCACCGCACAAATCACAAACAGCCTGTTCCTGACAATTTGCTGTTCCGCCATCATGAGAACACTCTTCGTCATCTTCTTCAAGAGCAATAAAAGTTATTTCATCTTCTGTATTAGCATAATCTTCAGCAGTTGATCCTTCATAGCCATAGATTGTGAAGCCTTCAACTATGTGCTCTCTTCTGCTTGCATAGTAATAACCCAATGCGACAGCATCAATAACGGTATCTCTGCTAAGAATTGTCACATCTGTAAGAGATGTGCAATCATAAAATGCCGCTTCTCCTATCTTTTCTACGGTTTCAGGAATTGTAACGCTTGTAATATCCACCTGACCGAGAAAAGCTTCTATTGCGATTTCAACCACATTATATGTTATTCCGTCAATTTCATAGCTTTCGCCGATAACAACTGTAGTTTTATTTCCGATATATGATGTAATAACTATACCGTTTGCATTGAGTTCATATTCAAAATCACCCAATTGAGCAGTTGAATCAGCAACGGTTATTCCGCCGCCAGTGATTGAAATATCAATTTCAGTTTCAACTTTATCAATCATTTTTGTGCCAATTACATCACAACTGATAGTCAAACTTCCAAGAGCAGCATCCTCAGAAACTTTAAAAACAAGTTTTAAAATATCGCCGTCGAAAACTATGTTGTCTTCAAAAGTTATGATACTTGCATTATTATCAAAGTCGATATCCTTAATCTTACCGTCAGCAAGCCATGTGCACTCAGATTCAACAATGGTCAAAATGGTATCATCGAAAGTAAAATCAAGAAAAGACAAGGTCTTGATTCCACCTGCACAAACAAAATTAATGTATACTTCTACCTTATCCCCCGGCAAAGCAGAGACTTGTGAAATCTCTGCCGTTGCATCAGGCTCAACTGCTTGTACTGAACTTATTCCAATATTAAATAACATAAGAACAGTCAGTGCAACGCTTATTATTTTTTTCATAAAGTTCCTCCTTAATCTATATGGCATTTGTGCTTATTTGCTGTAAGCAAGTTCAATACCGTTACATTCAACCGTAACCTGCTCATTCCTTAAAACAGACTCAACAATTATCATATCATCAATAATTGTAAGATCCTTTTTAGCTTTAACACTAAATCTGAAAATTTCGCCACAGTAATCCGTATCTTTTTCAAATGCAATAGCAGCATCTTTGGCTTTTTTATTGAAGTCTGCAATAACAGCATTATGGTTAAGCCATTCACCTTCGAGCAATTCAAATGCATTATTGTCAAAATAAACAGATAATGCCATTGATTTAATTTCTCCGCTTTCTTTCATAGATACAGTAACAAAAAATGTTTCATCTGCTTCGACCGTGAATTTTTTATCAGACGGCTTTGATTTGCCGCAACCCAAAAATACTAATAATACTGAAAGCAAAACTAATAAAATTGATATTTTCTTCATCTTTTAGTCTTCCTTTTTAAGCTAAAGGATAACGTTCCGGTAACAATGTAAAGTAAAGCAGATGTATAGCATCATTACTGTTCACATAACCGTCACCGTCAAAATCGCCGTTCTGATTAATTTCATAGCGTTCGGGAAGAAGAGTGTGATAAAGAAGGTGAATTGCATCGTTGCTGTCCACGAAACCGTCACCGTTAACATCACCACGAAGTATGTTAAGAATATTTATAGTGCCGGAAACTACTTCAACTGAAAGCTCTTTTTCAATTTTATTTGCATCCTGTGAAGTAACTTTGAAACTGCAACCGATATCTACAACAGAATCTTCAAGTCCTTCTTTAATTGTAAAGGCAAGCAAGAATACTCTGCCGTTTATCTTTGTGTTTTCTTTATAAGTTATTACACCAGCCTCATCAGCCTGATTCCAGTCACTCAAAATCGAATCCTCAACTACCCATTCAGCCTTGGTAAGACTTACTTTATCAGAATTATATGTTACATCATAGATTGACATTGACTTAACATCAGTTTCCTTATCAAGAGAAACATAAACATTTACCGTTTCGCCGGGACGACCTGTAACTTTTCCGAGTGAAACCCTTGTATCATAAACTGCCTCTGACTGTACAGTTACTTTACCTGAAACAAGGTCAAAATATAAATCCTCCTCATCATAGTTGGATATGTCACCTGTATTGTATGTAGCCGAAACTGTTACATCTCCGTCAACCGCACTATCAAGGATATTAAATGTTAAAGTGAGAATATCACCGGTATAAGTTATGTCCTTACTATTGAGCCAAACAGCCTTCTTGCCAAAGGTAAACTGTCCGCCAAGAGCTTCTGAAACAGTTACATCAGTAAGTTCAAGTTTAGTTGTGTCATAATCAAAACCAAGAGAAAATGTGTTGATGCCGGGATTCTTTGTAATTGATACAGGAATAGTTACCGTTGTACCGGGTGTGCCGACTACTGAACCCACAGTAATTTCACCACCGTAAACATTTTCAGCTTTAACAGTTACCTTCCCAGCAACAATCTGGAAGTTTACATCTTCCTCGTCATAATTTGCAATGTCACCTGCGTTATAAGTAACACTTACTCTTGCATCTCCTGCAGTTGCAGAATCAAGAACATCAAATGTCAATGCAAGGAAATTGCCGTTCGTGGTAATATCATTACTATTAAGCCAAACAGCCTTTTTTGAATATGTAAACTGTCCGGGAATCCCCGAAATAAGCTCAACATCAGTTAAATTAAGCTTTGTTGTATCATAATTAAAACCGAATGAAAATGTATTGATACCGGGATTGTTCGAAAGTGCAACATTAAGTGTTACCGTTTCACCCGGTGCTGCTGTTGCAGAAGTGACTGTCACAGTCGGTGTTCCTGCAGCAAAAGCAGTTGAAGTTATTGACAGAAGCATTACCACTGCCAACAAAACTGAAAGTAGCTTTTTATGCATAATAGTCCTCCTTTTGTATTTTCTTATCAGGGACGACTATAGATCGTCCCTGATAAATTCTTAATTAATATGCCGGAATGCTAAATGTTGCAGACCATGAACCCGATTTGCCGTTCTGATCCCACCAATTTGCACTCATAGAAACGCTTGTTTGAGTAGGTGACACAGGAATAGTTAACCAATCTGAATATCCTCTTGATTTATCTGTTCCTGTAGATGTTGTATTCCATGTGCTACTACTTGCAATTTGGCGATCTCCTGTTGAAACACCTCCAATAGAAGCATTGAAATATTGAGCATAACCATATTTTCCATCAGTTCTAGTAAATGTATTTGTCCATCTGATTCTAACCTGAATACTGTTTGATGTTCTATTTTGTAATTCAACATATGTATTATAATCGATATATGTATAATTGCTTTTTTTCCACCACGATCCACTTTTTACAGTATGCTCCGATGCAACGGCATTAGGAGTATAGTAGAAGGTTATTGTCTTAGAAGTTGAATCCCATTTCACAGATTGTGCGCCCGGTGTAGCATAACCTGATTTTTCCGGTGCAGAAATTGTATATGTACCACTATTAAAAGCATAAGTCGCACTTGAAGAACCAAGATCTGTACCGTTAGTAGATCTGTAAAGAATCGTATATGTATAATTGTTTGGAGACACCTTAGCCCAGATATTACTAGATGTAATATTGCCTGAAACAGTTATAGAAGTTGAACCCTTACTTGTAATTGAATATCCTGTTGCAGCAGTATATATTACACTAAGAACATCTCCATAATATATGGTTGCACCACTATTAAGAGTGCCCGTTGCTGCACCTTTATTGGTTGAACTAGTACGTTTAACTGTTATGCTACAATTTGATACATTAGACCAAGATACAGTGTAAGCATTAACCTCCCATCTTGCATAAAGTGTCTGTTCACTTGTAATAGAAACCGTTGAATCGGCTGTAATTTGTGTACCACCACTTGTAGCAGTATACCAACCTTTAAATGTCCATCCGGTTCTTGCGGGTGTGGGCAATGTGCCATACTTAGCACCCGATTCAACATTTTTACTTGCTGTACTTACACTTCCACCATTAGCATTGAAGTTAACTTTATATGTATTTCTTGACCAATGTGCATAAAGAGTTTGATTAGCCAGTGCTGTTACAGCTGTTTCAGCAGTTACTTCTGTACCACCTTCTGCTTCAGTAAACCAACCAAGGAATGAATAATGCTGACGAGTAGGTGTGGGAAGTTCACCATACAGTTGTCCGTAATAAACAGTTTTTATTGCTTCGTTTACCGATCCACCATTTGCATTAAAGGAAACATTTATTGTGCCTTGCTTGTATTTGTCAAACATTTCTTCATCAATGAAAATAATCTCACCACTCTCAACATTGAGATAGTTTTCATTCTCAATTTCACCACAAACAAGGATATTACCTGAAACATGCATCTGACTAAAGTAATCATCTTTGATTTTTCCTAATGTGATATTTTTAGAAAGAACAGCATTCTCATTGTTAGAGTTAAAATATGATTCACCATATAACTTTATATCCGTTGTAGGTGCAGAACATATTAATCCAATTGCCGGAGCATTTACTGAAACTTCTTGGAATTCAATATCGGAGGATGAAATTTGTAGTGGTGTTCTTCCTGTAGAATCAAACGTAGCTCTGTTGATAACTGTTGTTTCAGCATCCGAAATTATGCGTAAATCAGTATAAATCTTACCAAGACCATTAAATGTAAACTCATCTGTAGTTTCAACTATCTCAAGTGTAGTATTGTCAATAGATTCACACGCATCAGTAATATAAACTGTTATTTTCTTGGCACCGGAATTAACGGTTGCATTTGCAACACTCTTATTAATTGCATATACTGTTAAATCTTCAACGCTATCAAATGCTCTGTCGCCAATAGAGGTTACACCATATCCGAGTTTAAGTGCCTTCATAGATGTACATCCAGAGAACGCCTCATCACCAATAGTTGACACACAAGCCTGAACTTCTACAAGAGATGAACATCCTTTGAAAGCACCATTAGGAATATCATCGATAAAGGAAGACATAAGTACACCTGTAATATTCTTATTACCTTTGAAAGCGTTCTCGCTTATACCCGTAACATGAATAACCGTATTTGTTCCATCCTGATTATCAATAACTTTATACTCAGGGATTACCACATATTTATCAATGCCAGTATACGCAGTTATAACTCCTGCCGCATTTACTTCAAGACCTTGACTTTCACCTACACGATTGCCTACATATCCGGTGATGATATCATAAGGAACTTCAAAATCAATGAATGAATTCTGATTATCATCATAATTTGCACTTGAACACGAATAATCTTCATAAGGTTTAAGATTATCTTCCATAACTGTGTAAGTATTTACAAAATACGAAGCAGTTGCAATATCGTAACCAACAACAGCAAATACATGTGCTGTATCAGCCATAACCCATCTGTGGTATCCGGAAATAGTGCCTGATGTAGTATAAGAAAGTGTCTGTTCTTCGGATGTTACAGTTGAATATGTTACAGATGAACTATATGAATCTGAACTGGCTTCAGTTGATGTAACTCCCTGAGTTGACGATTCACTGCTATTAGAAACATATGTTTTACCATATCCGTACTTATTGGAAATACTTTCTGATATTGCTTTTGATAAAGTTGAGTTTGAGCTAACTGTTGAACTACCATTATAACCTGATTCACTGTTCCAACTTGAGTTACTAGTTGTGTTTGTGCCCGTATGTGAAATAGTACCACCTTGATTACTTTCACCTCCTGAAATGCTATAGTTGCGATTTCTTGAATTTGTTTCTGAATCAGAAGATGAACCCGTAAAAGTATCGGAAACACCTATAGATCCTTTTATACTTTGCTCCAAACTTCCACCAACGCCCAAATCATCACTTAAACCTATGTTCGCATTAACATTAGCTTTCGTTTCCATTTCTAACCCAACATCAACTGTTAAGGAATTAGAAAGAGAAGAAGCGTGCGTTTTAGAATTGGAAGAACTTCCGCCATGTGTAGAATTTGCTGTGTTAGTCTTTAAATCATACTTATCTTGAGTGTTAAGAGTTTCCGTAGTTGTGGAACCACTTGAACCACTACTAACATACCAACCACTAGTATCACTCTTGCAATATGATTCTGCCTCTTCTTTTGTCATTCCTTGAGTCTCGCACCATTCCTCATCAATTGAAGTACTGTCAGACCAAGAGTTTGATAAAGTCCAACCATATGAGTTAACAGTAGAGTTTTCAACTGTATTAGTATACTGTTCCATCAAAGTTTCAGAAACTGTTGTCGAGAACGTTTTTGTTACAGTCTTTGAAATACCATTGGCATTTACGTAACCAAAGTTTTCAATCTCGTATACAGGAACATTTCTAATCTCACCGATTTCATATGTAAAAAGAATTACATTTGAATCCATGTCTTCAATAATAATAGGATCATCAAGATTCTGTTTTGTCCAAGCTTGATTTCTCTTACTCAACCAGTTGGCCATATATTGTTTTGCACCTGTTGTTCCGGCAGGTATTTTCTTGATAATATTTCCTTCATCATCAGACCAACCTGCAAAAATATAACCCTCAAGCTGAGGTGTAGGAAGTACTACACCCTTATCAACGGTATATGTTACCTGCTCCACTGAAACTAAATCAGCATCAAACTGTGTAGGAAACTCAAATTCAACTTCATAAACTTCTTTTTCCCAATGAGCATACAACTCAATTTCGCCCGTTGTTCCGGCAGGAATTGATTTTACTACTTCGGCATTTGAGCCTGCAGGCAAGTCATACCAACCCAAAAATTTATAGCCTGTTGCTTTTATGTTTTTTAACTGAAGACCGTCCTCAGAAGCATAAACACTTGGATTACTATTTGCAACACCCACCGATTGAAGATAAGTGTCACCATTATAAAGATCATAAGTAATAGCATATTCTGTTTTCTGAAGCATAGGAACTTCTTCCTGAGCCTGAAGAACTGTATTACAAGTAGAACAGTGTGAACCGGCAGTCAATCCGGTACTTTCATATGTAGGTGCGACAGCAGAGTCTACTACAGGCGTATGCCCTAAAGCTTCTATAACAACATCTTCGGGTGAAATCTCAATTATACCCGCAGCATCACTATAGTAACAATAGCAAACCGTACAGTACCAATAATCAATGTTACCATTTCCCGTACAAGTCGCTGCTTTGGCTTCAGTGGCAAGCATTGAATGTTCACATCCGATTGGTGCAAGTTCAATATCCTCACCTGAAATATACTTCATAAGACGGGTAAGGTCTTTGTTGTTTACATTACCGTCGCCGTTTGCATCAACAGTAACAGCAACCACATCAACTTCTTCACCTGAAATATACTTCATAAGGCGTGTAAGATCTTTGTTGTTTACTGTACCGTCACCATTAATGTCGCCGGCAATCGGTCCTGCTGAAGCTGTTTCAGCGGCCTGTGCGATAATAGAACCAATCTCCATATACACAGATGCGTGTACACAAGAAAGCACCATTAAAATGCACATAAACAATGAAATGATTTTTCTGAATGATTTTTGCATTTGAGTGTTCCTCCCTTAATTTGTTTTTATAAATAAACTTTTTAAAAGTTCAATTATCTTTTTGATTGTTTGAATAATTTTTTGGATAAGCGAAGTGTTATTTGTTTCACCTTTAATTACAATCTTTCCTGCTTCAATCTTGAAGTTAACATCTTGTTCGTTGTAATTAGAAATATCACCCAGTGAATAAGTGAGGTTAATTGTTGCATCCCCGGCTTGGGCTATATCTGAAACCTTAAACTTAAGTTTCAAAATATTCCCGTTATATTTGATATCTTTTCCGTTAATCCAAACCGCTTTCTTCGCATAAGCAAACTGTCCTCCCAAATTCTTATCGACAGTCACATTTATCAATTGCAGTTTTGAAGCATCATAATCAAAGCCAAACGAAAAAGTATTTATTCCCGGATTATTATTCATAACAACATCTATTTCTACCGTATCTCCCGGATTGGATTCCGCTGTTGAAACGGTAACTGTAGGACTCCCTGCCGCACACACCATGATTGACAGTGTAAAAACAACAAGCACTCCTAACAATAGACAAATCAATTTTTTGTGCATTGCATCATCTCCTTATTTTAACTGCAACATAATCTGTATTATGTTGTAAATGTAACTATAAAAAACAACTTATACACAAAAAAACAAGCACAACAAACTATCCTCATCCCGAAAAAATTAAAATTCAAGAGGATGGGGTTTATTGTTGTGCCAATTTGTTTTTTTTACTCAATTTTTAAACAAAAAGTATTGAAAATATGTATCCGGAGGTATATAATGATAATGCTTATTAGTGTAAGTGTTTGCAAATTACAACATAATACAGATTATGTTGTAAACAGGTTTAAATTATCAATCGCATTGATTCCATTCTTCTGCAATGCTCTACGCCTGTTGATACTATATATATCCTGGTCGTGTTTATATTGCTGTGTCCTAAAACATCTGCCAGTTTTGCAACATCTTTCTCAAGTGCATAAAAAGCTCTGGCAAAAAGATGTCGAAGATTATGCGGGAATACCTTTGACGGATTGACCTCTGCCTCTTGGCAGAGTTTTTTCATTTCACGCCAAACAGTGACTCTGTCAATAGCTTTACCCGTTCGTGTAATGAAAATTTTCCCTGTAGTTATACCCTTACTTTTGGCATACTTCAACAACTTTTTCCTTAGTTCTTTTACAATAAATATGCTGCGATTCTTCGCTTTACAGCTGACCTTAGTGCTACCTTTTTGAACAGCTTCAACTGTAATAAATTGCAATTCACTTACTCTTATTCCTGTACCGCAGATTGTTTGCAGAATTAAAAAAAGACGCTCATTATTCTTTTTCTTCGCAGCTTTTACAAGCTTTATATATTCGGATTTTGAAAGTTCCTTTTCTTCCGGTCGAAATATTTCTTGCTGTATTTTCAGCGATTTTACACGACACTCAAACCAACCGAGAAAACTAAAAAGACTGTTTATTGAAGCTAACATAGAATTAATACTTCTTACACTATATCCTTTATTGATAAGCTTCTTTTTATAATCAATAACTACCTCTTTGGTAACTGAACTATCTTCTGTAAAGTTATAAAACAGTTTTATATCTCTGATATATTTTTCGATAGTTGCATTGCTCTTCTCTTCGGCAATCATATTTTGTTTAAACAATAAAATATCGCTATCTGTTAAAATTCTGTCTAACATCTTAAAGTACTCCCCGTCTTAAATATATATTAGCTCAGTAAGAATAGTTTCCCACGTCCTCGCCTGAATATTACTCATTCTCTGTACCCACTCCAACTGATTCTATTCTTTAAGTTTTTCTGTAACACCTTCCGCTGTTTTAACTGCTCAATAAGAGTATCAAGCATATCCCTTGCCTACCCATCTATGTCAGCAAGATACGAACAAAGCTTACCACTTATTAGAATTGGCTCAAAAACATACCGCTTGTTTTTCTTCAGATACTCTTCATGCAATCTTCCCCATCTGCCTATAGGACG
>SVNL01000055.1 GCA_015066925.1 Ruminococcus sp.
CAGAATTTTCCTGTGTTTACAGTTCCGCATGGACAAGTCCATTGATTTGCTGTTGAAGGCTTTGGCTTGGCACATTCTGTGCAGAATTTTCCTGTGTTTGAAGTTCCGCACGAACAAGTCCATGCATTGATATTTGCGGCAGATTGTTGCGCCATAGATTGCTGTTGTGCGTTCATATTGAATAAAGACTGAGCATCAATGCCGCCTGCCTGCTGAGCCATATTCATACCCATAAAGCCCATCATAGCACCGTTTTTGTTTCCTGCGGCAGTTTTCATAGCTTCTGCTTGTGCTTCTGTGAGAGTAGCGGCTGCCATTCCTGCATTGCGCATAACAGCAGTTTTCTGAAGCTGCTTTATCATATCCTCGTCTTCTTTAGGAATAGTAGCACTGTTTATAGTAATTTCTATAAGCTCGATACCTTTTGCTTGCTGCCATTTTTCAGCGAGTGCTTTACGTAGGGCTTCTGTAAGCTCTAAGGTACAGCCGGGGAGCTGATTGTATCGTATGCCTTTTGCCGAAATATGTGATAGAGCAGGTTGAAGAGCGTTAATAAGTTCAGCTTTAAGCTGTGGGGCAATATCATTTCTTTTTAATTCATTTGCGATATTTCCCGAATAATTTGAAAAGAAAAGGATAGGGTCAACTATTTTATATGAATATATACCATTACAGCGTACTGTAAGATCGATATCAAGTCCTATATTGTTATCAATAAGTCTGAATGGAACAGGATTTTGTGTTCCATATGGATTGTTCAGGATTTCCTTTGTGTTTATATAATAAATACGCTGATCTTTAGCGGCAACTCCGCCGAAAGTAAAACGCTTGTCGATATTTTTAAAGGAATCTACAATTCCTTTTCCAAGGCTGTCGCAAAAAATTGATGGTTCAGAAGAAGTGTCGTAAGTGTATTCGCCCGGATCAGCGCATATAGCTGTAACGAGTCCTTGGTCCAGTATGATAGCACACTGACCGACTGCTACTGAAAAAACAGAACCATTTGAAATTACATTATCGTCACCTTTTGTATTGGATGAACGACTTGTAACCTTCTTTTTACCTTTAGCTATGAGAGTATCTGATGAAAGTGCTTCGCACATAAAATATTCTTTCCACTGGTCAGCCATTACGCCGCCTGCGGCACCTAATAAAGCTTTAATAACGCCCATTGATAGATCTCCTTATAATGTGAGTTGCGTAAAAATATAGATTAAAAATTAATACAAGTAAATTATAACATATAAAAATTTGTTTTTCAATATGATAATAAAATATTATTTGGTTATGAAAGGAGGGGATAAAAGAAAAAAGTCCGAATAAATCGGACTTTTGTTTAATATGGAGGCGCCACCCAGATTTGAACTGGGGATCAGGGTGTTGCAGACCCACGCCTTACCGCTTGGCTATAGCGCCTCATTTGGAGCGGATTACGAGGCTCGAACTCGCTACCTCCACCTTGGCAAGGTGGCGCTCTACCAGATGAGCTAAATCCGCATTGGCGACCCGGATGAGGCTCGAACTCACGACCTCTAGCGTGACAGGCTAGCGTTCTAACCAACTGAACTACCGGGCCATGATGGTGGGAACTACAGGGCTCGAACCTGTGACCCTCTGCTTGTAAGGCAGATGCTCTCCCAGCTGAGCTAAGCTCCCATTCATCAGTGCATGCGTCATATCCTGACGACAGTATTAATTATATCATAACCGATTGTATTTGTCAAGCGTTTTTTAAAAAATTACAAAAAATTTTTTAAAGGCTTTTTATATAGTTTATTATATGCAGAAAATTTCATAATGATTACTGTTTTTGAAAAATATGCAGTCATCATATTGATAACTGTATATAGCTATACGCCTATTATTGTAAAAACTTCATATTCAAGGTAGGTGTTTTCTATCCATTCATCAGCTTCTGAAATACATTCGTATAATTTTCCACCGATTTCTTTAGCTTTTTGCTTTATGTTGTTCCAAAGCTCTTTGTTTATTTCAAATTCGGAGTACGAGTTATAGTCTGGGATGGTATCTGCAAATAAATCCTCGATACCAAGTGTGAAAAGCATATCATCACTTAAAGAAATAGAGTCATTTTTCCAGAAAGAATGTCCGTCAAATTTTCCTTTCTGAAACTCGTGATATACTGTATTTTTTCTTTCATAATCAAAAACAAAGTACTTCAATTCTGCAATCCTCAACGTAAAATAGTTACTGTTTTATAAGATTATAATCCACATCATTTTCAATACACACATCTTCAACGGTTATATTCTCATTGCGTATAGGATATGAGCCTGATATTTTTGAATCAGCGTCATCTGCAAGGTATACCGACTTTACAACTCCTTTGTCAACGAAAGCGATAACATAAGGCTCTAAAAGGAAATCGGTATAAAATACTTTTGTCTGTATGCCTATATCTTCACTGAATTCATAAATGCTCATATCATTTTCATAGCACATTGTTTTACCTTGTATTGATATAATAACCTTAATATCTGAAATATCCTTGCCTTCGCAGTCAAGCTCAACTATTACACAGTTAAGCGCATTGAATATGCATTTGGCATTGGTATTTTGTCTTAACTGCTTTGATTTATCAACATAATCAATCATTGAACCCATTAATGTATTGGAATTTTCTTTTTCGTCAATGTAATTTTTCTCAATATCATTATAGTGTTTTTTCAGACTTGAATTTATACTGTTATCCTTAGGATAGCATTTTGTATCCTCCGACTCCCAGTCCTCAGCTGTATATACCGTCAGATTTCCGTTTTCGGCAACAATCAGCCATTCTTCATCTGTATTAAGCTTTTCTGTTAGTTTTCGCCTGTATTTTCCCGAATTTTCACCACAGGAATACTTTACAGACGAACCTACAATTCCTGAAAAATCATCTGAAATTGTATCTTCCGCAAGCTTATATATTTTTTTAGCGTTTGTTTTTTCTTCTTTTTCATCGCAGGAAGCGATAAAAACTGACATTGCGAGTGCGGCTGCGGTTAATTTTCTGATGTCCATTATATCTCCATTCTTAATATATGCGGTTGCCCGATAAGCAACCGCATATTATTTGTATATATTTATTCCGCAAGATTTACTGAAGCGATAACTTCTGCAACGAGATTTGCAGGAAGCTGTTCGTATCTGAGAAAATCAAGCTCAAAGCTTCCCATACCTCTGGTTGTCTGACGGAGATACATAGCAAAGTCATGCATTTCTCGTACAGGAACTTCAGCCTGAATTAATGTAGAACCTGTTTCAACCGGTTCCATACCGAGAACTCTGCCTCTGCGTTTATTAAGCTCGCCCATTACATCACCTGTATTTTCGTCAGGAGCTGTAACTTTAAGCTCGCCGATAGGTTCAAGCATAATTGGGTCAGCCTGGCGTAAGCCTTCTTTATAAGCGATTGAAGCGGCAGTTTTAAATGCCATTTCTGAAGAGTCAACAGGGTGGTAAGAGCCGTCAACAAGGATAGCTTTAAGACCAACAACAGGACAGCCTGCCAATACACCCTTTTTAACGCTGTCTTCAAGACCTTTCTGAACAGCAGGGAAGAAGTTCTTAGGAACAGCTCCGCCGAATACTTTTTCTTCAAATACAAGTGTATCACTTACACAAGGTTCAAATTCAATCCAAACGTGACCATATTGACCATGACCGCCTGATTGTTTTTTATGTTTACCTTCAACCTTAACTTTTTTACGGATAGTTTCTTTATATGCAATCTTCGGTACAGAGAGTGCGATATCAACACCGAATTTACCTTTCAGCTTTGAAGCTGTAACTTCAAGATGCTGTTCGCCAAGGCCGCTTAAAATCTGTTCTTTTGTATTATCGTCCTGAATATATGTAAGAGTTGGATCTTCTTCAAGAATACGCTGAATACCAGCTGATATCTTAGCTTCATCACCCTGAGCCTTTGCCTTTACAGCCATTGAATAGCAAGGCTTCATAAATTCGATTTCAGCAAATCTGATTACATTTGAAGCAGAACAGAGAGTTTCTGAGGTATTTGCGTTGATTTTTGACGCAATAACTATATCACCTGCGAAAGCAGAGTTAACTTCAGTCTGCTTTTTTCCGCAAAGAGTGTAAAGCTTACCGATTTTTTCTGTTTCACCTGTCACAGCGTTTATAAGCTCGCAGTTTGAGCTTATACTGCCTGACATAACTCTGATAAATGACATCTTTCCTACGAAAGCGTCAGCAACGGTTTTAAATACAAATGCAGATGAAGGTGCACTTGCATCACATTTTACTTCAATAATATCTTCTTTAGAATCATAAGCTTCAGCAGGATAAACCTCAGCAGGAGATGGCAAAAGAAGCTCAAATTCTTTAAGGAGCATATCAATTCCGCCCTGAGTAAGAGCAGATGAGCATACAACAGGGGTAATAATACCCTTGTTCATACCGTCGTGAATACCGTCGATGAGTTCTTTCTGAGTAAACTGTTCTCCCTCAAAGAATTTCTCCATTCTTTCATCCGAGGTTTCAGCAACAGCTTCGCTTATAGCAGCGATAAGACCTTCAATTCTGTATTCATACTTATCTGAAATTTCAACAGTTGGAAGGTCAATTTCAACAGCCTTACCGTTGTTGTCATATTCATAAGCCTTCATTTCGATAAGGTTAATATAAGCGATAACCTCGCCATCCTTGATAACAGGAACAACGACAGGACATACAGTAGGACCGAAAACAGTTTTAAGCTCTGTAAGAACATTAAAGAAGTTAGCATCCTTATCATCAATTTTTGTGATAACAAACATTTTTGATTTACCCTGTTTTACAGCTTCGGCATAAGCTTTTTTAGCACCAACCTTTACACCTGATTTAGCTGAAACGGTAATAGCAACCGTATCTGCAGCTCTGATACCTTCATTAACTTCTGCAGCGAAATCGAAGAGACCCGGTGTGTCGAAAAGATTTATTTTAAGGTCGTTATAATTAAAAGAAGCGAGAGAAGTGCTTATTGAAATGCCTCTCTTTATTTCTTCGGCGTCGTAATCGCAAACGGTAGTACCATCTGAAGTTTTGCCCATACGGTCGATTATGCCGCTGTTATATAAAAGTGCTTCAGCGAGAGAAGTCTTGCCGGAGCCGTTATGTCCTGCTAACGCAATGTTTCTGATTTTTTCAGCATTATAAGTCATATTAATTTCTCCTTTTTGGTATGCAGTATTGATTTAATGTAAAAAGTATAACACATTTTCTCTTGCTTCGCAAGATATTTAAAACTATTTCTACATTTTACAGTATAAACAAACATAAATTTTGGTAATACTAAACAATATTTCTGCTCAAACAATCTTCAGAGCGTTTAAATCGAAACAAAGATTACTGATAGTAGAATAAAAGCACAAGGCAATATCCGTAATCAAACATAATCGAGCATTGTTTCGGATATTGCCGATATAAATCAGTTATTTGCAAGAGGCTTAGGTTTAATTAAATTACAGCCTGAGGTCATTATTATGTAAAGCATTGACCATATTATAATATAAACTGAAAGTGCAGCTATATTACAGCAGTTTATTTTAAAAAGTCTGAACATAAATTCTGTGCCCTGCATAGTAAGAAATGCGTATATAAGTGGAAAAAGAAAAGCCCTACGGAATTTTAAATCAGGCTTTACAGTTCTGAATATTTTTATAAGGCGGCTGGAGTTACCGATTATATTGCTTGCGTAATAGGAGAGTACAATTCCGTAAAATCCCATAATCGGCACAAAAATCAGAACAATTGAAATTCTTATAATATATTCGGCAAGGTAATTAAGAGATGAAAAAGCCTGCATACCCATTCCCTTTATCATAGCTTCAAGAATTATTTCCAGATATATAAACGGAACAACGGGAGCAATAATTGTAATCATATTTCCTGCAAGCTGACCTCCATCAAGGAGTCTACCGATTTCATTGCCGAAACGCATAAGCACAAATGATGTTAAAATTGAAAAAATCAAGGTTTTTTCAATTAGATTTTCTGCAATACTTTTTATTCTGTTTACAAGATTATTTGCCGAGGCTCTTGCGGTTTCGGATATAACAATTCCCGAAAGTGAGCACATAACTACAGATGGAAAGAATAATGTGGGGATTACAATTGCTTCAAAAACTCCGAACTGACTCAGTGACTCCTTTACCGAGCTTCCGAACTGTCTTAGTGTTATAGGAATAAGAGCGTCGTTTGCACTGCTTAAAAATGAGGTTAGACAACCTCCTGCCATTATCGGAACAGCAAGAGAAATGTATTTTTTCATTGAAATTGAAGGAGAGCCTTTGTGAAATTTGTACTTTTTCAGAAATAAAATAAAAAGTGTAATAAGAGATGTAAGATTTCCTACAATAATTCCGCTAACCATAATATTACACACAGCGGCATCCGTCGGAACCTTTATTGCAAGTGTTGAAATGCAAATTACAGCTGCTTTAACCGCAAATTCGATTATATCGGCAAAAGCGGTAATTTTAACAGTTCTTCCCGCATTGAAAAATCCTTTGAAGCAGGCTGAAAAAGCACCTATCGGAAGTGCCAGGGCGAGAAGTCTTATAGGCTTGCACATTGCATTATTTTTAAAAAATCCCATGCTTATTTTTTCTGAAAATATATAAATGATTATACCGCACATGATACTCAGAAATGCACACATTATTATTCCGTAAAGCAGTATTCTGCTTGGATTACCATTCTTTTTTCCATACTCCTCGGATACCAGTCTGCTTATACAAAGAAAAGCATTTCCGTTTGAAACCATTCCTATAAGTAACATAAACGAACCTGTAAGCGACAGAATTCCTATTGCTGATGTTCCAAGACGGTGAGTAATGAAAATATTCAAAAGAAGAGCCGATGAATCAAGCAGAAGCTGTATGAAAGTTAAAAAAATAGTATCTCTGATTATTTTATTCTTTACCAGCATAGATTTCCTCCGATTTTCAATATAATACATATATATTACTGTCGGATTAATTCTATTCGGAATAATCAAAGATACATTTTGAAATTATATTATTGAGTATTCAAAATTTTCCCATAAAAGACGTGTACCCGTATCACAGCCAAATGGGAGAAGTGCAAGTGCTATATATATTTCATCGCCTGTGTCAATACGTTCAAGATACGCGTATTCACCTTCAATTTTTGTAATTATGTATTCAAACGGCCCCATAAAATCCTCCTTTACATATTCATATGAATATATGTTACCACAATTTGCCGCCAAGGTCAAGCACAAAGAATTACACCTTTTCATAAAATAAGATAACAGAATAGGTTTTGAGTGTTATATGAAAATTAAGGGGGCTTGTTTATGGATGGTGTTATTTTAACTTCTGTACTGATTCTGGTAATTATTGTAACCGTTGAGGCATATTGCCTTTTTTCTGACAGAAGTTTAAAAAGAAAAAATACAGGATTTGTTTTTTTAATTCCTGTTTTTGACAATGACATCCTTCTAAAACAGCGTCTTGATGAGATTGAAAATTATATCAGAACTACTGATTTTGATGTTTCTGACAGGATTCTTGTTGTGAATTTCAGTACCGAAAAGCAGCAGCTTTTTCTCATTAACGAGTTTTGCTTACATAATAACATAAAAGAAATTGTTCAATATTCAGAGCTTGAAAAAAAATTGTGCGAAATGTTTGCAATTGAAACAAAAAAATAGTATAATATAAAGTGACTATTATTATTGTAAGGAAGATTCATATGGAACAGCAAATTCTTCATATTGAAGGTACGGTTGAAAATGTTTTGTTTAAAAATGAATCAAACGGTTATATTGTTCTCGACCTTGACGCAGGTGGAGAGCTTATTACTGTTGTCGGTGAATTGGGGGATATCGAAGACGGTGAAGGACTAATACTTGAAGGCAGTTATATTACTCACCCTAAATTCGGTACGCAGTTCAGAGCTGAATATTGTGAAAGAAAGCTTCCCGATACTGTTGTAAATATACAAAAATATCTTTCTTCCGGTGTTATCAAAGGAATAGGGCCTTCTCTTGCAAAAAGAATTGTATCAGTTTTCGGTGATGCCACTCTTGATATAATGGAGAATAATCCGTACAAATTAAGTGAAGTCAAGGGTATATCAGAGAAAAAATGCGAGGAAATTGCAGGTGAGGTAAAAAAAATTTTTTCTTTGCGCTGTATAATGTCTTACCTTTCCAAATATGGTATAAAATCACAATTTGCAATGAAAGCTTATCAGAAATTCGGCGATGGTGCGTATGACGTTGTTCAGTCAAATCCATATGTTCTTTGCGGAAGCGGAATAGAACTTGATTTTAAAAAGGCTGATTTTATTGCCGGCGACATAAAAATAGAAAAAAATTCGCCCAAACGCATTATTGCAGGTATACAATATATTCTCAGCGTTAACGCAATGGGCGGACATACCTGTCTGCCGCTTGAAGCACTTGCGGTAAAAGCACAGAATATTTTGCAGATAAACGAAAGAGATTTTTATTCTGCCTATAACGAAGCACTTGATGAAAACGAATTGTTTGAATACATAAAAAAAGAACGAGAGTATGTGTATTTGCCCGATTACTTCTATGCGGAAAAATTCATAGCCGACAGAGTAAAAATTTTGCGTGATTTTACATCGCCTGTCGATTATGATTATGATGTATTGATAGACCTTGAAGAAGAGGAAAAGGGTATAAAATATGCAGAGCTTCAGCGAAATGCGATAACTTCGGCAATATCAAAGGGACTTATGGTTATGACAGGTGGTCCCGGTACAGGTAAAACCACTACTTTAAATGCTGTAATTTCTATTTTTGAAAAGCAGGGCTGTAATGTCCTTTTAACAGCTCCTACAGGACGTGCCGCAAAACGTATTTCTGATTTAACAGGCTATGAGGCGAAAACAATACACCGTCTTCTTGAAGTTGAATTTGATGTAGGCGGAAAGCTTAAATTCAAACATAATGAAACAAATCCGCTTGTTTGCGACGTTGTAATAATTGACGAAATGTCTATGGTGGACGTTCTTCTTTTCGAGAGTCTGCTTCGTGCTTTAAGACTGGGCTGTAAGTTGATTATGGTTGGTGACAGCGACCAGCTTCCTTCAGTAGGTGCAGGAAATATTCTAAAAGATATAATCGACAGCGGTATTATTGCGGTTACAGAGCTTAAAGAAATTTTTCGTCAGGCAAAGCAAAGCTGTATCGTTACTAACGCTCATAAAATTGTCAGAGGAGAATATCCTGACCTTACACAAAAGAAAAATGACTTTTTCTTTTTCAGCAGAAATGATTATCAGGAAGCCGTAAAGCTTATTACAGAGCTTGCAAATACACGTCTGCCAAAGGCTTATAATTATTCTTCATTTGATGATATACAGATTTTAACTCCGTCCAGAAAAGGAACTTTAGGCTCTGTTGAGCTTAATAAGGTTCTTCAGAATGTTATAAATCCTCCAAGTGATAAAAAAAGCGAAATGAAAAGTATTCTTTTTACATTCCGTGAAGGCGATAAGGTAATGCAGACAAAAAACAACTATGATATTGTCTGGAAACGCGGTGAGGATGAACAGGGAACCGGTATTTTTAACGGTGATATAGGCAGAATTATAAACATAAATAAAGCAACCTCAGATATCGTTATTAATTTTGACGGACGAGTTGCTGTGTATACTTTCGACCTTATGTCACAGGTCGAGCTTGCATATGCCATTACCGTACATAAAAGTCAGGGCTGTGAATTTGAAGCTGTTATTATGCCTGTTATGGGCGGATTTGAAAAGCTCTATTACCGTAATCTGCTTTATACCGCTGTTACGAGAGCTAAAAAGCTTATGATTTTAATCGGTAATGAAGAAAAGATAAATGGTATGGTTGATAACAACCGTCGTACAAGACGTTATACCTGTCTTAAACGTATGCTTTGCGGAGAAGAAAAAGACAGTCAGAATTCACTTTTTGAAATGAAATAAAGGAGATAAAAATGGCAAATTCAGATATTGGTATAGATCTCGGAACATCAAACGTTGTTATTACTATGGGAAACAAAGGGGTTGTGTTGAGCGAGCCTTCGGTTATCTCATATAATACCAGAACCGAACGAGTTCTTGCAGTTGGTTCAGAGGCTTATGATATGATTGGTAAAAACCCGGATTACATAGCGGTTGTAAGTCCGATTAATGAGGGCGTTATTTCCGATGATGACCTTGCTCACAGTATGATAAGAGAATTTATTCTGAAAATAGCAGGACATCAACTTATAAAGCCAAGAATAATTATATGTATACCGTCATTTATTACAGATGTAGAAAGCCGTGCCGTAGTTGATGCGGCAAGAAGTATAGGTACAAGACAGATATATCTTATTCAGGCACCGATTGCGGCTATGATTGGAGCAGGAGTAAATATTACAAAGGCAAGAGGACATATGGTTGTTGATATCGGTGGTGGAACAACTGATATTGCAATTGTATCAATGAACGGTGTAGTTACTTCACATTCAATCAAAATTGCGGGAAATAAAATTGACAGATCTATTATAAGATATATGCAAAATAAATATAAAATGCTTATAGGTCCGAGAACTGCCGAAAATATCAAAAAACAGCTTGCGAATTTATATGACCCAAGCGATGAGATTACTATGATTGTAAAGGGCAGAAATCTGCTGAGAGGACTTCCCGAACAGGTTATATTAAGTGAAACTGAGCTTTTTGAAGCTATAGAGGACGATACATTTGCTATAATTGAAGCTATACGAAAGGTTCTTGAGGATACTCCACCTGAGCTTGTTGGCGATATTTATGATAATGGATTGCTTCTTACAGGCGGTGGAGCGTTACTTGGCGGACTTCCTATGCTTATAAAGCGTACACTTGGCGTAAATTGCAATATAGCCAAAGACGCTGTAAACTGTGTTGCTAAAGGAACCTGTAAAGCATTCGGCAAGGTTACAACACTTCTTGACGGATTTGATAATTTTCAGCTTTATAAATACAGATAAACATAAAAATGCCTGCAAATTTTTTTGCAGGCATTATAAATAATGTGTCCTCAATAACCGCCGTCAGGCGGTTATTGCCCCGAACTTCATTCGGGGAGCGCAAATTCTTTACAATATGAGGAATTTGCGCATCACATTCATTGATGTCAAGCTCATTTTGCCCTATAGGGCAAAACAAAGTGCAAGAAAATTTATCAATTCCATTATCTTTTCTTGCACTTTGCCAACTTAAAATTGGCTTTAAAAAGCTATATTAAGCCAATTTTAAGTTGTTGAGCAGACATTAAATATACCAATTTTTATAATAAAGGTGCAAAAATATTAAGAATACCTCCTGCAATTTTATGACGGAGAGATTGTTTTTTGCAATCCTCCATAGTAATCTGCTGAGAAATATTCATAGTTTCGATAAAAT
>SVNL01000056.1 GCA_015066925.1 Ruminococcus sp.
AGAAGTAGCCACGATAGTTTTCAAGAATTGTATTAAAGAGGTTTGCAGCTTCACTACCACTAAGACCTGTTGCTGAGTAGTTGAAGTTTACCTTATACTGTGTAGGAGTATACTTTGTTTCAAGCATTTTTTGTGCCGCATTAAGAGAATTGGTATTTCCACTTTCATAAATTGACTTATATGCTGTAATTCTGTCAATCGCATCGGCAGGTCTTATGCCATCAATTGTAATTCCCTGACGTACATCTTCAAGCATATCTAGTGAATGTCCGAGATCTGTAAGACTTCTTTCGATTACAGCTGGGTTTTTAATTGAATATTCATCAAATTCAGTTCCGTCAGGAGCTTTACCCTGTTCGATACCATCAAATGTAAAGCTTACAAGAGCTGTAAGAGGAGTTCTGTTTGAAGAACGTCTTGTGCTGATTGCTGAGCCGCCGAATACAAGACCTGCAATTACAACAGCTGTAACAATCCAGATAAGGAAATATTTTTTGAGCATTTTGAATATTCCCGCAAGGGAAATAACTACTTCATCCTGCTGTTCTTCATTTTTCAGTGTTATATTAAGATAGCGTTCATCTTTCTTGTCCATTTTAACCTCCGAAACCTTTTATTTCATTTTTATATATCATTTTTCACGATACAAATATTATTATAGCACAATCAGACTTTATTGTAAATAGATTTCAGATGAAAACTCGTAACGGGAAATAATGTCATTTTTATAAAAAAGTAACAAATCATTTATATATATCTAACACATATAACAACTACCGCTATAATTTCTGCTAATGTTATAAGAGGAAATCCAAATTTAAAATACCAGTGTTTTGTTTTATGTCGGAATACCATCATACCTGCGGTACCGCCAATTCCTCCGCCCAAAACAACAAAGAGAAAAAGTATCTTTTCAGGAACACGCCATTTATGCTTTATCGCTTTTTGCTTATCAATAAACATAGCTGTAAATGCGATAATGTTTATTAGTAAAAAATATATCAAAATAATTATTTTTATCTTATTCATTATTTCCCTCCTTTATGAAAATTAGGACGACTTAAAGCCGTCCTAATTAAATATATTAAAGATTAACCAAGTCTCTTTTCAAGGTTTTCAAGCTGAGCATAAAGTTCTGCAGGTACATTACCACCCTTAGCAGCAATATCCTCATCATAATATCTTCTCATCTCAGCAATTTCCTTCTTCCAGAGATCTGTATCAACATTAAGAAGCTTATCCATGATTTCAGGTGTAACTTCATCTTCGATGCCCTCAACATTGATATCATTTTTCTTAGGGAGATAACCGATAGCAGTTTCATCTGCATCAACAGTTTCGTCACATCTCTTGATAATCCAGTCAAGAACTCTCATGTTATCGCCAAATCCAGGCCAGATAAAGCTACCGTTCTCATCCTGCTTGAACCAGTTAACATTGAAAATCTTAGGAGCCTTATCGCCAAGCTTCTTACCCATTTCAAGCCAGTGCGCCCAATAATCACCAACATTATAGCCGATGAATGGCTTCATAGCCATAGGATCGTGACGAAGCACGCCAACTGCACCTGTTGCAGCAGCAGTTGTTTCTGAAGAAACAGCTGAACCGATATAAGTTCCGTGAGTCCAGTCAAATGACTGATATACAAGTGGAGTTGTAGATGCACGACGTCCACCGAATACGATAGCTGAAATCGGAACACCATCAGGATTATCAAATTCAGGTGAAATGCATGGGCAATTTACAGCAGGAGCTGTGAAACGTGAGTTTGGATGAGCAAGTTTTTCGCCTGCCTGTGTAAATTCCTTACCATTTACCTTTGAGCCCTTCCACTCAGTAGCATTTTCAGGTGGATTCTTGTCAAGACCTTCCCACCATACTGTATTATCATCATTATTGATAGCAACATTTGTGAAGATAGCATTCTTCATTGTTGAAGCAAGAGCATTATAGTTAGACTTAGCATTTGTACCCGGAGCAACACCAAAGAATCCATTTTCAGGATTGATAGCATAAAGTCTGCCATCCTTGCCGGGCTTGAGCCAAGCAATATCATCACCTACTGTGAACACCTTGTAGCCAGCCTTCTGATATCCCTCAGGTGGAATAAGCATAGCAAGATTTGTCTTACCGCAAGCAGATGGGAATGCAGCACATATGTACTTTGTTTCACCGTCAGGCTTCTGAACGCCGAGGATAAGCATGTGTTCAGCCATCCAGCCTTCGTTCTTACCCTGGAATGAAGCGATACGAAGAGCAAAGCACTTCTTTGAAAGGATAACGTTTCCGCCGTAAGCCGAATTGATTGACCAGATTGTGTTATCTTCAGGGAACTGAACGATATATCTCTTTTCAGGGTCAACATCAGCCTTAGAGTGAAGACATCTAACGAAATCGTTTGAATCGCCAAGCTTATCGAAAGCAGCCTTACCCATTCTTGTCATAATATCCATATTGAGAACAACATAGATAGAGTCAGTAATTTCAACACCAACCTTTGAGATAGGTGAAGCAACAGGACCCATTGAATATGGAATGATGTACATTGTCTGACCCTTCATAACACCGTCATACATTGGTCTGAGCTTAGCATACATTTCCTGTGGGTCACACCAGTTGTTTGTTGGGCCGGCACCTTCTTTTGTTTTTGAACAAATAAAAGTTCTGTCCTCAACACGAGCAACGTCATTTACAGCTGTTCTGTGGTAAAGACATCCCGGAAGCTTTTCTTGATTAAGATAAAACATTTTATTCGGATCATCATCAGGTAAAGAAGTAACCTCTTTTTTAAGTTCTTCGAGCTGTTCCTTTGAACCGTCGATCCATACAACCTTATCAGGTTTACAAAGAGCAATCATCTCTTCAACCCATTTTAATACATTTGCATTATTTGTCAATGACATTGTAGTAACCTCCTAAAAAAGTCGTTATCCTGAAATACAAACAGGTTAACAGGGCAAATAATTCAAATTTACCTCATTTACTATTATAATGCTTTTATGTCAAGCTGTCAATAGCATTTTTAATTAATTAATTTTATTTACCGAATCCAAAAGATTTTTATCGTTTGCTGATTTTCAGATTGACAAAACCGTTTTCATATAGTACAATTATTTTTAATCGGGAAAATATATATACTTTTCCGAAAATACTGACAGAGAGTTGGATTTTAATTATGATGAATATGAAAACAGTAAATTTATTTGATTTAGATCATACACTCGCAAAGGAATATCTTAATTCTTTTGAATTTCCTTGGCAGGCTCTTAAAGGAATAAGCGAGTTTATTATAAAACTCGGAAGCACACTAAGCCCGGACGAATATGATAATCCATCTGAAAATGTATGGGTACATAAAACAGCAAAGGTATTTCCTACAGCTTACCTCGGTGCACCATGTATAATTGGTGCAAACACAGAGGTTCGTCACTGTGCATTTGTAAGAGGCAGTGCACTGGTCGGTGAAAACTGCGTTGTAGGTAATTCCGTTGAGCTTAAAAATGTAATTATTTTTGATAACGTACAGGTTCCGCATTATAATTATGTAGGCGACAGTATTCTTGGATACAAATCGCACATGGGTGCAGGAAGCATTACATCAAATGTAAAATCAGACAAAACCGATATCACCATTAGAAATAAGGATTCCAGAATTGATATCGGATTGAAAAAAACAGGTGCATTCCTCGGTGATTTTGTTGAAGTAGGCTGCAACAGCGTGCTCAATCCGGGTACAGTTATCGGCAAAAATTCAAGCATTTATCCTTTAAGCTTTATAAGAGGCTATATTCCTGCCAATTCTATCCACAAGGTAAGCGGAGAAATCATTTCAAAGAATTCAAAATAAACAAAGAGGATTGATTATAAACTTTGACGAAATAAAAATGTGGCGTGAAATTAAAAATAAACCTGCGATGTTCCTTGGTCAAAATCTATCATCAGGTTAGCTTTATTTTTATGTGGAATAAATTACGCTTTTGGTAAAGCTGATCATCTTTCATATTTTAAAGGATTTAATGATTGGTATATGAAAAAAATTTAATGTTGATACAAATAACGCTTATACAATATGATGGAATCACATACTGTTTACAAGTGGGAATAACAACAGTCTTGCATTTGATAATTTCATCAGATACTTTGAAAAACACCTGCAAGAACAATTTGGTTTATCTTTACAATAATCATAAAAGCACATAAATGATGTAAAAACTCCCAAAGAGATTAAATCTCTTTGGGAGTTGCATTTTTATGACCACTTGTTCAAAAAAGTGAAGATTTTTCATTATTAACTACATTGAGTTCCGCCTGAAAGCGTTCCGTCTGTGTAGATACTCTGATTGCTTGTTTTTATAAGCTCTGTACCCGAAACAGTACCGCCTGTATAGAATTTAGCGCCTGTATTGTTTTTACAGCCTGCTGTAAGAGTAGAAACATTCTTATTTGCAAGGAACGAAACTATTACCTTTGAATTATCAGCAAGTGTAATTCTTGTACCCGAGCTTGCTGAGCAAGAAGCTTTAACAGTAGATGTCATTTCACTTCCACCCATGCCGCCCATACCGCCTGAGCCTTTGTTTATTACATATACTCCGCCTGCATAGGATTTTGTTCCGTCACAATCAAACGGCTCATTTCCGTTTGTTATAGCAATTCCTTCTGAAACCGTAAGAGAACCGTTCGAGTCAAAACCGTCATGGTCGCCGTCGGTAACATTCACAAGTGCAAATCCGCCTTTCAGGTTAAGCGAATAATTTCCGCCCGAAGTAG
This sequence comes from Ruminococcus sp., assembly GCA_015066925.1. Classification (GTDB taxonomy): domain Bacteria; phylum Bacillota; class Clostridia; order Oscillospirales; family Ruminococcaceae; genus Ruminococcus. Next base: position 4,771 of record SVNL01000056.1, read on the forward strand.
AACCGAAGCCGCCTCCCCAGCCGCCAGGCGACATATTTCCCGAGCCGTCTGCTCCGCCTGCGGCATTATATCCGTCATCAGTTGTATTCGAAATAACAGTACCGCTGTTCTGAGTGATATTAAGTCCTTCCATACCTTCATATGCAGAATGAACGACAACAACTATGTCATCATAAGTTGTAGAACTTCCTTTGCCGATTACGAGGTCAGCATCTGTATGTACAGCATCATCACTTGATGTCAATTCAAGCTTTCCGCCGACAAGGGCAACATTTCCGTTTGCGTGAATACAATCATCAGTAGAATCAATATTGATATTTCCTGAATTTACATTAATAACACCTTTTATTTCAGTAGATGTTGTATCATCTGTTGTACCTGCTTTAAGTCCCTTTGCACTTACAGCTGTATCTGTTGTAGATGTACTTCCACCGGGAAACCAGCCACCTGTATTACCGCTGTTAGATGTTGTTGCAGGACAAGTTGTTTCGATTGTAATATCGCCTCCGTTGACATCAAGCACCTGTGATGCATGGATACCGTCAGAATAAGCTGTGATGCTGAGTATTCCGCCATTAATAGTTACATTGCCCTTGCCTGTTGTTGTATCGATTTCGGTAGCTTTAATGCCGTCGCCCGAGGTTGACTTCACATTAAGGCTTAATACGCTGAAATCAGTATCATTAGCATTGCCGACAGTTACACTGTCCTTGCCTCTTATAGCGTCATCAACAGCATTAACTGTAATATTTCCGTTATATATTTTAAGGTCATTCTTGCATACTATACCGTCCTGACAGTTGCCATTTACAACAAGTGTACCTTTACCTTTAATTTTAAGGTCGTCTTTTGAATATATTGCACCATTGTCAGAATCTGAATTAGTATATGAAGTACCGTCTGAAATTGTATTAACAGTACCGCTTTTAGCTACAAGCTGAACTTCATCACCGATTGACTCGACATATATAGGAGAATCATTTGTGTTTGTAAGCTCTGCGCCTGAAAGCTCAAGCTCTACAACGCCGTCAGGATATGCAGTTTTATCGACATTCACAGCAATCTGTCCGCCGTTCATAGAACCTGTAACAGCAAATACACCGGGCTGCTTTACCGTAATAACACCATCTGCAACGGAAGCTGTTTCAGCAGGTGCATTAGTTGAAATTCCGTTGCTTGAAAGTGTTATTCGATATCCGTCTGCTGTAACCTCCTGAGAAGTTGCTCCAAGATTAACGCTGTTGAATGTGGTTGATAACGCTGACATAGCAAATGACTTAGAAGCTCCGTTTGTGTGGGTTACGGTTGAGCTTGTATTCTTATTTGTCAACGTGTAAGTTGTGCCATTCTTAATTGAAGCGTCGCTTATGAGCACATATTTGAACTTCTTCAAAGGCGATGCTGTTATTGAATCCGATACAGCAATTGCATTTGCCTTTTTCCAGCAGCCGTCTGTATTTGATGTATCATCAATGCAATTGAGGAGCATTGTTCCCTGTGTTGCATTAATAAGCTCTGCCTGATTATCGGTAGCGGTAGCAACAACTGTTCCACCTGTAATATTAACACCTGTTACTCCTGTAAGTCCTCTGTCACCGCTTGCAGTAACATTTCCGCCCGATATATCAATTGTTGTTTCAGCCTGAATAGCGTCATTTCCCGCTTTAATCTGAACAGCACCGCCCTCAATAGAAACATCTCCCTTTGATGACTTTATACCATCAGCCGCTGAATCAATATTAATAACGCCGTCCTTGACTGTAACAGAAGATTTTCCTCTTACAGCATCTTCGAGTTCTGTTGTTATATTAACTGTACCGCCATTGAATTTAATATCGTTATTGCAATGAATTGCATACTGAGATACAGCATTTATTTCAAGAGCTCCATCACCCTTAATTGTCATATCATCTTTTGCGTGAATTACAGCACATTCAAGATAATCACCTGCATATGCAGTTGTACCGTCGCTGATTACATTAGTTTTTCCGCTGACAAGATTTATAGAGGTATTCTCAGCATTCTCAATGTAAATAGCAGGCTGTGAAACGCCCTTTATATCTACTCCGTTAAGGAAAAGCTTTACAGTACCTGTGTCTACGGTTTCATCGGCAACATTTACTATAATCTGTCCGTCGTTAAGACTGCCGTCAATATAATAGGTTCCCGAAGCAGAAATTGTAACCTTCGAGCCCTGTGCAACCGCATTTACACCGTCAACAGTAATAGAAGTTCCGCCAAGATGAATATATGTAATATCCTCAGCAACCTCAAGATAATTCACTTTTCCTGTAACAATACTTCTGCCCAGTGCAACTGCATCAACAATATCAACAAATGTATCCTGATTTACGTCAGCAAGAAGGGCAGCATTTCCGCTTAATGTAGCTCCCTCATGCTGAAGAATGTATTTTCTTAAAATTACCTGGTCAAAAACATCTACCGTGCCACTAAGGTCAACGTCGCCCAACGGAAGTGAAGCAGCCATAGTCGGGATTGCAGGAATTGCCGATGCTGTCACGCACACAGCCGCTATGCCCGCAAGAAGTTTTTTTAATCTTTTTGATTCATTCATTTTAAACAACTCCTTTTTTCATCTTAAATATATCAGTTTTCCCCTTCAATACCAACTACATTGTATATTGCAAACCTTAAAACAATCTTAAATTCATCTTAAATTCAGCTTAAATTTGTTTACTTTTCACATAGGTTGTATAAAACAATCGAATTTATACTATTTGTGCATATTATAAAGTTTAATATACAAACTATTTCAATTTTGCTTGAATTATATTTTTCTTTGTGTTATAATATAAATATGTGCGTGTTTGTTTATTATACCTGTTCTATTTGTATATTAAGCAAAACACTTTCGCAAATCTCCCACCAAATTATTACAAAAAATTAAGACTATTTTAAGATTTTTTCTGTAAAATAATATCAAATGAATATAAGAAAGGGGTGAAATACGTAAACAGTAACCGATTTACTGTTTGTTCTAATTATGGCTATAAATACTTTCGCCCGTAAAGAAATTAAATTCCTGCTTAATATGGAACAGTATGAAGGCTTAATGGAAGTAATCGACCAGTATATGAATCCCGACAAATACTGTGTCGACGGCAAGGAATACGGAGTTTACAATATCTATTACGATACTTTCGACGACTTCCTTATAAGAGAATCTTTGGCAAAACCATATTACAAGGAAAAAATCCGCCTCAGAAGCTATTATTCGCCTGCAAATCCCGATGATACGGTTTTTCTTGAAATAAAAAAGAAAATCGGCGGCGTTGTTGCAAAAAGACGCGTAACCATGACGCTCGAAGAAGCTGACAATTATCTTAAAACCCGTCAAAAGCCTTCTTCAAATAAGTATATTACTCAGCAGGTCTTTACAGAGCTTGACGCCTTCCTTTCAAATTATTACGTCAAGCCAAAGCAGTACATAAGCTATCAGCGAAGAGCTTTTTTCGGTAAGGATAACAATGATTTCAGGCTTACCTTTGATCGTCTGATTACTGAAAGACGAGACAATCTAACTCTCAGTGAGCCAAGCTATGGCTCTCAGATTATCGGTGCAGACCAGCGTCTAATGGAGGTAAAGGTCTCAGATTCCGTTCCGGACTGGCTGATAGCTATGCTTTCAGAGCTTAAAATTTACAAAACAAGCTTTTCAAAATACGGAAAAGCGTATCAATCATTTATTTACAATAAAATTTTTGAAAACAGGAGTGTAAATGTATAATGGCAAAAATTGATTTATTCAAGAACGTTCTTGAAGCAAAAAACGACAGCCCTATCGATCAGGTTCTTCAAGGTGCAACCTCTCCTACATCCTCTATTGCAGTTGAACCTTTTCTCATATGTGTTATTTCTTCAATAATTCTCGGCATACTCATAAGCTTGATTTATATGGTCACAAGACGTAAAGAAGGATATTCGCAAAGCTACGTTATGACAATGATTATGCTTCCGGCAATAGTTTCCCTCATTCTCCTTCTAATCAACACCACATATGGTGCGTTAAGTCTTGCAGGTGCTTTTACACTCGTTCGTTTCAGAAGCGTTCCCGGTGACCCGAGAGATATCGCTTACATATTCTTCTCAATGGCAACAGGTGTTGCATGCGGTATGGGATACATCGGATTTGCAGTCGTATTTTTCCTCATTCTCGGTGTCATACTTTTCATTACAGATACTCTTAACTTCGGTGGCTGTAGAATAAACCATATGACACTTAAAATTACAATTCCCGAAAACCTCGACTATAAAGGCGTATTTGACCCTGTACTCAGCAAATACACAACCTTTTACAAGCTCAGAAGAGTTAAAACCACTAACTTCGGTACATTATTCGAACTTATCTACAGCATCGATGTAAAGGACGAAGTTAATCAGAAACAGTTTATTGATGAGCTCAGAGCCCTTAACGGTAACCTCACAATTAACCTTGTGCTCTTCAAATACGACGACAAAGTTTACGAAAATTAATTAAAAAATAATGTGGTTAGACTGTAGTTTTCAGCTCTAACCACTTTGTTCTATAAAAAATAAAAAAGATGGGTGATTATTATGGATAAATTAAAACGCTTTTCCGCATTACTGACAGCTCTTCTGCTAACATATACAACAGTAGGCTGTGAGAAAAAGAAGTCTTCTGACGAAAGTCGTATTACACTTGAAAGCTCAGTATCATCGACTGATACAACTGATACAACAGAAAGTTCAGACAGTGCTGCGGCAACAGAAACAACCGAAGCAATCAACGCAACTGAATCCTCCCAAAATGCCACCGAAGCTTCTACCGAAACCGCTACAAACACCACACAGCCTGCATCACAAAATAAGCAGGAAAATTCAAATGCTCAGGAAACTACACAAGCAAATAACACTAACAACGAAAATCCAAATTCTTCCGGAAACTCGAACACTTCTGGGAATTCACAGCCCGAGAATAATTCAAACAGCAGTTCTTCAAATGCATCAACAGGAAATAATTCCACAGGCAACACCTCAAGTAACAATTCCACTCCTGTACAGCAGCCAAGTACTCAATCAACTCCAAGCAACAAGCCTCAGCCGGCAACTCAGCCTCCTACCGAAGCAGTCCCCGAACAAGTATATACAGGCGAAATAAAATTCGACTCTCATATAACATCAAGCGGAAGCAACATTACTGTAAGCGGTTCAAAGGCTCTTATTTCAGCAGGCGGTGATTACTATATAAGTGGAAAAATCTCTAACGGCCAGCTTGAGGTAAATACCAAAGAAAAAGTTAAAATCTTCCTTGATGGAGTTAGTATTTCAAACTCCAGCGGTCCTGCTATTTTAATTTCAGACGCTAAAAAAATTGTCATAGAACTCGTTGACGGAACTACTTCAACAATTTCCGACGGTGGTTCAGATAAAATCAACGACGGTGCACTCTTCTCCAATGATACAATTACTATAAAAGGTAATGGCACTCTGAATATCAACTCAAATAACGCACACGGCATTTCTAGCGATGATGACGTTATTATTCAGGAAGGCACGTTAAATATCACTTCAAAGAAAACAGGCATTATGGCTAATGACAATATAACAGTCAATGGCGGTACACTCAACATCAAAGGCGGTACAAATGGTCTGAAATCAAAAGGTACTATGAACATAAACGGCGGTACAACAATTGTATACGGCGGCACCAAGGAAGAAAAAAGCTCTGTTTACGCACAATCAGGCTTTACATTCGCAGGGGGCACTCTTTATGCAGTAGGAAATGCCGTAACTCAGCCAACATCAATGTCTGCACCTTGTTTCGTTGCAGCCTTCAGCACCTCAATGTCTGCAAATTCACTTATAAAAATTAAGAAAAATAATTCAGACCTTATTTCACTCACTCCTCATAATAATTACAAATGCATAATGGTTATGTCAGACTCTGTTGCTTCAGGTTCTTCTCTCAATATTAATATTGCAGGCAAGGATTATGGTACATACACTCTGTCAAGCGGTCTTAACGGTGTTAACGCAGGTTGATATTTGCAAAAAATGAATTTTGTAAACAATATTTACTTATACACAAAAAATTAACTTCAAAAAAGCTGTTTAGGTGCACAAAAGTGCATTTAAGTGTATAAAGTGTAATTGCAAATACTCCCGCATTGGATTATAATATAGTTAACATTTGGGAAAGAAGCTATAATACATAGTATCATGTATCCCCCTCTCATGTATGTGATACTGTTTATTGTATTCTAAATGTTAGCCATAGACATATATGGAGATGATTTGATTTTTTAATCAAACTTTTTCGATTTTGCCGAATCGAAAAAACAAACATTAAGTAAAAGAAATAACTTTTTTCATCTATGGCGGGCTTGCAGTGCCTACGGTTTATCCGATAGTCAAGCCTAATTCCATTGCACCCTTTAATCAGGGTGCTTCTTTTTTATTCGGAAACTTTATCAGTACATAATTGCGTAACATCTGCAAATTATATTTTATATTATACTATAATTAATGTGTCCTCAATAACCGCCGTCAGGCGGTTATTGCCCCGAACTTCATTCGGGGAGCGCAAATTCTTTACAATATGAGGAATTTGCGCATCACATTCATTGATGTCAAGCTCATTTTGC
>SVNL01000057.1 GCA_015066925.1 Ruminococcus sp.
ATAGTTACAAAACGGTTAAAATCGTCATTATTACCCTTTTTTATTCACATTTCTAACCAATTACTTATTATTATTCAACAATTTCCAGATAATTAAAGTACTCTCTCAGCAGATTTTCGGGAATTTCCTCAATATATATCAGTTCATAAATGTGCCTGTATCTACCGAGTTCTTCTCTGAATGACACGATTAAGGCGGCATACTCTTCTTCCATAGACGGAATGCACATCAATTCTTCATATGTAACAGTGTTCAAGTCATATATAATAGGTTCTGTCTGTGTTTCTTCTGTGGCAGGCTCGGTTTCTGTAACAGTTACTTCTGTAGTTGCCTCTGTTGATGTACAGGTTGTCTGTGTAGTTTGTGTGGTCTGTGTGGTCAGTATGGTTTTCGTGGTTTGTATAGCTTGTGTGGTTTGCGTTTCGGGAGCAGTTTGCTCCGGCTTAGTAGTTGTTACGGGATAAACAGGTTTTTCTACATAAATGTATGGTGATACTTCGTTGAATATGCCCTCTCCTATTCCCGATACAAGCATTATTTCCTCGATATTATTGAAGCCGTTATGCTCTTCACGATACGCCATTATTCTTTCTGCAAGGACTTCACCTATTTTATTAAGCTTTATAAGCTCATCTTTTTCTGCTGTATTTATATTCACATACAGCGTTTCTGTTACCTCCGGACACGTTGTTTCAATCTGTTCTGTAATTTTTTCTGTAGATATTTCGTAAGTGGAGGAAATTGTATTTTCCATTCCTGTTCCTGTTTTATTCTTATATACTATTATAATATCATTTTCGTTTATACTTAGTATAGCATACATTGCAGCAGCAATAATAAGAAAGATTCCTGAAATAACAAAGATACGGCTATGTTTCATATAATCCCTCCCCACCAATACAAAAACGCAGTTATCGGGCACTGAACCTGATAACTGCATAATTGATACATGTTTAAGCTATAGGAAGATTATCAATCATTTTAAGCGCATACTTCTGAATTGCAACTACGTCCTGAACATTTATACCGTTTGAACCGCCCTGAACATCGGCATTTGCCAAACCCTTAGGTGTAATTCCGTATGCTACACCATTAATAAGGTAGCATTTAAGGAGTACAACGTCAGCAACATCTACTTCTCCGTCACAGTTTGCGTCACCGTATTTTTCAGGTTTAACATCATTATTAGTTGTAACAGGTGGTCTTGCTGCTGTTGGTTTTGTTGTTGTAGTAGTTATTACAGCTGTTGTTGTTGATTTTGCAGTAGTTGTTGTCTTTATCGGAGTTGTAGTAACCTTTGGAGCTGTAGTAGTAATTCCCTGAACAGGATTGCCGTTTGCAGTCTTACCGCCGTCAAGGTTACTTCCCTCTGTGCTTGCATAGCTTGAATAGAATTCATTGAGTGAAATACCATTTGCACCGAGTGCTACCTGATGGTCAAGACCGATATATTTTCCTGTTTTCTGAGTCTGCCAGAGTGATTCCTCAAACATCTCATACTTAGGTTCATTCCAGTCAATTGTTGTTCCGGAACCCTGCATGAAGCCAAGGCTGTCCCAGAGTCCGCCTGTATCACCTGAGTTTGTATTCAGACACCAGAATGTGTGGCTGATGTGGTTTTTAATCATATAATCACGGAGAAGAAGCATCCATTTAAGGTTATCGCCTTCCATATGTCCGCCCCATTCACCGATGAGCTGTGGTGCAACGTCTTCAGCGTTAATCCAAGCCCATGTATCGTACCAGTAATCGTCAAGAAGTGTCTGCTCTGTAAAGTCCTTATCGAACCATGTCTGAGCATAAACTGACGGACCGTAGTCGTGTGGAGAATAAACAATCTGACTTGTTCCCTGCTTAGGAACGATTGGGTATTCTCTTGCGCCACGGAAGTTACCGCCCCACCATGCGCCGATATATGGAGATGGAATATCGCCCTCGTGCATTACAACACGGTCAGGCATTCCCCAGTAATCTCCTTCAGCAGCGCCACTCATTGACTGTTCAACACCCTCAACGAAAATAAGTGCGTTCGGGTTTACATCAAGGATAGCTTCTGCACATTTTGTAGCGGCATAAGCCCAGTTATTTTCATCTGTAGAGCCGTCCCACTTTGCAGCAAGCTTACCCTCAGGTCCCTTGCCGTGAGGCTCGTTTTTAAGGTCGTAGCCGATAAGTGTATCGTCATTTTTATACTTGTCAGCAAGCCATACAAGAGTTTCAATCCAAACGTCAGTTGTAACGCCTGCCTTACCATACCAAAGATTGTAGTTATGACCTGAGTTATCCGAATGTGGACTATGAATATCAACAAATGCCTTAATACCGTATTTCTTACACTTCTGCATAATTATATCAAAAATCTGCATTGAGTCTTTAAGAGTTTTGCCATCCTCAAGAACAAAATCAGGGTTGATAGTAAATGCAGGGTCTGCGTTACCTGAAACGCTTGATACAGGATTAGGATTTCCCTCCATCCATGAAACAAGAAGCTCTGTGGAAATAGGGAAACGAATAACGTTGATACCTCTGTCAGCAACTTCGCGAAGAACATCGTCAACATCGGCACTCCAGAGATAGTGAACACAGTTTTCTGAACAGTTGAAGCCGAACCAGTTCGCACCTGTGAGCCATACCTCATTTCCGTTCATGTCATAAAGTCGGCTTCCCTCAGCGTGAAGCCAGTCATCATTGCAATCGTCAAGAGCTGAAGCGTATTTGCCTGCGCCGGTAAGTCCTGAGATTGAAGTTGATGTCGCAACCAATGCTAATGAGAGCATAGATGCGAGAATTTTTTTAATCTTCATAAAGATTACCCCTCTCAAAAATTAATTCAAGGTAACACAGCACAGAAATTGTGCGAAAAATGCGAAGCCGAATTTCGTACAAAGCAATCGAATTTGCTTTATGCGGTGTCGCCTTAAATAATGTAAATTTATACATATATATTGTAGCATTATTTCCTGTCAATGTCAACGGATTTTTTTATATATGTACGTTATTACCTAAAAAAACCGTACATTTCTGTACGGTTTCACAATTGGCAATACTAATCTTTTTTATTCATATTTTTTATGTAGTCAAATGTTGCGTCCTCGCCCTTTTCAGCAAGCATTGTCAGAAGCTTTTCAAGCAGGTCTGAGGTTTCGGGATGTATTACACGCTTTGATTTGACTTTCAGGAAATATTCAAGCGGACTTTTATCCGTATAGCTTTCTTTTCCGTAAATTTTACTTGCAGAAACCCTGTCGCAGAACATTTCTATAACGAAGACTGTAGGCATTTTTACAGGCTCCATCTGTTTGGTTACAGGACTGTAATCCGTCCAATATTCAAAATGGTGGCGATTACGTCCTTTATGGTGCATCCACGCTCTCGACGCACCATAAATTTCACGCTCTCTTTCATTCGGACTTCTTGTTCCCTGATAATATTTTACGCCGGGAATAAACTCTGTCGGAGAAAATTTTGAAAGGTCATGAGTAAGCCCTCTCCAAACAATTCCCGCCTTTATGCAATGCACCAGAACCTTATGTCTGTGACGTGCTACGGTACTCAGATGTCCACAAAATTTTTTCAGCATTATATTTGCTCCAATCGGTAATTATTTCTTTCCGCTGATATCAAGCACTGAGTTCTTTTCTATCAGCTTTCCACCGATAATACGTCTGCCCTCGTAGTATGTACTGTCACTCAGCTTTTTCACAACGACTTCAACAGACGCAGCCGCCATTTTTTCTAAATCTACCTCCATTGTTGTTATGGTAGGTATGCATATATTCGATACTGTAAAATTGTCATATCCGACAACAGATATATCCTCAGGAACACGACAGCCCTTCGATTTAAGATTTGCTATTATTCTGAAGGCTGTTTCATCACAGTTACACACAAAAGCTGTCGGCATTTCATCGGGAAACTCAAATTCAGAATATATTGTACCGTATCTGTCACGGTCTTTTATAATCCAGTCACTGTTATATTCAAGCTCATTTTCCATAAGACATTTTACATATCCGAGAAATCTGTCGTGAATACTGCTTGTTACCGTTACATTTCCGACAAATCCGATACGTCTGTGACCTTTTTTCACAAGATAATCCGCAAGGGCATATCCGCCGAAAAAGTTATCGGACACTATTGAATCCACGTTGAAATGATTATCGTAAAAATCAACGAAAACAAGAGGAATTTCAATATGCGAAAGAATTTCGGTATAAGGACGTCCGAGCTGTCCGATTACGATTAATCCGTCAATTTTATTTTCGGTGAGCATTTTTGGAAGCACACAGTTTTTTTCATTATCAGCAGTAACACACTCATAAACCGTATACACGTTCAGGGCTGAAAGCTTATTGGAAATATTTGCGGTAAGCTCCCAATAAAAAGTACCTCTTGCTCCCACAAAGCATTCTGCTGTAAGAATTCCGACGCTTTTTCCCGAACCTGCACCATAATTCTTTTTCTTATCCTGCTTCGAATTTGAGGGCTTATATCCCATATTTTCGGCTGTTTCACGAATTTTCGCACGCAGTTCTTCACTTACACCGTCTTTTCCGCCTAAAGCATTCGATACAGTTACAACGCTAACATTGAGTTTTTTTGCAATGTCTATCATTTTTACGCCGTTTTTCATAATTTAATCTCCATCTGTTGAGTATACGGAATAGAATTAATTTCCGCACACAAAACCACAGTTTTATCGTAAGGCACCACACCTCAGATATTATGCGAAAGATGTGAAGCCGAATTTTTCGGATTGTTATTGTACGGAAATTTCACAGGCATACTATATACGCAGGATTACAAAAAATATACATGCAGATTTCGTACTGAGTATAAGGCGTGCTTATGAAGTATTGCTTTAACAATCGCCTTAACAAACTTTATAATTAACTAAAGTAATTATACCATAGTTTAATTAAAATAAAAAGAGGGTAAATTAATTTTTGGAAAAACTGTCAAAACAATATGCAAATAGTATGTACTATTACACAAAAAAACGGACAGATAACATCTGTCCGAAATTATTATGAAGCTATCAATACATTATATCCTTGTAATCGTTCGGAAGATATGGATAAATTTCCTCATAGGCATATAAATCCTCGTCATCAATTCCTGAGGGAATTAATCCTGTCATATCGCCTGATGAAACCGATGGAACATTTACAAAATCATTTTCATCTTTTTTAGGAAATGCATTTTTGTTTTCGCTCATATTCAAATCACCTGCTTTCTGAAAATATTATTGCACATTACTACAATAAAATACATTGATTTCAATTTAAAATTTATTTTACAATAAGTATAATTTAATGAATATATTTTCATCAGTATTTTTCTTACATATCAATAATTAGGTAAATTCAAGTGTTATATTCAAACATTTTGTTCATTACGCTGTAAATCAACGAATTATTCAAATCTTTTTTAAAAAACTATTGATTATTCATTTTGCATATAGTATAATTACAATAATGATATTTTTATGATTGGGGTGATTTCTTTGGATAATCTCTTTGCAAAAAAATTTCCTTTTGCTAAATGCAGTATCAATATTACAAACGGCACTTTTGTCTTATGCAATGAAAATTTTACTCTCTTTACAGGATATGATACCGAACTTCTCTGCAAAAACAATATTTCGTTCTTTGATATTATATCCATTGACATTTCAACCTCTATGCTTCAAAAACAACTCGAGGACTTTAAAGAGATTTGCTTCAACGCTCAGCTTAAATGTCTTGATACTACTTCTTCCAATTTCATTCTATATGCAAATCTGCGTGACAATTCTGATTCCGATATAGTCGATATCGTCTTGATACCCGATAAAAATCAGCTTCGCACCGATAAAGACAAGTCCGAAATCAAAAGCAATTCCCTTAATTATGACCTGCTTTTTGATAAAATCTCCTGTGGAATTGTTATTTACGACATTTTCCCTAATGCTTTAAAAATGTTCTTCTCAACTAAAAAATTCTTCGATATTATCGGCTATACCAAAGAGGAATATCTCGAAATTACAAACGGCGGATATATCGGAAAACTCATTCATGATGAGGACAAGGAGTGGATCGGTGAAAAAATTTCCGACCTCTTTGAACACGGCGGTTCATTTTCGGAACAGCTTCGTATGATTAAAAAAGACGGCTCTATTGTATTCGTATATGCCAACGGTACTACTTATACTACCGATGAAGGAAAAAAACGCTTCATGGTTTCTTATACCGATATCACTCAAAACAAAATCAAGGATAATCTTCTTGACACCCAGATTGAGAAATATAAAATTCTTGAGGATATTGCCGATGACATTATGTTCGATTACGACGTTAACAATGATACAGCTACAATTCCTCAACAGTATTCACACTTCTTCGGTAAAAAAGAACGCCTTGAAGGATATCTGAAACACGATATGGCAAAATTAAACGTTCACCCCGATGATTATTGGAAGTATATCACTGTTATTCGTTCAGCTTCTATGTCACCGCAAAAAAATAAAATAGATATCCGTACAAAAACCTTTGGCGATGAATACCAGTGGTTCAGATTTCATTATGTAAGCATTCCCGACCTTAATGGTAAAATTTCCCATATATACGGCAGAATTGAAAATATAGACAAGGAAAAGCAGTGGATGCTCAATAATGCCGAAAATGAAAAAATTATCACAAAGCTTTCTTCAACAGATTACGTTACAGGTCTTTATAACCGTCACACTTTTCAGGAAAAAGCCAAGAAAATCATCAAAAATCATGACTTTAAAACCTGTATCGCTCTCGTCTATTCCGATATCAACAACTTCTCTTATATAAATGATAACTTCGGTTACGATGCAGGCGATAATATGCTTTTCGATTTCAGTGCTCTCATAAATAAATGTGAAGTAAATGTTATCGGAAGCCGTATCAATTCAGATTACTTTGCCGTAATTGCTACGGGAAGCTCTGAAAGAGAAATCGTTTCTATGATTGAAGAACGTGATAAGGCTTTTGTCAATCTTCAAAAGAAAAAATATGCCGAAAGTGAAATCGGATTAGCAACAGGTATCTATTTCATTAAACGCAATGATGAGGATATCAAAGTCATTCTCGATAATGCTAATCTTGCTCGCCGTCACGTTAAATCAGATAAAAATACCAACATATGTATTTACAATGACTCGTTGAGATATGCAAGAAATCACGCAAAAATGATTATAAGCAAGCTTAAACCTGCCATCGACGAGGGCATGATTGAAATGTTCCTTCAGCCTAAGTTTTCAATCAAAACAAGAAAAATCGTCGGTGCAGAAGCTCTTGCAAGATGGCGTAATCAAGACGGTACTTATAAATACCCGGGACAGTTTATTGATGTTCTTGAACAATCCGGATATATCGGTGACCTGGATTTCTATATCTATGAAACAGCTCTTAAACAAATTCAGAAATGGAATATCCTCGGCAAAAAGCCTATTCCGATTTCAGTAAACTTTTCAAGAATAAATAACAACAACAAGAATTTTACCAAGAGAATTATCGACCTCGCTGAAAAATACGGTGTCGCTCAGAACTATATCGAGCTTGAAATTACTGAAAGCGCTTTTTCGGAAAACAGCAAATCTATGCTTGAAAATATGAAGATACTTCGTGAAAAAGGCTTTAAGGTTGATATTGATGACTTTGGTATCGGTTATTCTTCCCTCAGCTTCCTCCTTGACGCTCCTATTGATGTTGTTAAGGTTGATAAGCTCTTTGTAGATAATATTGATGTTTCTTCTCGTCACAGAGAATACCTCAAGCAGATGTGTATTCTCATTAATACTACTGAGAAAAATATCATTTTTGAGGGTGTCGAAACTGAAAGTCAAGCTGATTTCCTCAATTCCTGCGGTTTTGACTGCGCTCAGGGCTGGCTTTTTGATAAGGCTATAAATATCACGGAATTTGAGAAAAAATATATTGACTGATTTAAATTCATAAAACTTTAAAAGCACTTGTATCCGTAAAATAATGGGTATAGGTGCTTTTCTGTTCAGATACACACTAAACACAGATTTATCCTATCACTTAATTGATGAAAAACTATTGTAAATTTTATTTATGTATGCTATAATATATTTATATATTTTTTGCTTATGGAGGTTGCTATGCAGGATAATAATTTACTCGACAACGAAGAAGAACTCGACGATTTTGACGATGAGGGCACTTTTATAACTCTTATTGATGATGACGGCAAGGAAACTTCTTTTGAGGTTCTCGATTATTTTAATTTCAACGGCAAGGATTACGCTGTCGTTCTTCCTTATGAGGAAACTGAAGAGGAAGTTGTTATTTTCGAGGTTAAGCATAACGATAATGACGAAAATTCCGACGAATATGTTCCACTTGAAAATGAGGATACTATGTTTGCTGTCTTTGAAGAATTCAAAAAAAGAAATGCCGATAATTTCAATTTCGAAGATTAATTTCACTGCGGCTGTTACAATGAAATATTCACTGTAACAGCTTTTTTGCATATTATCTGCTCTTTTTAGTCATCTATGCCATAAAATCTCATTTTGTCTTGTTAATTTCTTGACAATGCTATGGTTTTGGTGTAAAATTAATTTATAGTTTATAATTGTATGAAAGGATTGATTTCATTGGGTTTAACACTTACAGAAAAAATTCTTAAAGCGCATCTCGTTGACGGTGAGATGATTAAAGGTCAGGAAATCGGTATCAAAATCGACCAGACTCTTACTCAGGACGCTACAGGTACTATGGCTTATCTCGAATTCGAGGCTATGGGTGTTCCGAGAGTTAAAACAGAGCGTTCTGTTGCTTACATAGACCATAACACTCTCCAGAGTGGCTTCGAAAACGCTGATGACCACAGATTCATCGGAAGCGTAGCTAAAAAACACGGTATCTATTTCTCACGTCCGGGTAATGGTATTTGTCACCAGGTTCATCTTGAAAGATTCGGTGTACCGGGCAAAACATTAATCGGTTCAGACAGCCACACTCCTACAGGCGGCGGTATCGGTATGATTGCTATCGGTGCAGGCGGTCTTGACGTTGCTGTTGCTATGGGCGGCGGTGCTTACTATATCACTTGCCCTAAGGTTGTTAAGGTTAATCTTACCGGCAAGCTCAGTCCTTGGGTTGCTGCTAAGGATGTTATTCTCGAAGTTCTTAAAAGACTCTCAGTTAAGGGCGGCGTTGGCAAGGTTATAGAATACTGCGGCGAGGGTGTTAAGTCACTTTCTGTTCCTGAACGTGCTACTATCACTAATATGGGCGCTGAACTCGGTGCTACTACTTCTATTTTCCCATCAGATGAAATTACAAGAGAATTCCTCAAGGCTCAGTGCCGTGAAGAAGTATGGTCTCCTCTTGCTGCTGATGATGACGCTGTTTACGACGAAACTCTTGAAATCAATCTTTCTGAGCTTGAGCCTCTTGCTGCTTGTCCTCATTCACCTGACAATATCAAGGGTATTTCCGAAATCGGCAGTATGAAAATTGATCAGGTTTGTATCGGTTCATGTACTAACTCTTCACTCCTTGATATGCTTAAAGTCGCTCATATCTTAAAGGGTAAGACTGTTCACCCTGATGTTTCACTTTCTATCGCTCCCGGCTCTAAGCAGGTTCTTAATATGCTTGCCGAAAACGGTGCACTCTCTGTACTTATTGATGCAGGTGCAAGAATTCTTGAAAGTGCTTGCGGTCCTTGTATAGGTATGGGCCAGTCTCCTAATTCTAAGGGTATTTCTCTCCGTACCTTCAACAGAAACTTTGAAGGTCGTTCAGGAACTAAGGACGGTCAGATTTATCTCGTTTCTCCTGAGGTTGCTGCTGCTTCAGCTATCACAGGCGTTCTTACTGACCCACGTACTCTGGGTGATATGCCTGAATTCAAGCTCCCTAATGTATTCACTATTAACGACAATATGATTGTTCCTCCTGTTGATGAAGCTGATATGGACAGCGTTGAAATCCTCAGAGGTCCTAACATTAAGCCTTTCCCTGAAACTGCTCCTCTTATGGACAGCATTGACGCTCCTTGCTCACTCAAGGTAGGCGATAACATTACTACTGACCACATTATGCCTGCAGGTGCAAAAATTCTTCCACTCCGTTCAAATATTCCTGCTATTTCTCAGCACTGCTTTGCTGTATGTGACGAACAGTTCCCAACAAGAGCTAAAGAGCTTGGTAAGAGCATTATCGTTGGCGGTTCAAACTACGGTCAGGGCTCTTCAAGAGAACACGCTGCTCTTGCACCTCTCTATCTCGGTGTTAAGGCTGTACTCGTAAAGTCATTCGCTCGTATTCACAGAGCTAACCTCATCAATGCAGGTATTCTTCCGCTTACATTTGTAAATGAAGCTGATTACGATAACATCGCTCAGGGCGACCAGCTCGTTCTTGCTGATGTAAGAAAGGACGTTGAAGCCGGAAAGTCTGAGCTTACAATCGTAAACAAGACAAACGGCAAGGAAATCCCTGTTCTCTGCGAACTCAGCGGACGTACAAAGGATATTATGCTCGCCGGCGGACTTCTCGATTACACAAGAGAGTCAATGAAGTAATAAAAAACAATGTGACAGCAATGCTCTCCGTAGACAATTCTGCGGAGAGTATGCTCAAAATTCTTATATTTTTGTCGGTCTGATTACATTTTTGTCGTCGAAATAAGGACATCAAATATTTTGAGTAATTGCTGTCTATTTGATTTTACAAAACGAAAATATCTTAAGCATCTGAAAAACATAAAAAACACAATTTTTGCGGAGCTTACCGAGTTTGCAGTAGTTATCGGTGCAATACTTTTGATTTTTCTTATAACTTTGCCCATTGCTCATTTCATTGATAATTCAGTTTGGCAGTACAATCCTAATCCTTGAATGGCTGGGATTAAAGGGGGATATATGAAGATACACTTTGAAGGCAGAGTACATAAGCCGGGATGCTTATATGCTGTTGCATTCTCCTTAGCAATTATGATAATAGAGGTTTGCTTTGTGGTAAATTCGGATACAAAACTCAGCAAATCAAGCCCCGCAGCAATCGCTATATCATGC
>SVNL01000058.1 GCA_015066925.1 Ruminococcus sp.
CTGTTTTGCTTGAAGCGAGAAATCATATCCTCAAATGACAATTCGCTCATAGGAGGCTGTTTCTTAGGCTCCCAAACATTAGGGCGAGAGTTGTCATCACGTTTAGCAGGTCTGCTTTTTTGTGGCTGTGGATTATCAACAGCCTTTTTTATAGAAAGGCTGACCTTTCCTGCTTCATTAATACCGATAACTTTAACTTTAACTTCCTGATTTTCAGTCAGGTGCTCTCTTATTTCATTTACAAAGGTGTTGGCGATTTCTGAAATATGAACCATACCTGTTCCGCCGCCTTCAATATCGACAAAAGCGCCATACTGAGTAATTCCCTTTACTTTTCCTTCGTAAATCTTTCCAATTTCAAGCTGCATACAATAAAAAACTCCTTTAAATCCTAATCTCTTGAGATATCGTAAAAGCGTCGTTCATCAGGATAAGCGTAACCTTGTTCTTCTAAAGCAACCTGTTCCATATAAGACGAAACATCACTATCGTCAAGAACACGTTGTATTTCCTCATTTTCTCCCTCAAGAACGCTGATTTTTTCATTAAGCTTTACTAAGTCAGCTTCTTTCTCAGCACAATCGGATTGAAGAATTACCAGTACTATAACGCAGCCTACAGCAATCAGAACCACTGTAATTCTGGCAAGCATATTAAACAGATTTTCTCTTTTGTTCCTTGTTTTTAATTTTCTTACCAACGCATTTCACGTTCTTTCTTTTAGTATTTGTCTTTTTATTATACAACATTTCGCCCCTTTCAATCAAGGGGGTTTTTAAATTTTTGCATAATTTTATTGCATTTTTGGAAAATCCCACAAATTTAACAATGACTTTTTCACACATAAGTACATATAAAGCTCTTATTGGAGCAAAAATAACTTTAAGAGGTAAATAAATTATCTTAAAAAGATGACGGATTATTTTTATTACTATATTGCCTAATGTAAAAAAATACAGTATAAAACCTGTGACGCCGCCTATTATGTAATAAAAGCGGAACTCTCCTCTTGCCATAACAGATGTAAAGCTTATTATCGAAAGCGAACAAATCAGAAAAAAGATTATATCCTCAATTATTACGAGTGCCATATTATGCGGGAGAATTATTCTCAAAGTACGAAATACGTCGTATAGCACTCCTGCCGCCGCACCACAAAGACATGAGTATAGAAAGAGCATTAACTGCTCCTCTACTGTAAAATACGTTTCGGGAATAATCATCTGAAAAGTCTCCCAAGCATAGTTACAGGTCCGCGTCTGTCCTTATCACCATATATGAGCGACCATATATCACCTGTTATTGTCATATCGCCCGAATCTACGCTCATAGAGTCGATATGAAGCTCTCTGCCCTTTATCATAAGCTCTCCAAGCTGGGTGTAAAGGCATATCTCACGTTCGTCAAAGCTTTCTACATCGGTTATCCCTGATATTGTAAGACTTTTTCTGTCTTCAAGTATAATGTTATGAGGCTGTTTAGGCTTATTTTCCTTAATCATATTTTTCCCTTTCTTTTTATTGCATATTTTTTTCTTATCGTTACATTATATTATATTGATTATAAAAATATCACTCTTATCAAATATTTTTTTGTTGCATTTTTTTTAAAAAAGCTCTTGAAAATATTGTTTCCGTATGTTATAATAGTATAGGTATTAATGCGATTTACTTTCGCTTTGCGAATTTAATCCGATATATTTCCATATTTTTATCTTATGCGGAGGATTTTTTCTATGACTACACTTCAAATTGTTGGTGGAATTTTAATTCTTATTTCTTGTTTGTTAATAATCGTTCTTTGCCTTATGCAGGACCAGAAGCAACAGCAAAATATGACTTCTGCTCTCGGCGGCGGAAGCAACGATTCCTTCTACGGAAAGAATGAGGGAAGAACTAAGGAAGCTATCCTTAACAAGATAACAAGAAATCTTGCTATAATCTTTATCGTTCTTACTCTTGCTATCAACATCGTTCCGAACTTTATTGATTAATTAATCCACCCTATGATGAACGTCATAGGGTATATTTTTTCAAAGGAGATACACAATGTCGTCAAAGACAAATAAAAAGCAAAAACACGAAAAGCCTAAGCATACCGTTGAAAGTTATAAAAATAAAATCGTTCTTTTTCTTAATCAATGCGGAAAAAAAATGCTTTCTTCACGTGAGCTTTCCGCTAAATGTCACAGCAGACAGGGCGGTACAGCTAATTATAATCAGGCTTTGCGTGAACTTGCCGAAGAAGGCGTTATCTTCATTAAAAAACAGCAGAAAATCTATTTGTCATCAAAACTTGGATATTTCCCTGCCAAAGTCGCAAGACTTAGCCGTACTTTCGGTTTCGTTGTCACTGATGACGGAAGCGAAGTTTTTATTCCGGGAAAATTTCTTCTTGGTGCTCTGCCTGATGACAGAGTCCTTGTTTCTTATATAAAATCACGTTCAGGTTCTCCCGAGGGCGAGGTTATCGACATATTAAAAGAGGGTAACTCTCAGCTTACAGGTAAAATCGAATTGTGCGACGGTATCCCCTATTTCGTTTCAGATACTATGTCGAAAAACCATATAGCTATTTCCGAAGCAGAAAGCTCTGATTATAAAATCGGCGATAAGGTTCTTGCCGAAATTTCATACAGAGGCAAACGCCATTCCGAACATAAGGTGCGTATCCTTATGAGCTTCGGTGACAGCGAAAACGCTTCAGCCTGTGCTGAGTCAATACTTGCTGTTCACGGTGTGCCAAAGGAGTTCCCTGAGCCTGTACTCAGAATGGCAGAACGTATTGCTGTTGCAGGCATTCACGATTATGACTTTAATAATCGCGAGGATTTCAGACACCTTAATATTTTTACAATAGACAGTGCCGAGTCAAAGGACCTCGACGATGCAGTTTCTATAGAAAAAACATCCGAGGGATATCGACTTGGTGTTCATATCGCAGATGTTTCTCATTATGTGAAAGGAAACAGCGATATAGATAAAGAAGCACTTAACAGAGGTACAAGTATTTATTACGCAAACAAAGTTGTCCCTATGCTTCCTAAAGAGCTTTCAAACGGAATTTGTTCTCTTAATCCGAATGAAAACAGACTTACTATGTCGGCAATCATTGAGCTTAATAAACAGGGTGAAATCCTTTCATACGGATTTTGTAAAAGCGTCATCTGCTCAAAGGTGAAAGGCGTTTACGCTGAAATAAACCAAATTCTTGAAAAATCCGAATCTGCGGATATTGCTGAAAAATATTCCGAGATTCGTGATGATATTTTTATTATGAATGAGCTTGCTGATATTCTCATTGAAAATAAAAAGCGCAGACACGCTCCACAGCTTGAAACTATCGAAAGCAAGCTTATTATAGATGAACGTGATTTTTGTATCGACGTTATGCCGCGTACAAGAGGTAAATCCGAATGTATTATCGAGGAATTTATGCTTGTTGCAAATGAAGCGGCGGCTCGCCTTGCAAAAGAAAAAGGCGTTCCTTTCGTATACAGAGTACACGAAGCTCCACCACCCGAAAAAGCAGAAAAGCTACGTGAAATCCTCACTAAGCTTAACATAGAATGTCCGCCATTCAATGAAATCAGACCTGTTCATATTTCCGAAATTCTCGAAAATGCAAAAACAACTGATGTTAATGAAGCGGTAAATCTGCTTGCACTGCGTTCAATGTCAAAGGCTAAGTATTCTAATGAGCCTCTTGGACATTTCGGTCTGGTTCTCGACGATTATGCTCACTTCACTTCGCCTATCAGACGTTATCCCGACCTTGCAATTCATCGTATTCTTACAGATATTCTCGCAGGTTATGATAAAAACTGGCTGAATAAAAGATATGGCGGATTTTCGGTAAACGCCTCTGAGCGTTCTTCAAATGCAGAAATAAAGGCTGTTACCGTAGAACGTGAATGTGAGGATTGCTATAAAGCAGAATTTATGAAAAGTAAAATCGGTATGGAATTTGAGGGCAGAATTTCAAGTGTAACTGAATTCGGTTTTTATGTAACCCTTGATAACACCGTTGAAGGTCTTGTTCATATCCGTACTCTGCCCGAAGGAGAATACGACTATACCGAGCCTGTTTATCTTACAGAAAAGTTTACCGGAACAACGTATAATATCGGTAAATCAGTAAATGTTATCTGCTCCGCAGTTAATGTAAGCGACGGCATAGTTGACTTTGTCCTCGCTGATGAATAATTTATTTTAAGGAGATTGAAAATGAAAAAAAGAATTTTAATTT
Organism: Ruminococcus sp.; assembly: GCA_015066925.1. Classification (GTDB taxonomy): domain Bacteria; phylum Bacillota; class Clostridia; order Oscillospirales; family Ruminococcaceae; genus Ruminococcus. Next base: position 4,249 of record SVNL01000058.1, read on the forward strand.
TAGCCTTAGCAACACTTACTATGTCCATGTATAGCTGTACTATGGAAGTAAATCTAAACGGTTCAAGCTATTCAACAAGCACCGGAAAATCAGACTCCAACAAAAATGAAGAAAGCTCATCTGATAAAAAAGAAGAAAATGCAGATAAAGAATCCAATAATAAAGAAAAAGATACAGATGCAGATAAAAAAGAAGAAGCTACTTCAAAATCCGATGAAAAAGAAGAAGAAATTGCTCCTTCTACTGAGCCAGCAACAGAAAAAAGCACTGACATCGGTGAGATAGAATCACCATTTGAGCCATCAGACTTTTCTCCGTCATTTTCGTTCGGAACAGGCGGCGTACAAATTAATTCTGATATAAATCAGAACGATGATAAAGAGCTTATCAGTGTAGCTACAGATATGTACAAGCTTGCTTGTGAAACCGAATGGAATTACCATATTGGCTGTCCTTACAAGCTCGATTACGAATCTACTGTCGAGGGTGACTTTGGCTGGCAATACAGTCTTGTAGATGAACCGTCCATCACTTCATTTGCTGACGTTGAGAAAGACTACTACAAGGTATTCAGCGAAAAATATGGCAATGACCTCGACGAACTCTTTATCGAAAAAGACGGAAACGTTTATGCTCTCGCTGCCGAGAGAGGTTCTGACATTTTTTATCAGGGATTTAAAATTACAGAAGTTTCAGAAAATACAGGTTCAGAAGTTTTCTTCACAGTTGAAAATTATTACGACGCTTCCAGCGGAGATCCACATATAATTCCTGTTGAAACAAGTACATTCTCTATCGTTAAAGACGGAAACAGCTGGAGAGCAGGCGAATTTAAGCTTCCATATTAATTTTAATCCGTTAAAACAAAATTTTCAGAAAAAGCTGCAATAAAATTATTTATTGCAGCTTTTATGCACACATACCATTTCACAAAAAATGTATAACGTTTTTGCACTGTTTTTGTATGTATTTTTTATCACGCACGCTCACAAACCCGTTTAATTTCGTCACAGCGTGAAAAAATTCACATAAATTTCATCAAAAATCGCATATCAAAAATTGCGATTGCAACGCGTTGCATTCTCTTGAATTTTGTACAAAAATATTTTAATTAAAAAACATTCAGTTATTTTTTGTAATGTAAATTATTTTAATTTTAGCGCTCGCAATAAAATGGCACATTGTTGCATCATCTTCTTTTTCATATGATTTTAGTAAATTTCCGCCTATATTCCGTAATAAACATCTTGATTATCTTTAATAAAGCTTCATCATAATTTAATAAATTGTTTTACTTTATTCGCATTTTATTCGCATTCCAAACAAATGCCACTTAGAGCAATATAGTGCTAAAAAGTCCGCAATATTATCAATTGAAAATATTTTCAATCTAAGTTATAATACAATTGTTGATTACAGATGTAACGTATACACACCTGTTTTCATCACTTTTAAGCATGTGCACAAATGCTTAAATTCCCACTTCTATACTCTATGCATTTAGGTTTCAGTTTTAAACTCCGCTGATTCTTATCTGTTGTTTGCAAAAACATTCATATCATTAATTTTAGTTTTCACGGCTGTTATTAAACATTGACGCCTATAATATGTTTAATCGCCTATAAACAGCTGTACGTGAATGAATTAGCTTTACTTTTCGTTTTCTTTATGAGTTATGACGATTATCGGGTTTTTTCGTCTTGTGGGATTTTCGGATTAATGTATAGAGGGTGCATTTTTCCGCACGAATATCGGCTTCGATTGACTTTTTGAGAGGGGGTCAATCTGAGCCGATATTTTTATTTATGTATTGACATTTTTCGCTTTTTTGCTTATTATTATTTATATAGTAACATATTTTATATCGGAGGCCTCTTAAATGACGAATTTCCTTATCAGAATATTTATAAAAAATCCCGACGACACAGATAATCCGAAAATTCGCACCTCTTTCGGCACATTAAGCAGTTTGGTAGGAATATTCTGCAACATCGTCCTTTTTATCGTAAAATACTTAATAGGAACATTTTCAAATTCGATTTCAATTATTTCTGACGCTTTCAATAATCTCTCTGACAGTGCAAGCTGTATCATTACTCTTTTCGGATACAAAATGGCTTCAAAGCCTGCTGATAAAGACCATCCTTTCGGGCATGGAAGAATGGAATATCTTACATCACTCATTATTTCCGCAATAATCCTTTTCGTCGGATTAGAACTATTCAAAAGCTCGGGCGAAAAGCTTTTATCTCCCGAAAAGGTAAAATTCAGCATAGCCGCACTTATCTCCCTGATATGTTCTATCGGAATAAAGCTTTGGCTATCTGTTTTTAACACTTTTTTGGGGAAAAAAATAAATTCCGTAGTTATGCTTGCAACTGCCAAGGACAGCAGAAATGATGTTATAACAACTATTTCAGCCACAATAGCTCTTGTTTTTTCAATATTCTCTGATTTCCCGCTTGACGCTTTAATGGGTATTTTTGTTTCGCTTTTCATTCTTAAATCAGGCTATGAGATTATAAAAGATACCGTCGACGAGCTTCTTGGCAAACCTGTTTCTCCCGAGATTACCTCTGCTCTTTATTCAATGATTTTATCCGATAAGAAAATCATCGGTGTTCACGATATGATTATACACAGCTATGGTCCGGGACATATGATTGGAAGCTGTCATGTTGAGGTTAAGGCATCCGAGGATTTCGTTGCTGTTCACGAGCTTGTCGATAAAATTGAACGTGATGTTCTTGAAAAAATGAACATCCTTCTGACCATTCATATGGATCCGATTGACACCGACGACGCAAACGTTCAGAAATGCAAAAATATGATCCTTTCCATAATCAGTGATATTGATAAATCACTTCATATTCATGATTTCCGTATAGTTTCAGGTGAAATGCATACAAATCTTATTTTCGACCTTGTTATTCCGTATGATACAAAATACTCCTCTGAAGAAATCAAGGCAATGATTGATGATCGTCTTTCAAAATATGACCACCAATTCTTTACTGTAATTACTTTCGATATAGAGTATATTTAAAACAAAATCCGACACAATTTGTCGGACCTCTGAATTATCTGCTATATCAAATAAATAACCCCTTAGCGTAGTCTCGAGCTTTTTCGAGCATCTACCCTAAGGGGTTATTTCAAAGCTTATATAGTCAGAGCCAATGACCTTACACAAGCTTTATGAGGTATTGCCTAATACCTTGCCGTTTTGGAGATAAGAGTATACGGGTTAATTATATAACTCTTAAATTAAGTAAAATAAATATAGAGAAATTGAAGGGAGGATTTTTATAAATCCAACGTCATAATAACACCCTTACCTTAAAATAATCTTAAATCATAACTGCAAAATCGTAAGACGCACTTTGGTGAGTGACACATTAAATATTTATAGCCGCTTCAAGTGCAATTTCCATCATATCTCTGAAAGATGTCTGACGCTCCTGTGCAGTTGTTGAAAGATTTTTAAGCGGACAATCTGAAACTGTAAGAATACAAAGAGCATTTTTTCCTGCTCTTGCTGCATTCATATATAAAGCGGCAGCCTCCATTTCAATAGCGAGAACACCCATCTTCTGCCAATCCGCAAGACTTGAAGCATCATCGTAAAAAGTATCACTTGAAAGGATATTTCCGACATGATATGCACTTCCAAGCTTATCTGCCGCATCAACGGCTGCTTTAAGAAGCTTATACGAAGCTGTGGGAGCATATGTACCCGGAAGTCTGTACTGAGAAGCGTAATTTGAATTTGTACTTGCACTCTGACCGATAATAATCTCACGAAGATTAATATTATCTGCAATAGAGCCTGCTGTACCTATTCTGAAAATATTTTCAACACCATATACATTATATAGCTCATGAGAGTAGATACCAATTGACGGCATACCCATTCCACTACCCTGAACAGAAATTTCTTTGCCCTTATAAGTTCCTGTAAATCCGAGCATACCTCTTACCTCGTTATAGCAAACGGGATTTTCGAGATAGGTTTCGGCAATGAATTTTGCTCTTAGCGGATCGCCGGGCATAAGAACTGTTTTTGCTATCTGACCGTATTCGGCATTATTGTGTGGTGTAGACATAATTACGAACCTCCTTGAATATTAAGCGGCAGAGATTTTCCGTTTTCGTCATAGAAAGTTATATTATCGACGTATATATTGGAATTATTCTGCAACCCCCATCTCATAATGAGAAAATTCGGGTCTTCCATTTCAGCACTCCATTTTTTTCCTGATTTTGCAAGAAAAAACTTAAATTTAACGTGACAAGCACCTGACATTTCATTTGTATAATCTGTAGCGGAAAATTCAGCAAACGAATACCATGATTCTTCATCGGCGATTTCAGTTCCGCCGCCACCGCCAATCCATCCCGGAACCTTAAGATGAGAACCGTCATCGGCAACAAGGCTATCATCAACAGCGTCTGCATAGAAATCAAATTCTATACTATCAACCTTTGCAATATTTTCAGGCGACATAATAGGAAGCATGGATATGCGTATTTTTTGAATAAGATCATTCTTAAAAGAATCACCTGAGTCTGTAAATTTGAGCATTGGATTGCCCTGAACTTCTTCAACTGAAAGGCTTCCTTTAGCTGCTTTATAATCGCTGTCAAGAATAGAAGCGAATTTAAAATTACCGTCATCAAATGTTATGGAATTTTCATCTGTAGCCTCTACAGGAGCTGGTGGTGCAGGCTTTTCTTTTTCGGATTTATCTTTTTTATTGCAGGCTGAAAACGAGCATACAAGGCAAAAAGCAAGAACAACTGACAACAACTTTCTATATTTCATTTTTACCTCCTTGTATATATAAAAACTGTTAATTATTCCTCAAAATTTATATCTTATTTCAATTATAACATCATTTTTTTTTAGTGTCTATAAGCGATTTGCATAAATTTAAATATACAATATTGTAGCATCTTAACTAAATTTTTAATCAAATAAACGTGCAAATAAAATTAATATGTATAAACGATTGATAAATACAGTATTTATGGTATAATAATTATCGGGAGGTGTTGAAATGCTGGAAATATCACTTCAAAAAGTAAGCCACTCCAATCAGCACGAACATGCACACATGCTGCTTGAAAAATGTCTTTATAAATACGGGATAGACTATAAATCACAAAAAATTGAAAAAGGAGAATACGGAAAGCCGTATTTTTCCGAAAAAAACGAAATACATTACAACATAAGCCATTCTGACGGTATCACAGCTTGCTATGTCGGTAGATTTGAGGCAGGAGTAGACGCCGAACCAGTAAAACCGTTCCGCCCAAACGTTGTAAAAAGAGTTTTTTCAGAATCTGAAAAAGAAATGTTTGAAAATGCAAAGGATAAAGACCTTCTTTTTTACAAGCTATGGACTTTAAAGGAAAGCTATGTAAAAGCAATAGGTATAGGTGTTTCGTATCCGATGAAAAATATCAGTTTTTCATTTGAAAACGGAAAGATAATCAGCAATGTTGAAAACTGTTTTTTCAATCAATTTGTGATTGGAGGTAAATACATAGTTTCACTTTGCAGAATAAAAAATAACTAAAATTGTATATTAGTGACAAATACACTATGTTGTTTTTGTAGTTAATATACAGTTAATGCCGATTAAATATTGCATTTTGTAAATTAAAATTTAATTTTGAATGAGTGAAAAGTTTTCAACTTTATGTTGAAAACGCAGTTGAAAACAAGCTTCAAACCTGTTGAAAACTCTGTGGAATATGTGGAAAAGCACGTTTGTCTGCAACAAAAATAAAATCTTGAAAAGTTGAAAAGCACTGTGGATAATTGAGTAGAATTTGTAAACAATATATTTATATTGTGGAAACTTAATCCGCAATAACGAGTATGCCGTATAGTACAATCTGTAATTAACGGTAACTTTTATAAGAAAGGAACTTATTATCTATGAAAAAGCTTATGGCAATTTGTGCATCAGCAATAATGATTGGCTGTATGTTTACAAGCTGTGGAAGAAACGACGAATCAAGTGCAGAATCATCAATGAATTCCGACAATTCAGCATCAGAGTCTGATTCTTCAAGAGAGGATACAACAGATAAAAAGCATTCAGATTCCTCCGATAACGGTATGATTGACAAGGACGGCGACGGAATAATCAATGATGCTGAAAATGCAGGCGAAGACATAATTGACGGCGTCGGTGATGCGGCTGAAGATATTATTGATGGCGTTACAGGTTCTACAAATCCAACAGAAACTGCTTCTTCAACACAGCCAACAACTCGATAATTTTTGATGCGGTTACCTAAGCAACAGGTAACCGCCTATATTTTATTAAAAAACAAAACGGCTCAGATTATTTATCTGAGCCGTCGTTTTATAAATTTATCACATCATATATTATCAAAACTTGAAATAAGCTTCAAAGTATATTTCTGTATTGCAATTACATCTTGAATATTCAGACCATTTCCAGGCAAATGTACATCAGCATTTATTATTCCCTGTTTTGAAAGAGAATAATTTTTACTGTTAATCAAATAACATTTCACACTTACTACATCTGCAATATTAAGAACATTATCACAATTTGCGTCACCTTTCATTGTAGGCTTTATAACATCTGAAGCTGTAGTTGTA
>SVNL01000059.1 GCA_015066925.1 Ruminococcus sp.
AGGGCAAAATGAGCTTGACATCAATGAATGTGATGCGCAAATTCCTCATATTGTAAAGAATTTGCGCTCCCCGAATGAAGTTCGGGGCAATAACCGCCTGACGGCGGTTATTGAGGACACATTATATATAAGAGTGATTTCAAAACGTAAAAAAGACGAAATTATTTCAAAAAAATATGCACAAAAAATTTATTATTCTTTGTGCATATCTGATATTAAGCATTTCTTGCAAGCTTTTTTGCTTGCTTTATAGCATACATTTTCTTATCGGCTTCGTGCATACATACAAGCAAATCCATTCCCTCACGGCAATATTCAAATCCGATACTTGCGGATAACTCATATGGTTTGTCTGAACTTTTATTATATTTTCTGATAAGATAGTATATTCTTTCAACATATCTTTCAGCTTCCTGTTCCTTTTCAGACGGGAACAAAAGCATAAATTCATCTCCGCCTGTTCTGGCTGCCATACCATGCTGAGGCTTGATTTCGTCGAGAATTTTCGCAATGCTTTTGATTGCATTATCACCCTCTAAATGTCCGAAAGTATCATTTATATATTTCAGACGGTCAAGGTCTATACTCATAACACAGAACGCTTCACTTGTACGCTGAAGTCTTTCATAGAGCTTGTGAATAAAATGCTCCATAAAACGACGATTTGAAATTCTGGTAAGTTCATCAATATAAGATTGCTCTTTAAGCTGTTGAATAGTCTTGTTTTCAGAAAACATTCTTATTCTGTCGAGAGCGTTTCCGATTGAAAACATAAGCGCTTTTATAAGGTGATTTATTTTTTTAATGTCGTTTATTTTCAGAACAACATACCCATAACATACATCCTTACAATGAAGCGAGAAAATATATGTCTGAGTTTTTTTTGCCATATATTTCTCAGGAAGAATATCCTTTCTTTTATAACGCTCTTCACAAACCTCAACCCTGCCTCTTGTAATTATAGCAGATAAAATCATATTCTCAGTAAAGTTAGGAGCCATTTCAACCATATTATCCTGACGTTCGCTTTCATCGCACAGGCATATATACATTGTTCCGAAATCATCCGGACTGCCATAGGTTTTATTTACAAGCATAAGATGTATGCTGTATACAAGGTCTGCAAAGGAATCGGCAGAGTCGAAGTCGAGTGTAAGATATGGTGAAAAATGAAGTGCCGCAAGAATATCCTCTTTATTCTGATAGAGCTTGCTGAACGTTGTATAATCAACCTCGGTTTTACATCCGCAGCTGTTTCTGATTACAGTTTCAAGCGGCAGATATATAAGCTTTTCAGGTGTCTGACCGTTCCATATATTTATAAACGTATCAATAACAGCTTTTCCCAGACTTTCTGTACTTCCGCAAAGTGTAGTCAGTGGCGGAAGATGATAACGTGCTTCTTCAATATCGTCAAGACCTGATACGCATATATCCTCACCAACAGTAAGATTTCTGTTGGTCAAGGCGTTACAGATTGAAAGTGCCATATAGTCATTTGAGCATACAATAGCCTGTGGCATTTCTTTATTGTTTTTGAGGAAATAATCAAGTGCCTCATCACCTCTGTTACGCCAGTAATCGCCGTAAAACACCATTCCGTCGGTAATTTTAATATTATGCTTTGCCATTGTATCTCGATATGCATCAAGACGGCGATGAGCATCATCAAGCTCCATTCTACCTGTCATAAAGCATATTCTGGTAAACTTATGGTCAACTATAAAATGCTCTACTATATTACACATTGCAGGATAATCGTTAAACAAAACAGTATACGCATTCCTATCAATTACTCTTGCCGAAACTACAGGTACATCTGTGTTTTTGTGAACATACTCGGATAATTCATACTCCATATCATGAATAGCATATGTATCGTGACAGAAAATAATTCCATCAAAGCTGTTAAGATCAGGAAGATAAATTATTTTTTTCTCAATAATTCCGTACATAGGGTTAACGCCTGTTGTATCAAAATTAACACAGAAGACTACTTCATGACCGTTTTGTTTTGCAATTCTTGATAAAGCTTCTGTTAATTCAGATTGAAAATCGAGTGAAATTTCTCCTATAAAACAAAGTAATCTTGCCATAACACCCTCCTGCTTGTCAGATTTATTTTTAGCTTTGACTATATATTAAAAGAAATAATATATTTGCTTTAATTATACTATTAATATTTATATTTTTCAATAGTTTTAATATTAAAAAATATTTTTTGTACACCTCCGTGCACAACGCCGCTATTTATTTGTGCAAATTGACACTCCATCTTTCTGTAATATAATATTCGGACAAAAAAATATACCCCGTTTAATCAACGGGGTATCAAATAAAAGCTTTATTTATTTAGCATTACCAAGGAACGCTGCACCGATAATTCCTGCATCATTTCCAAGCTTTGCAATAACAATTTCTGTATTTTTAGGTGAATTTCTTGTGTAAACCTCTTCCTTGACAAGAGCCTTTACCGGAAGAAGAAGCGGATCACCCTCATTGCACACACCGCCGCCGATACAGAGAATATCAGGCTGGAAGATGTTGATTGCATTTGTAATTCCTGCTGCAAGATATTTGATATACTTATCTACAACAGCCTTAGCTACGCTATCGCCCTCACGCATTGCGTCGAAAGCTGTTCTTGCATTAACCTTGCCTCTTTCCTGTGCAAGCTTATTCATAACAGAATCAGGATTTTCAGCCATAGCTTCCTTAGACATTCTGATAAGACCTGTTGCAGAAGAATAAGCTTCGAAACATCCCTTTCTGCCGCATGAGCACTGTGCACCGTCAACCTCGATAACTGTATGGCCGATTTCTGCACCTGCAAAATTAGAACCTGCATAAATTTTTCCGTCGACAATAATTCCGCCGCCTACACCTGTACCGAGAGTAATGCATACCGCATTATTTGCACCCTTTGCAGCACCTGCTACGAATTCACCGTAAGCTGCTGCATTAGCGTCATTTTCAATAAATACAGGCTTGTTTATTGTTTCCTGAATATACTTTACCATAGGAGTATTTTCAAATCCGAGGTTATTTGAATATTCGATAATACCTGTTGAGCTGTTTGCTATACCGGGAGTACCTACGCCAATCCATTCAATATCATCAATTTTAAGCTTTGCATTCTCAACAGCCTGAAGTGCCATTTTTGCCATATCATCAGCAATTTCCTTTGCAGGACGAGGACAATTTGTCTTAGTGCTTGCCTTAGCGACAATATTATAATTTTCATCTACGACACCTGCAACAATATTTGTACCGCCAAGGTCAATTCCTACATAATATTTCATTTTAACTTCCTCCATAATTTATATTTCAGTAATAATAATACTGCAATTACCTTTAATTATATACTTTCCTGTATTTGCCGCAACAAATACGCTTGAGCCTTTTTTAAGATTAAGTTTTTCGTCACCACATTTCAAAACAGCTTCTCCGTCAATTAAAAGAATGTGATTGAACGATTTTTCATTGGCATAAAGCTCTGAGCTTCCGTTTATATCCTCTTTGACAACCTTAAAATACTCACATTCCGCAAGAAGCTGTGAACGCTTATCAGCTGTTTCAATCGCCTCTGATACGGAATAATTTTCAGCAGGTTTAAGCTCGGTAACATCAAGTGCCTTTTGAATATGAAGCTCTCTCGGTTTTCCGTCAGCACCAACTCTTCCATAATCGTAAACACGATATGTTGTATTTGAATTCTGCTGAATTTCAGCAATAAGTATGCCCTTTCCGATAGCGTGAAGCGTACCCGAATTAATAAAGAAAACATCTCCCTTTTTAACGGGAACTCTGCTTACCTTTTCAAGAAGCGTATTATTTTCGATAGCGTCTTTGAACTCTTGCTTTGATATTTCACTTTTGAAGCCGTAAATAAGCTCTGCATCTTTTTCACAGTCAACGATATACCACATTTCGGTTTTACCGTATTCACCCTCTACACGCTGGGCGTAATCATTATCGGGGTGAACCTGAACCGAAAGATTATCTCTTGCGTCAATAAGCTTTATAAGTATCGGAAAATACTCAAATTTACTGCAAGCAGTACCGCAAGCATCAGGATTTTCACTCAAAAATTCATTCAGGGTTCTGCCCTTATATTCACCGTTTGCAATAACGCTTGCTCCGTCCTTATGGCACGACAGCTCCCAACTCTCTGCAAGCTTTTCAAGCTTACTTTCTTTGCCGAAGCATTCACGAAGCTTTGTGCCGCCCCATATATAGTCCTTTATTGGCGGAATTAATTCAAGTATTCTCATTTTCTCCTCCGTTAAAATAATTTATTCTATTCAAACTGTTTTTTAAACTCGTCCATACTGCCGTTATAGACGTTAAGATCTATACATTTTTCCGTTCCGTAATATCCGTAGAGTCTGCCCTTATCGGAATATTGCCAGAATGTCCAGTCAATAAACGACGGTTCCGAATTTACATTTCTTATCCACAAAGGATAGTCGGCAAATTCATCCTTTATATATTTTCTGTAAACAAAATTCGTTGTATATATTATAGGCTTTTTTCCATAATAATTTTCAAGCCTTTCAAGAAGCGGCTTCAGTATTTCAGTCGTTTCTGCCGATGAAGGCTGATTTTTAAATTTATCGCCGTAAAACTCAATATCAACAACAGGCGGCAGGTTTATACTTTCTTTATCGACTGCTTCAATATAATTTTCAGCCTGACTTTCACCTGCACTATCGAAGCTGAAAAAATGATATGCCGAGTGATAGATATCCGTATCTTTTACATTATCAAGATTTATTGCTGAATATTTATCAACATGACCACTGCCCTCAGTAGCTTTTATAAATGCAAAGCCAACCCCTTGCTCAGCAATAGCTTCCCAGTCGATAACGCCCTGATAATGCGAAACGTCAACACCCATAACAGAATATTTTTCTTTATTGACAATAGCATCCGAAAAATAAAGCGATATAATATTGACAACAAACAATGCACAAACACCGATTGCTGTCAGAACATATTTAATTTTCATATATTTCTTCCATTCTTTTGTCTACGTTCTTTTTCTAAATATTTACATATTAATAATATACTAAATTTTGTGATTAGTCAACAGCTTTTTCTTTATTTTATATTTTTACTGCACCCGCAGAGAAGTAAGCCGTAAACAATCCGATATTCAAAATGCCTGAGAGGATAAAAAATCTTCTCAGGCTTTTCTCTTTATACACTTACAGATAAAGCTTCTCGAGCTGACCTCTTAGCTTTTTTATGATTTTTTTCTCAAGACGCGATATATACGACTGAGATATTCCAATAATTTCGGCTACTTCTTTTTGCGTTTTTTCTTTTCCGTCAACAAGTCCGAAACGCATTTCCATTATTTCACGTTCACGCCTTCCAAGCTCTGAAACAGCATTGCGAAGCATTTCTCTTTCAGCCTCATTTTCAATTCCCTTATTGACGATATCCTCTTCTGTACCGAGTATATCCGAAAGAAGAAGCTCGTTTCCGTCATAATCAATATTAAGCGGCTCATCAATTGAAAGCTCATTTCTGTATTGCGACGATTTTCTCAAGAACATAAGTATTTCATTCTCTATACAGCGTGAGGCATATGTCGCAAGCTTTATTTTTTTATTCGGACAGAATGTATTTACAGCTTTTATAAGTCCTATTGTTCCGATAGAAACAAGGTCCTCTATCCCTATTCCCGTTGATTCAAACTTTTTCGCTATATATACAACAAGTCTTAAATTATGAACAATAAGCTGTTCACGGGCATTGGCGTCATTCTGTTCAAGAAGCCCGAAAATCTTTTCTTCCTCATCTCTCGAAAGCGGCGGTGGAAGTGTATCCGAGCCGTTTATGTAATGTACATCTCCGACAACCAGTTCCTTAAATTTTTTTATCAATAATGAGATAATTTTCATAATTATCTGCTCCTTTCTACATTTTCAGCAGCTGAGGATTAAATATCGCACATTCCTCACTGCTCTTTATTCCTATCAATACGTCAACCGACTTCTTAAAACGGCTTTCCTCGTTTACTATGATAACCTCATCGGGTGCAAATACCATAAGCATTCCCGTATTTCCTATGGTCGAATACGGTATAACCCTGAACCCCTTCGGCAGATTTGAAATATTCTCGGTTAAATCAAGCTCTACTATATTCCGTATGCTTTTCATACTGCATATTATCACAGGCTTTCCGCTGAAAAAATCAACAAGAGAATTTCCTGTATCCGCAAGACCGTTTACCGCAGTCATTCTTCCTTTGTACTTTATGTATATCCTGTATGAACCTGAAACAGCAGAAAATTTATCCATGAAAAAACGTGCGGCACAGAGTATTACATAAAGCAAAGCTGTTATTATTATCAGCAGAAGAAGTGAAAAATCAATATAAAAATATGTATTGTTGAAGTGAATAAACGATGGATTCAGGCTTATATATACAGCATATATTACTCCCGCAAATACAAAATTCGTCATAAAAAAGCATAGCGTATTCATAAACAGACGAGCTTTGTTTCTGTAGCCGAATGCCATTACAACAATACTCGTTCCGGCAAAAAGCTTGATAATAAAATTCAATATGCTGTTTATATGCGGAACAAGTATCAGGAGTGAAAAAAGACTTCCGTAAAGCGATACAATAAAACAACGTCCGGCGCTTAATCTGCAATGCGTAAGCTTTGCGGTTGTACGTAGTAAAAAATAATTTACATAGATGTTAAGAACTATAAGGACGTCAACATAAATTGTCTGCATAACACCACCGCCTGTTATTATTATAATGCAGGGCTTGTGCAATTTATGTCAAAAGAAGCAGGCGGAATATATCGGCATAAAGTGTCATACTCGTACATTTTGGTGAATATAATTTTACAAAGCAACTTCAAGGAGGTTTCACCTATGGATTTTAAAGTTAACAAGGAAATGATTTCAACAGCAGACTGCATTTACGAGGGTATTCAGGAACAAGGTCTTGAGCTTGACTATATTCTTCCCGATTATTACCCCGATGTGTTCAGAATAGTTAGATGCGAAGCAAATCCCGTCATTACAGATTACAGTATAAACGGTGATAAGCTTTCATACGAGCTTAAATGTGACCTTAAAATAATGTATTGCAGTGAAAACGGCTCTATTCTGCAATGCGTAAATCAGAAGCAAAGCTATACAAAAAACATTGAGCTTGGAAGAAGCTGTGAAAATCCGACAGTAAAGCTTATCCCCAAATGCGATTATGTAAATTGCAGAGCAGTAAACAAACGCCGTCTTGATTTAAGAGGTGCTGTTTCAGTTAAAATACGAGTAACAGGCAAAAAGGAACAGGAAATTGTAAGCGATGTCGAGGGAATGAATGTGCATCTTAAAAAAAGCAGCGTAAGATTTGCTTCTGATAAAATATGCGTGAAAAAGAATGTACAGCTGACCGAAGATATAGAACTTACAAGCGTACAGCCATCTGTAATAAGTATTGTAAGATGCTGCTGTGAGCATATAACCTGTGAAAAGAAAATGATTTCAGGAAAGCTTCTTGCCAAAGGTGAAGCCTCTATTTCAGTTTTATATGCCTGCGAAAAAGAAAGCGATGGCTGTCTTGAACCAATGGAATTCAGTATGCCATACAGCCAGATTATAGATATGAACAGCTCAGATGATACTTTTGAATTCGAGGTGAAGCCTGAAGTTGTTTTCTGTGACGTCGTCCCTATACAGTCAAGCGACGGCGAAAACAGAATTATAAGATGTGAAGCAGAGCTTATTCTTTGCTGTAATGCTGTAAAAAGTACGTCGGTGAGTATTGCGGCAGACGCATATTCAACTACTTATCCATGTAATGTTTCAATGTCGGAGATAAAGCTTGAACAAATTCCTGTTTCTATGGAATATCCTATCCACCACAGCTTTAAAATGCTTTCCGCAGAAGATATGCCCGAAAAGGTATACTATGTATGGTGCACGCCGAAAAATGTCAATGCAGTTATATCCGACGACAAAAAAACAATCTCATTAAGCGGAATGCTGAGCTATGTAACAGCCTGCCGTGACAACTCTGGAATGATTGCTATGCCCGACAAGGACGAAGCCTTTGAGGAAATAATCGAGCTTGACGAAAATATTACAGGCGAAGCTGTAACAGCTGAAATACATATTGAAGATGTTTCATATAACATTTCTTCCGACAATACTCTTATGCTCAGTACAGATATACGAGCTGAAATTTCTGTATATACAAGTGCGTATATCAATGCTGTTTCGGATATTTCTGTTGACGGAGAAATCAAAAAAATACGCGACGGAAATTATTCAATAAAGCTTTATTACGGCTCCGAAAACGAGGACGTATGGGAAATCGCAAAACGTTACAGCACCTGTGTTGACGCTATTATTGAGGAAAATGAGCTTGACGGAGAATGTCTTGATAAAAGCGGCATGCTTATAATTCCGATTGTATCGTGAAATAATACTTGATAAGGAGCAGAATATGAATAAAGATATTTACAGTGACATCGCAAAAAGAACTGAGGGAGATATTTATATCGGTATTGTCGGACCTGTAAGAACGGGTAAGTCAACTTTTATAAAGCGTTTTATGGAATCACTTGTTATTCCGAATATCGAAAGCGAATTCAAACGTGAAAGAGCTGTCGATGAGCTTCCGCAATCGGCGGCAGGAAAAACAATTATGACTACCGAGCCTAAATTTATTCCTGAAGAAGCCGTAGAAATAAATCTTGACAGCGGCGCAAGACTTAAAGTAAGAATGATTGACTGTGTAGGCTACATAGTTCCAAGCTCTCTCGGATATATAGAAAACGAAATGCCAAGAATGGTTATGACTTCATGGTTTGACGAGGAAATTCCATTCAATATGGCGGCAGAAATAGGTACTCAAAAAGTTATTAGCGACCATTCAACAATTGGTCTTGTTGTTACTACAGACGGAAGCATTTCTGATATCCCGAGAAGCGAATACGAGGAATGTGAGGAAAGAGTTATAAGAGAGCTTAAAGAACTCGGAAAGCCATTTGTTGTAATCCTGAACACTCTTAATCCTCACTCTAAAGAAGTGAAAGAAACTGCTTTACGTCTTACCGAAAAATACGACGCAAAGGTAATTCCCGTAAACTGTCTTGAGCTTGACGAGGCTGATATAAAAATGATTATTCAGGAGATTTTGTTCTCCTTTCCAATTAAAGAAATCAATATCAAAACTGCACGCTGGATTAACACCCTTGAAAAAGGTCACTGGCTTAAATCAGAAATTATGGACTGTATAAGAAACAGTGCAAAGGATATAAAGCTTGTAAGAGAAGCAGAGCTTGCAGCTGAGGCAATGTCAGACTGTCCTCATATTCTGCGTTCTGAAATAACAGATATCGACCTCGGAAAAGGAAGTGTTACAATAACCTCTGAGCTTGACAGCAGTTTGTTCTATAAAATTCTGGGTGAAGAAACAGGTATAGAAATTGAAAGCGAAAGTGACCTTATGCCACTTCTTATGGAGCTTAACAGAATTAAAAAAGCCTATGAACGCTTTGAGCCTGCACTTGCAGAGGTCGAGGCAACAGGCTATGGAATTGTAATGCCGGAGCTTGAAGAGCTTTCTCTGGAAGAGCCTAAAATTATTAAACAAGGCGGAAAATACGGTGTTAAGCTTAAAGCGTCTGCACCCTCGATACATCTTATGAAGGCTAATATAAATACTACCATAAGCCCGATTGTAGGCTCTGAAAAGCAAAGCGAGGAGCTTATTATGTATCTTCTTGACGGATTTGAAGAAAATCCTATAAAAATATGGGAATCAAATATCTTCGGAAAATCCCTTCACGAGCTTGTTAACGAGGGTCTTCACAACAAGCTTTTCAAAATGCCTGCCGATGCACGTATGAAGCTTCAGGAAACTCTTGAACGTGTTATCAATGACGGCTGCAGCGGACTTATCTGCTTCATTCTTTAATATTAATATTTGTATTTCAGCAGGAGATTAAAGCTCTCCTGCTGTTTTTTTACATTCAACATAATTAATGTCTGCTCAACAACTTAAAATTGGCTTAATATAGC
>SVNL01000060.1 GCA_015066925.1 Ruminococcus sp.
TTGAGAATCGTTATCTGCTGCTAAAGTACTTGAGTGAGCAATATTAGGAATTGCGCTAAATACCGACATAACAGCTAATAAACTAGCAAATATTTTTTCATTTTAATACACTCCTTTGTAAAAAGTTTGAAAAATACGCGTTATTTTAAACAATAACAAATCATGTGTTGATAAATTATTGTTATAATTATATCATGAATTAGAAAATATGGCAACAACATAGCGAGATAAAGTTTCACAAAACTTGTAGGATTATAATATAAGAGAAGCAATTTACAAAAAAGCTTACAGAGTAAGAATGAAATTGTTATATAATTATTTTCAAGAAAAATTTTTTTCAAAAAACTATTGACAAATTTTGAGAAATCGTTTATAATAACATCAAGATGATATTAACACTTTGATAATAACAAGAAAGAGGTGCTTCCGATGAATCAATCAGAAGAAAAAAACTTTCTCGAAAAATATAAGATAGGAGATTACGAAAGACCGTCTGTTGCCGTTGATATTGTAGCATTTTCAATACGTTCGGACGAAAATGAAAACTATAAACGAGATTCCGTTCAGAAGTTTTCTCTCCTTCTGATAAAAAGAGGAGTTCACCCATATAAGTGTAGCTGGGCACTTCCCGGAGGTTTTGTGAGAAAAGGTGAAACACTTGAGGAATGTGCCAAGAGAGAAATCACAGAAGAAACAGGTATAACCCCTAACGCACTTATGCCTGATGCTGTATTCAGCAGTCCCGGACGTGACCCAAGAGGATGGATAATCTCAAATGCATTTGTTTCAGTAATGAGTGAAGAAAATCTCAATGCTAGTGGCGGAGATGACGCGTCGGACGCAAAGTGGTTTGATGTGGAATTTACTGTAAACGACAGCGATGCAGAGCTTATACTTAGCTCTGAGGAATGTTTTATAACCGCAAAACTTAGAATGAAATCGGTAAAATTCGGCTACCCACATTTTGAAATAATCGACAGCGGAGGTCTTGCATTTGACCATGCTGAAATTATTGCATGTGCACTTTATCGTCTTAGAAGCATTATTGAGAATTTCGATATTATTTTCGATTTTCTTCCCGAAAAATTCACTCTTTCTGCCATGCAGAGAGTGCAGGAGGCTATACTGAATAAGCCTCTTTTACCTGCGAATTTTCGCAGAAAAGCATCACCCTATATTGAAGAAACCGACGAATATCTGACAGGTGCAGGGCATCGTCCCGCAAAGCTTTTCAGAAGAAAACAAGGAGGCTAATACCATGAAAAAGACTTTAATCGTAATTGATATGCAGAATGACTTCATTGATGGCACACTCGGTACTGCTGAGGCTGTTGCTATCGTTGACAATGTGAAGAAAAAAATTGAAGAGTATAAAGCTGCAGGCGGTGAAATAATATTTACAAGAGATACTCACAGCGAAAATTATCTTAATACTCCCGAAGGAAAAAAGCTTCCCGTTGTACACTGTGTTAAGGGCACTCAGGGCTGGGAAATTTCTGATAAGCTTTGTACAGAGGGCTGTGATATAATTGACAAGCCAAGCTTTGGCTGGACAAAATGGAATGAAAGAAGCTTTGAGGAAATAGAGCTTGTCGGACTCTGTACAGATATTTGTGTTATCTCAAATGCACTTATACTGAAAGCATTTTTTTCGGAAGCTGAAATTACTGTTGATGCTTCATGTTGTGCCGGAGTGACTCCTGATACTCACAATGCGGCTCTTGCGGCAATGAAAATGTGTCAGATTAATGTTATTGGAGAGTGATACGCTATGCTTAAAATCAATGGCAATGAAATCGTACAGGGTAGCTTTCCCGACGGTACGCTTTTAGTAAAGTATGTACCCGAAAAAAACTGTGGATACTCCGAAATTGACTGGTACTATGAAAATGACCGCGAGCTTGTAACGCTTATGTATCTTACAAAACACCTTAATGCTCACGGAATTAACAGAATAAAGCTGTTTATGCCCTATATTCCAAATGCACGACAGGATAGAGTGAAATCTGACGAGGATGTATTTACACTGAAATATTTTGCTCAGGTTATAAATTCATTGAATTATGAATCGGTAACAGTTCTTGACCCTCATTCAACCGTAAGCGAGGCACTGATTGACAGACTTGTTATTCAGTCACCGAAGGAAAATGTTCGCAGAGTTATTGATGAGATTATGCAGAACGAAAATGATGAGCCGTTTATGTTTTATCCTGACGAGGGTGCTTCAAAAAGATATTCGGGAATGGTAACGCTGCCATATGCTTTTGGTATTAAGAAGCGTGACTGGAAAACAGGAAAAATTCTTGGACTTGACGTGTCGGGTGATATTGATAAAATCAAAGGTAAAAGCGTACTTATAGTTGACGATATATGTTCAAAGGGCGGTACATTTTTCTTCTCAGCAAAAAAATTGAAAGAGCTTGGTGCAGATAAGATTTATCTTTATATTTCTCATTGCGAAGAATCCATTCTCAGCGGTGAATTAATTACAAGCGGTCTTATTGAGAAAATCTATACAACAGATAGTATCTGTAATTTCAAGCATGAACTAATAAATATTATACCATGCGAAAAAAGGAGCTGAAAATTATGAAAAATATTAACCCAATGCTTTTGTGTGACTTCTATAAAACAGTTCACAGCGATATGATTAACCCGAAAATGACGAAGTCAATGTCATATTATACACCACGAATGAGCAGAGTTAAACGCTGGGATAACGTTGTAATGTTCGGACTTCAGATGTTCTGTAAGACATGGCTTATCGACTATTTCAATGCCAATTTCTTTGAGCTTCCCGAGGATGAGGTTATTGCAGAATATGAAAGAGTACTCGATGCTTCATTAGGAAAGGGAATATATAGCTCGGAGAAAATAAGAAAGCTTCATCGTCTGGGGTATCTTCCTGTTGAAATTATTGCACTTCCCGAAGGTGAACTTGTACCGATTCATGTTCCTATGTTTGGAATTACAAATACACATGATGATTTTGCATGGCTTCCTCAGGCACTTGAAAGTCTTATATCAGCAGAAATGTGGTATCCGCAGATTACGGCAACAGTCGGAAAAACATATCGTGATATTGTAAATAAGTATTTCAGCGAAACCTGTGATGACAGTATTCCACGTGCAAAAGCATTGGGAGCGTTCGATTTCAGAGGCGATATGTGTGTTGATGCGGCATTGAAGGCTGCAGCAGGCTGGTGTATGTCGTTTGCAAATACAGCTACAGTACCTGCTATTCCATATCTTGAAAGTATGTTTGACTGTGATTGCACAAAAGAACCTGTGGCTTATGGTGCAGTCAGCACGGAACACTTTGTTATGTGTTCGAATTATGCAGTTGATGGTGACGAAATAACTTTCCTAAGAAAAATGCTTACAGAGCTTTATCCGAATACAAGCTTTTCATGTGTACTTGACAGCTACGATTACTGGAATGTGATTGATAACATTCTTCCTCAGCTTCACGATGAAATCCTGGCACACAACGGCTGTATGCTTATGAGAGGCGACTCAGGCGATTGTGTTGAGGTTGTAACAAAGACTGTTTTCAAGTTATGGGAGCAGTTTGGCGGAACTGTAAACAGCAAGGGGTATAAGGTTCTTGACCCACATGTAAAGGCTATTTACGGTGACAGTATTACAGTACAAAGATGTGAGGAAATATATCATATTCTTAAAGAAAACGGATTTGCTTGTTCAAATGTAGCTCTTGGTGTAGGTTCATTCTCAATGCACTGCATAGAAGAGGAGAATATGCTCAAGCCATTTACAAGAGATACATTCAGTTCATGCATCAAAGCTTGCTATGCAGAAATTGATGGAAAATGTTATCCTATATTCAAAAATCCAAAGGACGGCGGCTTTAAGAAAAGTCAGCGTGGACTTTGCTTCGTCTATAGGGATGAAGATGGAAAGCTTGCTTACAAGGATGGTTATACATCTGAAGATATTCCTCAGGGAAATCTGCTTGAGCCTGTTTTCAGGGACGGAAAAATGCTTAAAGAATATACTCTCAGCGAAATCAGAAGCAAATTAAACGGAGGTAAATTCTGATGAATTATTCATTTAATGTAAAGGAAACAACAGAAAAAGCAGTACAGTGGATTCGTGATTTTTTTGAAAATAACGGCAAGGGCTGTAATGCGGTTATCGGAATTTCAGGCGGTAAGGATAGTTCTATATGTGCGGCACTGTGTGTGGAGGCACTTGGAAAAGAACGTGTAATAGGTGTTCTTATGCCGAACGGTGAGCAGAGTGATATAGATATGGCAAGACTTCTTGTTGAGCATTTAGAAATTAAAGCTGTAGAGGTAAATATAAACGAGGCTTATAAAGGTGTGCTCAGCGGACTTGAAAATGCAAAATCTTTAAACGGATTTGAAATGAATGGTCTATCAAATCAGACTATTGTAAATCTTCCTCCAAGACTTCGAATGGCAGTGCTTTATGCTGTTAGCCAGAGCTGCAACGGACGTGTTGCAAACACTTGCAATCTTTCTGAGGATTGGGTTGGCTATTCTACACGTTATGGTGATATGGCAGGGGATTTCAGTCCACTGGCAAGACTTACTGTTGCTGAGGTCAAGGAAATGGGAAGATTTCTCGGACTTCCTGAAAGTCTTGTTGATAAGGTTCCCTCAGACGGTCTTTGCGGCAAAACAGATGAGGATAATCTCGGTTTCACATATGCTGTTCTTGATAAATATATCCGTACAGGAGTATGCGAAAATCCTGAAATAAAAGCTCTCATAGATGACAAACATATTAAAAATAAGTTTAAGCTTGAGCCTATGCCATGCTTTGAATTTCAGCCATAAAAACAAGTCCGGATACATTGTATCCGGACTTGTTTTTATTATTGCACTATGATTTTGGTATTGGTTTTAGTTATTCTTCGGATAAAGATTTACAGATGAATACAGTTTATAAAGTTTTTTTACGATATTCTGTAGGTGTCATACCGATATGTTTTTTAAAATGGCGCATAAAATTATACTCATTCTTATAGCCTGTAAGCTGTGAGATATTTTTAAGTGGGAGTTCGGTTGTAGTTAGAAGCTTTTTAGCCTGTGTAAGTCTTGAAATTCTTATATCTTCGGTAATGCTGGTATTGAATATTTTTTTGTATGTATGCTGAAAATCCGAAATACTCATTGATAGTTCTTTTGCAATATTTGCTACAGAGTCTATTGAAGAAATTTGATTGTAAATTCTGTTGCGAAGAAGTAAAAAAGTATTGTATTTTGAATGAGAGTTTTCTGAAAGTAGTCGTATATCAGAGTGTATAAGTCTTGACAATCTGAAAAAAAGAAGTTTCATATTAAGCTCAACAATATCTGCACTGTAAATGTTAGAGGAGTAATGTTCGAATGTCATAGTTCGAATGATAGACGAAATTTCATAAGCATCACCGAGATAAATAACCTTATTTATCGGCAGATCGAGTTCTCTGAATAATTGTATATCAAGGTCTTCGACTGTAAAATGGAACCAGTCATCAATGTATGTATCATCAGCAGCGCAATAGTATTCAGGCTCATCACCGGAATAAATAATACATGAATCGGGTTCAGTGAGGGTATCAATTCCATTCTGACGTACAATAGTTTTTGTTTTAAAAATAAGAAAAAGCCAGCTCTGACCGATACCATCAGGACGGTCAATGACAAAATCCTTTTCATGATAATGATGATAACCTATACTGTGTATTTCCATATACGAACTCCTTTCCGTAAATGCTTTATCTATATATGATTATATCATTTTTTAAGCAGATAATGCAATATAAATTTGCAGAAAATGAAATTTTATGTTCAGAAAGAATATGGTAGAATAAGTATATATATTTAAGGAGGTAGAAAAAGATGATGAAAAAAGCGGTTTCCATATTAAGTATGGTTGTCATTATGGTTGTTTCAATTACAAGTGGATTTACATTTTCTTTGGCAAGCGCTGAATCTGCTGAGATGCGAAATATCACTACAATGGAGCTTGTTCGTGATATGGGAATAGGTATCAATCTTGGAAACACCCTTGAAGCGTGTGGTGACTGGATTAACGGAAAAACACCTTCAGATTACGAAAAAGCATGGGGAAGTCCTATAGTAACCAAAGAAATGATTGAGGGTTATAAAAATGCAGGCTTTGGAGTTCTAAGAATTCCTGTTGCATGGTCAAATATGATGGAAAATGATGGGAATTATGTTATAAATTCCGATTATATGGCAAGAGTTACTCAGGTTGTAGATTGGACTCTCGATGCAGGACTTTATGCAATTATCAACATTCATTATGATAATGGTTGGGTGAATAAATTCCCCGAAAATGAAAATGAGTGTATGAAGCGTTATGAAAAAATGTGGACTCAGATATGTGATAATTTCAAGAATTACAATGATTATCTTATGTTTGAATCACAGAACGAAGAGCTTGGCTGGGAAACACTCTGGAACAAATGGGCAGGTACAGAGGGGAAAGATGAATCCTATGCTCTCGTAAACAAAATCAATCAGAAGTTTGTAGATGTTGTAAGAAATTCAGGCGGAAATAATGATAAAAGACATCTTCTTATTTCCGGGTACAACACAGGAATTGATGTAACCTGTGACTCACTTTTCAAAATGCCTGAGGATCCTGCAAAAAGATGTGCAATATCTGTTCATTATTATTCACCACCGACATTTGCTATTTTAACAGAAGATGCCGATTGGGGAAAATGTCAGACAACATGGGGAACAGCACAGGAAATTGCTGATCTTAACAGGGAAATGGATATGATGAAAACTACATTTGTAGATAATGGAATTCCTGTTATAATCGGAGAATACGGTTGTCCTACAGAAAAAGAGGGAAAAGACCTGGAATCAACAAGACTTTTTCTTTCATCAGTATGTGAAGCTGCATATTCAAGAAATATGTGTCCTGTACTCTGGGATACTCCGGGTGGACGCTATGACAGATTTGACTGTAAAATGACTGATACTGTTCTTAATAAAAAGCTTTGCGAAATTGCAGGTACAACTATAAAAGAACCGGAAATAGATACGACAGTATCAACAGTTACATATGCAATTGACGAACTTGAGAAAAATGCAAAAGGTGAATATATCGTTCCGCTTGGAGATACCAAAAAACTAAAAAAAGCTGTGATTGATGTTGAAGTTACATCATCAGAAAAATCAGGTTGGTATTGCGGTGGCGGTGCATTAACTTTTGATAGTGTAAAGCCTACAGATGGTTCAGCGGCATTCTGGAGTAATAAGAGCTTTAACTATGATGGCGGAACTAAGAAGATTATAATAACATTTGATGGTCAATTTCCTGATGAAGATGATGTAATGCATGATGCAGAAATTGCATGTACACAGGCTTTACTTGTAGATTGGTGGCATTCATCTGAAAAATATCCTGAAGGCGGCGATGATGTAGCTGTTGAATTTAAAGGAATAACTCTTTATTATGAAAATAGTATTGAGATTACAACTTCAGGAACAGAGAATAAGGATTATGTTGCGGGAGATGCAAACTGTGATATTTCTGTTGATATTTCAGATGTTGTTGCAGTAAAATGCTTTATTATCAATAGTCAAAAATACTCACTTTCAAAACAGGGAATCTTAAATGCAGATGTAGAGGGTGGCAATAATGGCATTAATATGCAGGATGTACTGGCAATACAGAAATATGTCCTTACAATTATTAAAGCACTTCCTGTAAACAGCTAAAATTTTCATAAAAAGTAAAATGCAGTATCGTAAATAAAAGATACTGCATTTTTAGTGAAATTGATATGATAATGTATTGATATAATCCTTTAATGACGCTGAATGACTGTAGGAATATATGCCGAAATTCCTTGACTTTAAGCTTAGTGTATGGTATAATTCAGCTATATTGCTGTGCTAACTAAAAATTTTATTTTAGGATTAGCCGGTAGAGTAATAATTCAGAAAGGCGGTAATATTATGTTGAAAAAAATAATGGTATTTATATCAGCTGTAGTTTTTATTATATCGTCAAATGGAACGAACGTTAATTATACAGCATCAGCGGCAGATAAGCTTTCTGAAGTTGTATTTGAAAATTTTGATACATCAATAAACGGCGGAGAGCCAATAAAAGGTGTGGATATTTCCTCTGTAATTGCCATTGAAAAGGCAGGAGTTGAATTTTACAACGAAAGAGGCGATGAAGAAGATATATTTGCTATACTTTCAAGAAAAGGCGTGAACTATATCCGTGTACGTGTGTGGAATGAGCCTTACGACAATAATGGAAATACCTATGGCGGTGGAAATAATGATTTATATGTGGCTGCCGAGATAGGAAAACGTGCGGCAAAATACGGTATGAAGCTTCTTGTAGATATTCAGTATTCTGACTTCTGGGCTGACCCTGCAAAACAGACACGTCCAAAATACTGGCAGCCTCACGACCACGAAAAGCTTAAAACCGAGATATACCGCTATACAACATGGGTGCTTGAAACTATTACGGAGGCTGGCGGAGATATCGGTATGGTGCAGGTTGGAAATGAAACCAACTGCTTTTTCTGTGGTGAAAAGGATATGTATAAAATATGCGACCTTTTTTCAAGCGGAAACAAGGCTATCCGTGATTTTAACAAAAACATTCTCATAGCACATCATTTTGCGGATCCATCATCAGGACATTTTGATTGGTATGCGAAGGTTATGGCAGAATGTAATCTTGACTATGATATATTTGCTGCTTCATATTATTCTTACTGGCATGGTACAACGGATAATTTAACAGCTGTGCTCAAAGGAATTGCAGATAAATATAATAAATATGTAATGGTAGCTGAAACTGCATATCCCTACACAAGTGAGGACGGTGATACATTCGGTAATGCTGTTTCACAGTACAGCGAAAATGTAGAATTGCGCTATCCAATTTCGGTAGAGGGACAAGCTCAATGCCTTACAGATGTTTTTCAGGCAGTAGCTAACGTTGGAAATAAAGGAATAGGTGTATTTTACTGGGAGCCTGCATGGCTTGGAGCTTATAATATAAGTTGGGAAGAGCAAAGTAAGCTGTGGAAACAGTACGGTTCAGGATGGGCTACAGATTGTGCCGCAGAATATGATGCTTCTGTAACAGCAACAGGTGGTTCTGCTTATGACAATCAGGCATTATTTGATTTTAGCGGCAGACCTCTTGAATCTCTTAATGTTTTTAGCAATATATATCCGCATAAAGAAGGTTTTACAGAAGATTATTTTATGACCGGGGATGTCTATTCCGACGGTATTATAGATGTTTTTGATATGATACTTCTTCGTAAGGCAATTATTGAAAAGAAAAAAGATGTTTTTTGTGATATAAACTCTGACGGTGATATATCAATTGCAGATCTTGTAGCTATGGAAAAATATATTCATGGCAAAGAGGACTTCAAGATAGTTAAAAGAGGCAATCCGCCTAAAAAATGAATTTAAATGCAGAAATAAGACGTCGGTTTAAACCGTTTGCAAAAGTTTTGTGTATTAATCCTTGCTAAAAGCAAGGATTTTTTTATATTAACAACATAAGCTTCATATTTACAAAAATAATGCTATAATTTTATATTTATTTATTGACTTTTACTATAAATATTGCTATAATTATGAGCAAAGGGGAGAGAATAAGGATATACAACAGCATAGTCTGTCACAGTTCAGCGGTAACTGTATAATTCAGCCGCAATTAAATTTAAAGCGAAAGTAATT
>SVNL01000061.1 GCA_015066925.1 Ruminococcus sp.
AGTATTGCTATCGCAAACCGCAGAAATTCGCACGATTCCCAAATCGTTACCACGATCTTTTCAAAATAACTTCAAGTGTTTATTCTTCAAACGATTATATCAAATCGATAAAATATTAAAATAATAAATAACACCAATAAGGATTTGCAAAATCAGAATGAAGAATTAATCAAAGCCATTCATAAACACAAGAGGGCGGACAGAAACAACATCAGGAACTATCGTAACAGCGACAATAGCAAAAAAATATTGGCAAACATAGAAAATATAAAAAAGAACAATCTAAAGATAAACAATATAAATCCACTTACAACAGAAGAATTAAGCACGTTGCTTGACGATGCTGACATGTATTTAGACAACTGTATTCAGAAGCTATCAAACAAATATCCAAAATTGAAGAAAGATGATCTATATTGTATATGTCTGTTACTTCTCAACATAAGCGAACCTACCATAGCAGCTTTATTGGACAAAAGTTATAACACCATCTGGAGTAGAATTAATAAAATTCGCTCCATTATCAAAATAAAATCCAATATAAATTTATACGACATTATCAAATAAACAAAAGATTTTCAACTGTTTATTTCTTTATTTTTTGTGATATGTTATTTTAACGTTTACATCCAAGAAGCAAGTATATTTACGATGTAAACCAATTAAATCATACAGTCATGAGAAAATATATTATTACATTACTCTTTTTTGTTTTGGCAATATGTCAACTCGAAGCAAAACAGACGAACGATGAATTAACTATCATTCCCATTTACACCAGTTCTGAGGATAACACCGAGTTCCGTTCTCAATCCATTTCTGCAGATATTACAGGACACACTCTCACCATTGAGTTTAAGGAAGATATCGGGAAAGCTCATGTTATGATTACCAATAGCTTCGGTGTTTGCATAGATCAGGAAACTGTCACTTCAACACCGGATACTATAACATTCAACATCAGTGATGCAGGTTATTACAGAATGAGCATCATATTAGTAAATGGTAATCAGTATTACGGATATTTCAGAGTAGAAGAATAAAATTATTAATTAAACAAAAAGAATATCGTCATGAAAACCAAGCTATTTATTATATTTTTATTGTCATTTCTGACGTTGACATCAATAAATGTCTTCGCACAAGATTCTCCGAATGGAAGTAATCCAATCACACCTCCTTTACCGGATGTTGTAATACCATCTGACGTATGGAACACTCGAGGTAACACTATTACATCATACTTAGGCTCAACATTTGGAACGAATAACGCATATCCTATCAAAATCAAAACCAACAATGTAAATAGAATGATCATAGACACCTTGGGCAATGTGGGCATAGGAACCTTAAATCCTCAGGCAAAACTTGCTGTAAATGGTGGCATCTTGGCAAAAAGCGTAAGAATTAATACGAATGCTTCTTATTGGCCCGACTATGTCTTTTCTTCTGATTATAAATTGATGAACCTTGAAGAATTGGAGAATTATATTATAGAAAACAAGCATCTTCCAGGAATAATATCTGCAGCTGAAGTTGAAGCACAAGGCGATGTCAATTTGGGAGAAATGAACGCAAAATTATTGGAGAAGATAGAGGAGCTGACACTTTATATCATAGATATGCAGAAGCAGATAGAAAAGCAACGAATTGAGATTGACAAACTAAAAAGGGAATGACATGAAATCACTGTTAAGGCTTTTAATTATGGCAACATTCATATTATGTTTTGCCAAAAATGCCATGTCTCAGATGTACACCGTAAGTTTTGCTTACGATGCCAACGGCAACCGCATAAGCCGTACCATCAGGATGTCGGAATATTACAGAGGTGTTTCATCTGACACTACATCTGCTGAATGTCTGACTGATAACATCAGCAATTGTGACGTCAGCATCTTCCCTAATCCTGCCAAAGAGAGAGTGTCGTTGAAGCTTGCGTCATATAAAGATGATAAGAAAATCACGGCGACATTGTATTCTCCTGTGGGAATCCGCATAGAGAGGAAAGAGATATGCTCCGATATGACAAGCTTCGATTTAAGTGCCTTGTCATCTGGGACATATATTCTCGAGCTTTCCGACTTCAATGAGAAAAGAATCTGGAAAATAATAAAAGAATGACATGAAATGAAAAGATATATACTGATGAGTTTCGTCCTGCTCATCGCAAGTACAACTGTTGCGCAAGAAGTTTATAAGGATGAATATTTTGAACTCAACACATCGCATAATCAGAATAAGAGCTATCATTATATAGCATTAGATAGTATATTGCTAACGGACGGATTCTGCTATGAGGCAACTGATGGTAATATGATGAATCTCATTATCAACCCTATGACGACTACACTGCCAACGGAAGGAATAACCGGAGGTCCTATTGCGGGTGACGATGGTGTTGTCGGTGCTATTGGTGGCACTGTTAGTGTAGGTGCATTGGGTGCGGCGGTCTATACCATTCCTATTGAAGTGCCGGCAGGCATTAACGGTATGCAGCCACAACTTGCCATAACGTATAACAGTCAGGCAGGCAACGGTCTGCTTGGCTGGGGATGGAACCTGAGTGGAGTCTCGGCAATTACAAGGACGGGGAAAACGATATATCACGATAAAACCGAATTTGCATACCCAGTAGATTTTAAAGATGACAGGTTCTTGCTTGACGGACAGAGGTTGCTTAGAGTTAATAATATTGATTATGGAGGGAACCAATGCGAGTACAGAACAGAGATTGATAATATTTCCAAAATTGTTTCCGAAGTGCAAAATAATGTAACATCTAATTTTGATGTATGGACCAAAGGCGGACTGAAAATCGAATACGGAAACACTAATAATTCCAAAATAAAACTTAAAAACAATAATGATACTATCTGTATGTGGCTCGTCAATAAGGTAACAGACCTTAATGGTAATTATATGACGTATGAATACATAACTAATGAAACATCATACAGATTAGATAAGATTAAATATGCAGGCAACGGAAATGTTGAACCAGAATATACAATACAATTCAACTATGAAGAAAGAGATGATGTTGAATTAAGATTTGTACATAACAGATTAATTGAGGAGAAATATCTGTTGAAGAGTATTGATATAAAATATGAGAATGATATAATATATAGCTATTCATTTGACTATGATAACATAAATGCTAATGCAGGACGTTACTACAAGAGACTGTTGTATGTCAATCTTGAAAAAGACGACATGAAACTGAATCCGACAAGGATTGAATGGGGAACATCTTCAGATGTATATGACGACACACGGATTCTTAACACTGAATTTAACAGTGTCAGTTATGTCGGTGATTTCAACGGTGACGGATATGATGACATTTTCAGTGTGCCGAATACAGCTTATAATGCAAACTTTAATAATAACCAACTTATTTGCAAGACTTTATACAATAATAAAAGCGGTGGATTTACAAATGGTTCTGATATCATATACACCAAGAGTGATGGTTATAACCTTTTCGGAGTATATCCCTGTGATTTGAATGGAGACGGATTGTGTGACCTAATTTTACATTATGCTAAATTATCAGATAGTAAGGTGTACTCGCAAAACCAGATGATTGTGTATATAGCTAATGAGAATAGTTTTGTATATAAAGGTGTCTATAATATTATTTATGAAAACAATGAAAATAATGAAATATTTGTAGGAGATTTTCTCGGTAATGGCAAATCGGATATATTGGTGATTTATGATATAGAAGGTGTCTCATATTATGAATTGTCATCATTTGAAAATGATAAAATGCAAACAATAATAGATAAAACCACAATGCCAATTGGTTTTGCTGAGAAGAAAAACATAGGAGATTTCAACGGAGACGGGAAAATGGATTTGATGATGACAAATGGTAATATATCAGAGATATATACTATAAACAAGGATGAATATAATTATCCGCTAGAGAAGCTTTACGAAAGCGGTTTCCCAACAAAATATCATAGAGTTTTTACAGGAGATTTCAACGGTGACGGTAAAACCGATTTGTTAACATGGGTTCAAGATGCCAGTCCTAGATGGCAGATTTCTATTTCCAAATCCGATGGTTTTTACCATGATCAATTTTATATAAGTAATGACAATGGATTTCCTGCTGCTGACCCCGGAAATCAGAATCAGAAACTTCATGATGCATACGGAGAACATAATATGGTTGATTATAGTATAAAAATAGGAGACCTGAATGGAGATGGTAAATCGGATGTGATTATTGTCAAGAATGATAGAATAGAAGCATATTATGCACCGTTACTATTGACAAAAAATACAACTCCACGTACATGCAGATTCATTGATAAATTTGTTTACGAAAATGGTAGCAGTGGAAATATTCAAAACAATCTTAGTGGTAATCAGTTCGGTAACTTTTTTGGAAAAGGCAATGCCATACTATGGTTTAGACGATTGCCTTATCCTGATATTGAACATCATTTCATCAATTTTGGCAAACGAGAATGTCAGAACTGGGTAACATCAATATCAGATGGTATGGGTAACAAGTTTTCTTTTGAATATGATTATCTGTCGAATCCTGATTTCTGCCACACCTCTCCAGGTCTGGTATCATCAACAGATATGGTTAAAATAATTACAATACCATTTAGAGCATTACGTTCGCTTTCGACAACAAACGTGTCAGAAAATGTGATGGAAACGGAATATAAATACCAGAACCTGTATTATCATTCAAAAGGTAGAGGAATACTCGGTTTTGAGGAAACATCAGTCGCTGACATTACCAACAATATTAAAACTGTCAACAAGACAAGGTATGCAAGTATAAATCGTTTGTCACTTCCTTACCTGTTGCCTGATTCTTGCATGACTTACAGATTGGATGGCAACAATAATATACCGATAAAAATAATTGATTATGATAATGTCTTAATATCAGGAACAGCCGTTTCAAATAAAGTGAGACCTGTGTCAATCCAGCTTGTCAAACAGCTTGAAAGAAACTATGACATGAACGGCGAATATCTCAATTCTGTTATAACAACATACGAATATGACAACATGAGCAGCGAAGCTGAAACTTTCTATGGATACGGAAATATCAAAACCATCAAGAAAGGAATTGCAGATGAGTCAGAAACAAGTCATTTCGATTTTTGTAATTTCAAGGAAACGACAAATATAACTTACGAAAAAGAGATTGTTGACAAATGGATTGTTGATAGAAAAAAGAAAGTTGTATCAACTTCAAGCATAAACAAAGAACAGAATGCATCAGGTATTGACAACAATATCATTCAGTGCGTATCTTACGAATACAATACAAGCAAGCCTCACCTTGTCTCGTCGGTGAAAACTTACTCCGATAATAATCTCAGCGATTCACTGATGACCGAAGTGAGATACTCTTACTCATTCAGCGGAAATCTTATAAGTTCCATAACAGAGACACTGTCCGCTCCCAATGATGATAATGCTATAAACAGAAGTACTGTCACGCAATACTCATCTGATTATAATTACAAATTTCCAACTAAAACTACAAATGCCTTGGGTTATGAAACAACGACGAAATATGACGAGGCTTTCGGTTGGAAAACTTCTGAGACCGACGCCAATGGTTTGTCAACTATTATTGACAATGACTTCTTCGGAATAAACACCTGTGTGATAACAGCAGACGGATTAGAATCAGCAGCATCTTTAAGATGGAGTGACGGACATCCTGACGCTCCTGCAAATGCTGCATATTATTCATGGAGTCAAAACAGTGGAGAATATCCAGCTTTGACATTCTATCATAAGACAGGTGCAGAACTGCGTAATGTTACTTACGGTTTCAGCGGAGAAGAAATTTACGTGGATAAATTCTATGACGCGAAAGGAAATCTTAGCGGAGAGTCTCTACCCTATAAAAAGTCTGCTGGAATAGGCGGTGTTATGTATTATTCATACGATGAACTGAACAGACTCGTAAGAACAGACTATCCCGACAACAGCAGCGTTATTGTTGTATATGATGGCAACAAAACAACAACGACCTTTACAGGCAAGAATGGCGGGACACAGTCAAGCTCCAAGACCTATCATGGCAACGGATGGCTCAAGAAAAGTGTCGATACAGGAGGTAATGCTGTCTGCAATATCTATAACGCTGACGGAACATTACATTCCACTTACATAGAAGGATTTAACGATACCGTGTCGTTCTCATACAACTCGGCTGGCATGAAAACAAGGATTGATGATCCTGATTATGGTGTCATGAAATACAGATATAACGCTTTCGGAGAACTGATGTCACAGACAAGCCCGAAGAATATCACTACATCATACGAGTATGACATATTGGGAAGAACAGTCTCGCGCTCCGTCTTGAACAATACAAACGGTAATGAAGAGCTGACAGCATGGTTCTATGAAAACAATGCTAACGGAAAGAAAGGCACATTGAAAGCCATATTGCATGACAACAACTCCGTTTCCTATCAATATGATAATCTCTTGCGCCTTACTTCAGAGAGTGAAACATTTGACGGTATGACATACAACACTTCATATACATACGACCAATACGGACGTCTCAATAAGACGACATACCCAAGCGGGTTTGTTACGTTTAACGCATATAATGAAGGCGGATTCCTATGTGTTATAAAAGACAGTGATAAGAAAATGTTGTGGCAAGCCAACCAGTATAACGCCATGGGACAGCTGATTAACTGCAGGAGCGGCAATATGATTTCCACAAACAAAACTTATGAAGCGAACACAGGAAGACTTACAAGAATCCGAACTTCATTGGGAAGTAATATTTTGCAGAACATTGTTTATTCCTACGATGATTTTGGTAACTTTGCATCCAGAAGAAATATTACCGGTCTTGTGTACAACGAACATTTTACATACGATGATTTCAACAGGCTCACTTCCTCTTCCATGGGAGATGAGGAATGTAAAATGACATACGACAAGTATGGACGAATCCTTAGCAAGAAATCGTACAATATGAGTTTCCTTGACGCAAGATATCACAGCGACAAGCCGCACGCTCTAAAGAAATACACATCATATACCGAACCTCCATATTCAGGGCAGATACTGACATATACCGACTTCGATAAGGTAGAGACCGTAAGCATGGATGGAAACACATTGCAGTTTGCCTATGGTCATGACCATCATAGAAGACACATGACAGAAACGGTGGATAGTGTTACGAGAAGCAAGACATATATTGGCAACTGCGAGTTCGTGCAGTCGGCAACAGATGGAGAATATTCACTTACATATCTTTATGGTGGCGATGGTATCTTTGCTGTGGTGAAAAAATCAGCTGGAGTCGAGACGGTTTATTATGTACACACCGACCATCTCGGCAGCTGGAGCCTCATTACAGATAAAAACAGTAATGTCTTGCAGAGATGTTATTTCGATGCATGGGGAGATGTAAGCATGACAAACGGCAATGGCATCTCAGTTGACAAGCTGATGTTTGACCGAGGCTTCACTGGACATGAGCATCATTACGACTTCGGCTTGATTAACATGAACGGCAGAATGTATGACCCTTACACTTCCATGTTCCTTTCTCCCGACAACTACATACAGGCACCAGACAACTCACAGAGCTTCAACAGATACGCATATTGTCTCAACAACCCTTTGAAATACACCGACCCGAGTGGAGAAAGTTTTATTGGAGCCACTATTGCCATAGGTGCAATAATAGGAGCGTATAGTGGAGGAGTTTTGGCGAATGGGACATATAATCCTATTGAGTGGAATTGGTCTTCGGGCAATACTTACGCTTATATGATTGGTGGAGCTATTGTTGGAGGTGTCAGTGCGTATGGGGGCGTTGCTATCGCTGCTCAAGATTTTGCCTTTTGCAACACATTAGGTGTTATGACATCTTCTACAATCAATTCTTTAGGTACAAAACTATACACAGGAGGAAAAACTGATCTTACGATGAGTTTTGGAATTGCATCATACAATTTTACTCAGAATAAATGGGGCTATATAGGGAAAAAAGGTAATAGTATTTTGCAAAATGCCGGATATTTACTTGGCGGTATATATAATGCTGTTGATATATGTAAATTCATTACATGGGATATGTTGTCTATTGAAGATAGATTTACAAAGCTAGAAAATTATGCACAATCTCACAAAAAAGAATTTGGCGAAATTATAATGGAATATAAAGGGTATAAAAAGGGAAAAAGTGGAGATTTTAATCCCAATAATAATCATATCTATATTTATAAAGATGGATTATCTAAAGGATGGGGATGGGCGAAATCTACACTTTGTCATGAAGTAAAACATAAATTTGATTTTATGATGAGTGACTATATAAATGATGGTAATTCTTACATATATCAACTGGAATATAAAGCTTATGGCTTTGAAGTGCAAAATGCAAAATTCAATGGGTTGTCATGGACGCAATATAGAAAAGTTGTGAATAATTATTATTATAATGCAAGAATGTACGAAGTTAATAATTTGCAATTGTTTTCTAATTATAATTTTAAAAACTATTGGTCATGGCTAAAGAATTCATTAGGACTTTAAGTTTAGCAATATTATTAAATTGCTGTTATGTCTGTTTCTCTCAGAATAACAATGAATCAATAAAATTACATCTGTCCGTCGAACAAGATACCCTTTATGCAGAAGAGACATTGACATTATCATTTAGTCTATCAACTGACCGATGGCTCCCAAATAGGATTATATTGAATCCTGAAAGTTTTGAAGTTGTAAATACAAAAGAGAGTGTTCTTCCCAATGGAATTCATGTAAGCATAAAACACAATGGAGAAAAGTACGAAGAACCTCTTCCTGTCATTGTTAGAAGACTTAAACCTTTGAAATATTGGATTGCGAAATACCATCATGTTCTAATAGAGCAAGAAATTCGTACTCCAATAAACCGCTTGTTTAATGCAAGGATGTGGGATACCGCGAAAGATATATTTGATACAGAAATGTCAAATGAAGAAAAAGAAGAAAAAGTCCGTAAAATACAAAACCGCAATTACGGAGAATACGAAATACAAGGAATCTACGTTACTGAATTTAACGACACCATTCGTTCGGAAGTGAAGAAGATCTGGTATTTGGAGAAATGAAAACAAACAATACGAATCTATATCATTAGAAAGTCATGAAAGAATTGCAAATAGAAAATATCAGTTCGATTTTAAATCATTTTTATTTTTTAATATACGAACATTTTTCGGTGAAAGATATGACAATAGGATTGAGTCGTATCCATCTATAGTTTTCAAAAATCATCAATTGAGGATTATTGTCAATATCAGCGGTTCTGATTTGGGTTGTAAATGTAATGACTATGAAGTCTATATTATAAAGAAACGGTTGTTTTCAACAAAAATCATGAGTGTTTCCAAATTGATGGACGCAAGCGAAATCTGGAGTAAAAAGGAGAAAAATATCTCTAATTATTCTTCCTTCATTCAACAGAATCTTATGCCGGTAATCAGAGGAGAGAAATGGGAATAATGTTTAATTGAAAATTCTAACCTTATGAAAAAGATATTATTATTTATTATCATCACCTTAAATGTTCAGATTTTATTTGCTCAATATGATTATGTACAAATCAATTTAGAGTTCGCTGACAACAAAACTCAATTCGGAAAGTACAGGATCAGTATG
>SVNL01000006.1:0-4913 GCA_015066925.1 Ruminococcus sp.
AATAGCTTGTAACTCTGTTTTTAAGATTTTTAGCCTTACCGATATAAATGATAGCTCCCTCTTTATTTTTCATAATATAAACACCGGGCGAGGAAGTAAGCTTAGATGTTTTTTCACGCAAAAAAGGTAATCTTGAATTAATATTAATCACACTCCTTATTAATTAATGTGTCCTCAATAACCGCCGTCAGGCGGTTATTGCCCCGAACTTCATTCGGGGAGCGCAAATTCTTTACAATATGAGGAATTTGCGCATCACATTCATTGATGTCAAGCTCATTTTGCCCTATAGGGCAAAACAAAGTGCAAGAAAATTTATCAATTCCATTATTTTTTCTTGCACTTTGCCAACTTAAAATTGGCTTTAAAATGCTATATTAAGCCAATTTTAGGTTGTTGAGCAGACATTAATTAAGGTATATAAAACAGTATGAAAATGGCGGATAAAAAATCCGCCAAAACAAATCAGTCAAAAAAAGTACTTTTGTATTCTGTAACTTTAGCTCTGTCGCCTTTGCAGTCTATATCCAGTGCCTCATGTTTAAGAAGGTAGATAATAGCTGCAAAAAGGAAAATATAGGCAAAAGCGTTAATAATAATACTGAAATAAATTCGTATATGAATTATACCGCCAATCATACCCAGAAGAATAATTGCACATGAAGCTATAATAATTGCTTCAAATTTAAGTCTTGTAGGGTCAAGTGTAAGAAAAGAGAAGCATACAGCGGCAGAAATAATAGAATGAGCTATTGCCAGAGCAACAGAATAAGGCTTATAAAATTCAATTCTATAAGAATTAAGCTCCATAACCATAAGAACGAGTTCCATAATAATATAGAAGCTGAAAGCAAATTTCATAAGCAAACGATGTCTTAGGTAACGTCTGAACCATATAAAAGTTAAAATCATAAAGATAAAGCCGATAACTTCACATGAATAAGCCGCAATTTCGATAGGAATTATAGTAACATTGGTATCACCGAAAGCGGCGTAGTAAAACATACATATAGCACCGAACAGAACGAAGAATATATTACCTATCAGACCGAATTTAAAACAGGTAGGAAGATGTTTATTCATAACAACCTCTTACTTGATAGCTTTAAGAGCTTTCTGACCAATATCCTTACGATAGTGTGCCTTATCAAAAGTAATTTTATTCACACCGTCATAAGCCTTGTCAAGAGCTTCCTGAAGAGTATCTGCTGCAGCTGTAACGCCGATAACACGTCCGCCGTTTGTAAGGAATTTACCGTCCTCAGAAAGCTTAGTGCCTGCATGATAAACAAAACAGCCATCTATCTGTCCCATATCGTTGAAGCCGAACATTTCAATGCCCTTAGGATAGCTTTCAGGATATCCGCCGCTTGCCATAACAACACAAGCACAGCTTCCTTTTTTTATGTTGATATTAACATTGCAAAGTTCATGATTATAAATAGCTTCAAATACTTCATACAAATCAGCATCAAGCATAGGAAGAACTACCTGAGTTTCAGGGTCACCGAAGCGGCAGTTGTATTCAATAACCTTAGGGCCGTTAGGAGTAAGCATAAGACCAAAGTAAAGACATCCCTCAAAGGTTCTTCCTTCAGCATTCATAGCGTTCATAGTAGGAATGAAAATCTTTTCCTTACATTCAGCCGCAATAGCGTCTGTATAATAAGGGTTAGGAGAAACTGTACCCATACCGCCTGTGTTGAGTCCTTCATCATTGTCAAAGGCTCTTTTATGGTCCATAGAAGAAATCATAGGAACAATAGTCTTTCCGTCAGTAAATGCAAGAACAGAAACCTCAGGGCCTGTCAGGAATTCTTCAATAACAATTCTTGCAGAGCTTTTACCGAATTTAAGTTCATCAATCATTTCATGAACAGCGGCAATAGCTTCTTCTTCATTCTGTGCAATAATAACACCTTTTCCAAGAGCAAGACCGTCAGCCTTGATAACAGCAGGATATGTATTCTGCTTTTTAAGATATTCAATAGCCTTATCGCTTTCGGTAAATACTTCATAGAAAGCAGTAGGAATATTATAATTTTTCATAAGCTCTTTAGAGAATACCTTAGAGCCTTCGATAATAGCTGCATTTGCCTTAGGACCGAAAGTCATAAAGCCTTCAGCCTGTAATGCGTCAACCATACCGAGAACAAGCGGATCATCGGGAGCAACTACAACCATATCAGGTTTAAGTTCTTTTGCAAGAGCAACTACTCCGTCGATATCTGTTGCACCTACATTGAAGCATTCAGCGTATTTTGAGATACCACCGTTGCCCGGAGCGCAGTAAATCTTTTCTACGTGCTTGCTCTCTGCAAGCTTCATTATTATTGCGTGTTCACGGCCGCCGCCGCCAATTACAAGTACGTTCTTCATTGGTTTTTCCTCCTTTTATGGGGGTTATTTTATTTTTATGCAATCTATAAGCTTTTCAAAGTCGGCTTGTACCTGTTCGTGACCGTCCCAATCATTATTTGCTAAGGCTATATCGTAAATTACTCCGTCTTTTTCCAGAATATACTGTGTACACTTATGTGTGCCAAAGGCTCCGGGATATTCTTTGCTGTATTCCATAGCCCAGCCGTCATAACCCAACAATTCTGTTTTGTATGGTTCTTTTATTATTGTTACTTTATCATGGTCAACTATTTTGTCATACTCATCTTTCAGATATTCCTCTGCAGTATCAAATGCGGAATCTGATATTGCATTAATATGCAAATTTGCTAAATGCTGTGAAAGATTTTCTGCATAAGCATAGTTAAGAGAAACAACGTTTTTATTTTTTTCGTTTTCTTTGAATATTATCTTCTCTGAAAATTCCTCAGGTATTTCATAGGAAAAATATTCACATTCAAAGCTTGTTACAATCGGCTCTGTTTGTTCATCACCGATATATTCAATACTTCTTAGCATTTCCAGTCCAAGATTGCGTATAAGTTGTTCGTCGGTGCCTTTAACATAAGTAACAGATATAGATAGGTTATCAAGAGGATGATTTCGACGGCTTATAATGAAATCTGTTGACTTTGTAGGTTTCTCGCCTTCTACTTCGGGAATATCTGATGAAAAAACAGCTATGTCATATTCCTCATCCACAATTATTTCTGTGGTCTTATTTGTATATTTGTGAAATACAACTTTATTTCTCCAATCAAGCTTTGTTTGTGTAGACATATTATGTTCATCAAACCACGCTGGGAACATAAACACTATATCAGAACCAGAACCGTAGCTATATGCAGGACCGCTCATATTAACAATTTCAGTAATATCAACCATATTACTGTTTATCCTGTATCGGATATCATTGAATTCAAATACGTTCTCTACATCCGTTTTACGCGGTTTTCTATCCATTTCAACAGCTTTTGTCGTTGTAGCTTCAGCCTCTGTAGCTTCCACTATAATTGTTGTGGTAGGCACCTGTTCGGCCTCGGCTACATCTTCTGTAACCTCTTGTACCTCAATGATTTTACTGCTGTTATCTGCATCTTCCGAACAGCCGTAAAAAGCGCATAATGCCAATGATAGTGAAATAATTGCTGATAATAATTTTTTGTTCATTTTACAACACCCGCAATTATTTTATATAATATTTATTAGTGGTGGAAAAGTCTGATTCCTGTAAATGCCATAGCGATATTGTACTTGTTGCAAGTTTCGATAACATTATCGTCACGGATAGAGCCGCCCGGTTCAGCGATATATTCAACACCTGACTTTTTAGCACGTTCAATATTATCACCGAATGGGAAGAATGCATCAGAACCGAGGCAAACGCCTGTATTCTTAGCAAGCCATTCCTTCTTTTCTTCTCTTGTGAAAACAGCAGGCTTTACCTTGAAGATATTCTGCCATGTACCTTCTGCAAGTACGTCTTCATATTCATCGCCAATGTAAACATCAATAGCGTTGTCACGGTCTGCACGGCGGATATCGTCAACGAACTGGAGTCCCATAACCTGTGGAGATTGTCTGAGCCACCAGTTATCAGCCTTCTGACCTGCAAGACGAGTACAGTGAATTCTTGACTGCTGTCCTGCACCGATACCGATTGCCTGACCGTCCTTAACGTAGCATACAGAGTTTGATTGTGTGTATTTGAGTGTAATAAGTGAAATAAGGAGGTCGTCTTTCTTATCATCAGGAATATTCTTGTTATCTGTTACGATATTAGCAAGAAGCTCACGGTTGATATCAAGCTCATTTCTGCCCTGTTCGAAAGATACACCGTAAACCTGCTTAGTTTCGATAGGAGCAGGAGTAAAGCTTTCATCAATCTTGAGTACGCAGTATGTACCCTTTCTCTTTGATTTGAGAATTTCAAGAGCCTCAGGCTCGTAATCAGGAGCGATAACGCCGTCAGAAACTTCACGCTGAATCATCTTAGCTGTGCAAACGTCAACCTTATCTGAAAGAGCAATAAAATCGCCGTAAGAAGACATTCTGTCAGCACCTCTTGCTCTTGCATAAGCAGATGCAAGCGGAGTAAGCTCGCCGAGGTCGTCAACCCAGTAGATTTTTTTTAGGTCATCAGAAAGAGGTCTGCCAATAGCGGCACCAGCAGGTGAAACGTGCTTGAATGATGTAGCGGCACATAAACCTGTTGCCTTTTTAAGCTCTTTAACAAGCTGCCAGCCATTGAAAGCGTCGAGAAGATTGATATATCCCGGCTTGCCGCAGAGAACCTCGATAGGAAGCTCACTTCCGTCAGCCATATAAACTCTTGATGGCTTCTGATTTGGGTTACAGCCGTATTTTAACTGCATTTCGTTTGACATAATAATGTCCTCCTTAAAATTTTAGTATTTTGATAATTAAGTGGGAACATTCAATCAAACGAAATGCAGTTATATCGGCAGCGGGGGCTCTCCGCCATTTCGTTTGACATAATAATGTCCTCCTTA
>SVNL01000006.1:5013-54033 GCA_015066925.1 Ruminococcus sp.
TAATAATGTCCTCCTTAAAATTTTAGTATTTTGATAATTAAGTGGGAACATTCAATCAAACGAAATGCAGTTATATCGGCAGCGGGGGCTCTCCGCCATTTCGTTTGACATAATAATGTCCTCCTTATATAATTGATATTAATTTTCTAAGAAAGCGTCATCAAGTTCTTCAACACTAGAGTTAAGGACTTTCCAACCGCTATCCTTCAGATATAATGCGCAAAATTCACCTGGAATATTTGAGGCTTCTCCGTTCACATCCAGAGATGTGGTAGAGTCATAGGAATAGCCTGCTGTAATTTTAACTGATTCTCCTGTCAGAGTTTTAAAAACGAATTCAGCACCTTTAATCTGGTTTTCAGTAAGGGTGCCTGTGCGTTTGCCGCTGACGTCCTTGATATAGAGGTAAGTGGATTCAATGGCTTGTTTAGTCATTTCCCACTGACCGTTTTTTTTCAGTTTATCAATAAATTCTTTTGTATATACATCAGAAACAATCTCTTCAGCAGGAGCATGATTTTTCATTTTTTGCATATAGCTGTCAACAAATTCATCCGCAGTTTCTTCTGAGATTTTAGAATTCGCTGATGAAGCTGATTTTGCTGTCTTTGTAGATGAACCTCCAATTGACGAACAGCCTGTAAGCACAAGTGTAAAAAGTAGAGGAACGATAATAGCTTTTTTAATAAACTCTATTTTCTTTGACATTAATAATGTACTCCTTTTTATAATTCATAATTAGGAATTAAACATTAATATTTATTATCCGCTATATTTTTTTGCGTATATATTCATTAGATATTATGCTGATTTCATACCATAAATAAGAAAAGCTACAGCAATAATCGCTAAGAAAAATACAGCAAATTTTAACCAAGTAGCGGCACGTTTTGGCTTACTAAGATTACTATTTTTGATATTGCTTCCGTCGGGTTCTGTAAGTGCTATTGCAATAGGACCAAACAAGGTAAATGCAATGCCAACAAATAAACATAATGCAGAAAGATTATCTAAACATAATAACACAATAAAACATAAAAGCTGGATTATAACGAGTGCAAGTGATGTGATTTTCCATGTTTTCAAAGATTTTTTGTATTTATCCATTTCATCTGAAAAAGGTACAGCCATTCCGTTTTTTATCTCGAGCTTTTTTTCACAGCCCTGACAAAAACATTTCTTTTCTGATTCGTTAATGGAAATTTCGTAATTGCAGTGAGGACAGTTTGCTGTGATTTTATTTGACATAATAGTGTTCTCCTTTAAAGGCTTATAATTATTACGTTTATCTAAGTAACACTCATATACTTGCACAATCATCTAAGAATGATTGCTCAGCAAATGGAAAAGCAATAAAAGCTATGAACATTACCGAAACTACAATCAATGCATAGAATATCCATTTAATTACTGCTTTCTTTTTTGACTTAACGTCATTATATGTTATGAATATTAGCATTAATGATATTATAACAGCTATCGGTCTGACTATAAACGGATTTATACCGAAGAATGATAAATCACACATATTAAAGTATAGGTCAACAGCTCTTCCACGTTCCATGTTATCTACCATATAATCAAAAAGATAAAAATCGTTTGTAAGGTCTTTTTCTTCGACATACCACGAAACCGTTATAAAATTGAAAAAATAGAAAAAAATTGCAAGTGGCACCCAACATATCCTGCAAACAAACAATAGTATATTAGAAGCTTTTTTCATTTACTTATTTTTATTAACGATTCTTGTCTCAACAGAACCGTCATCAAGATTTACAAAACGAACGAAAAGTGATACCTTGTTATCTTCGTTAAGGTTAGTCCAGAGCATATCTGTAAATTCATCAATATTTCCGCTGATTCCTACAAGCTTAGGTTCGCCCTCAAAGCTTGGGAGAGGATTTCCGTCACCCATATATGTATGAATGAAATGACCTTCACCGTTTAATGGATTATTGTATGAATATGTAAATCTCTGGCATGAATCAGGATTTCCGTTAGCACTCTTGAGGATTGACATAGCATAGTTAAAGCCTTCTTCTTCAAAACGGAGAATACCTGAAATACGAGGTGTGTAGTTAGGAGCGTCGTCCTCAAATTCTCTTGTACGGAGTGACTGTTCGAAAGTGAACTGCTTATCCATAAGCTCATAGATAGTATCAGTCTGGTCACCATTAGTAACGATAAGCTTGTTACCGAGAACTCTTACAGGAGCATAAATGATGAGATGTGGGTCAGTAAGCTTGCTTGGATCGAAAGCCTGTGTACGAATTCCATTACCTTCTTCGACGAAAACACGGTTACGGCTGTTTTCACTTCTTCCCATAATGAAGTAAGCAGTTACAGCGTATTTGCCGTCTTCTGATTTACCTATAACAATGCCTCTGCCTGGGTAAGCGTTAGAGCTTAGTTCATTTGCGATATTGAGTTTAGTCATAACAATCTCCAATCTGCCGCTGAAAAAATAATAAATATTGACACAAAAATCTCCAAAGCGGCAATGGAGATTTTTGGGAATTGCGATGTTATTGCCATATCAATGAATTTTATTGATTTGATAAAGCAGATAATTTTATATGAAATATAAATTAGCGTTTTTAAAGAAAAAACGCATAAATATATAATCAGATTTCATCAAGTTTTATTTAATGAAAAAAGTATATACGCAGTCAACGAGAATAATAAATAAAAATCCTCCTGCAATCATATTAAGAGTCTTTTTGCTGGGTTTAGACAGAATAAAATCGAATAATGGCTGAACGACATACATAAACAGAGTTCCGCCAAGACCAAAACGAACAGAGGTTGAAAGTGCAATACGAGCCTGATAATTATATTTATATTCAGCGTATGTCTGCCATGGCCATGAGCCTGTTGCGAA
Source organism: Ruminococcus sp. (assembly GCA_015066925.1). GTDB lineage: Bacteria > Bacillota > Clostridia > Oscillospirales > Ruminococcaceae > Ruminococcus. The sequence continues at coordinate 7,895 of SVNL01000006.1, forward strand.
TTCAAGTATATAGCTTGCAATAAGCTCAATAAGTGTAGCGATAAACATACATCCGAGAAAAATTATAAAAGGCTTGATGAAATTAAACCAATAGACGTCTTTTTTTCTTATTATCCTGTCGAGAACGAATAGAAATGTCAAAGCACCGACGCCGTAAACAGGGCAATACGGTCCGAAAAGAACACCTCTGTTAGTAAATCCCCAATCATAAACCACGACTTCTAAAAAGACTTCATAGCACCAACCGAGAATGGCATATAGCATAAAGGAGATAAAAAGTAAAGGGACAGAGCGTTTGAATGTCTTATCCATAAGTTCTACTCCTTAATAAAAGCCTTGCCGTTTGAAATTTCGATTTTATCCTGACAGAAAAGAGAAACTGCCTGCGGTAGAATAATCCATTCAGCTTGTTCCATAATTCTTTTCTGAAGAGTTTCAGGAGTATCATTTTTCATTACTTCAACAGGCTTTTGAAGAATTATAGCACCTGCGTCGGCAACCTCATTTACAAAATGAACAGTAGCTCCGCTGTACTTTACACCATATGACAAAGCTGCTTCATGAACTTTAAGTCCATAATATCCTGCACCGCAAAAAGACGGAATGAGTGCGGGATGAACATTAATAATTCTGTAAGCATAAGCCTTTGTTACATCTTCACTTAAAATAGTCATAAAACCTGCAAGTACAACAAGGTCAGCTTTTTCTTCATCGAGGGCAGAAAGAATAGCCCTGCTGTAAGAAACGCAGTCGGGAAATTGTTTTCTCGGCAATACTCTGGTTTTAATATTATTTTTTTCAGCTCTTTCGAGAGCATAAGCATCAGGATTTGAAGAGATAACGCAGGTAATTTTACCATTTTTTATTATATTGTTTTTTTCGGCATCAATAAGAGCCTGCAAATTAGTTCCGCCGCCCGAAACCAGAACAACAATGTTTTTCATCTGATATTACCTCCTGATTAAGTTTTTTCCCAAGGCAAAAACGTAAAGAAGATTAAAGCTTAGGATTTTACGGTTTTTAAGTAGTTATAGTCAATGTCAAAGTATATTTGACATTGACTATAGAAATTGTTTTTAATAGTCGTGCATATATGCAACCGACAATAATAAACTAAAAATCAGCAGATAATAACGCCTTCATCAGACTCAACAAGCTCACCAAGAATATAAGCTTCTTCTCCGGCAGCGTTGAGAACAGCAACAGCCTTATCAGCATTTGCCTTATCAACAGAAACTATCATACCTACACCCATATTGAATGTGTTGAACATATCACGTTCAGGAATATTACCTGTTCTTGCGATAAGGTCGAAAATAGGAAGAACCTGAACAGCATTTCTTTCGATTTTAGCTGAAAGGTTTGCAGGAAGTGAACGAGGAATATTCTCATAGAAGCCGCCGCCGGTAATATGTGAAATTGACTTTACATTTACTTCATCAAGAAGACTCATAATAGCCTTTACATAAATTTTTGTAGGAGTAAGAAGAGCTTCACCGAGAGTTGTACCAAGGTCAGAGAAATGTCTTGCAAGATTCTGTTCATTAACAGTAAATACGTTTCTTACAAGAGAGAAACCGTTAGAATGAACACCGCTTGATTTAATAGCGATAAGAACATCTCCGGCTTTCTGAGTATCAGGCTGTAAAATCTTGTCCTTATCAACAACACCTACAGAGAAGCCTGCAAGGTCGTATTCATCAACAGGGTAGAAGCCTGGCATTTCAGCAGTTTCACCACCGATTAAAGCACAGCCTGACTGTACACAGCCTTCAGCAACACCTGAAACGATTTCTGCAATTTTTTCAGGATAATTTTTTCCTACAGCGATATAGTCGAGGAAGAACTGAGGCTTAGCACCGCAGCATATAATATCATTAACGCACATAGCAACACAGTCGATACCTACTGTATTATGCTTGTCCATAAGGAAAGCGATTTTAAGCTTAGTACCAACACCGTCTGTACCTGAAACGAGAACAGGCTTATTTATACCTGTCATATCAAGCTCGAAAAGACCACCGAAGCCTCCTATACCTGATAAAGCACCCGCAGTCATAGTTTTAGCGATATGTGATTTCATAAGCTCAACAGCTTTATAGCCGGCAGTAACGTCAACACCGGCTTTTTTATAGCTTTCTGAATAGCTTTTCATAATATATATCTCCATTCCGTATACAATCGGGGGTATACGTTTCCGCATTTACGGCAGCGGTAAGCCGATATAATGTTTATAAATAATTCTTATGAAGTATTACCATAGGGCATGACAGAGATAAATCTGCCCGTTAATTTTCATTACCGTCCCAACAGTAAGTACAAAGGCTGCATTTTGGCATACCGATAGCATTTACAGTACCATCAAGAGTCTGGAACTCAAGTGAAGTAAGCTTTAAACGCTTACAGATTTCATTTCTGAGTTTTTTTCCTCTTTCAGTAGTTGTATCGCTGTATTCAGCAATATACTTAACACCTTCAGCGCCTTCGAATTCGTCTATAATTTTTCGTGCAATAAGCTCGAGCTCAGAAGTACTTCTGGAGAAGTTGAGAAATTTACAGCTGTACATAATTGGCGGACAAGCTGAACGCATATGTATTTCCTTAGCGCCATTAGCATAGAGGAATTCAACTGTTTCACGGAGCTGAGTACCTCTGACGATACTGTCGTCAACGAAGAGCAGTTTTTTTCCTTCGATAAGTTCGTGAACGGGAATAAGCTTCATTTTAGCCACCTGATTACGCATAGACTGGTTAGACGGCATAAAGCTTCTGGGCCAAGTAGGTGTATATTTAATGAACGGACGTGCAAAAGGAATACCGCTTTTATTGGCATATCCGATAGCGTGCGGAATGCCTGAATCCGGAATACCACAGATATAATCAACATCAGGAAGAGTACCGTTTTTCATATCGAATTCAGCCATAATTTCGCCGTTTCGAGTTCTCATTGTTTCAACAGTAACACCTTCGTAAACAGAGTTAGGATATCCATAGTAAGTCCAGAGGAAAGAGCAGATGCTCATATTATTATTTTTTTCTTCAAGAATTTCAAAACCGTCAGATGTAATCTTTACGATTTCACCTGAACCGAGTTCATAACAGGTTTCGTATCCAAGCTTCTGATAAGCGAATGATTCAAATGAAAGACAGTAGCCGTCATTTCTTTTACCGATGAGAATAGGAAGCTTTCCCGCGTTATCACGTGCAGCAATAATACAATCCTTTGTCAGAATAAGCAAAGAAACAGTACCGTCGATTTTATCCTGAGCATATTTTATGCCTTCGGTAAACGAATTTTTCTGAGCAATGAGAGCACCTACGAGGTCGCTGGAGTTAATTTTACCGCTGCTCATTGTTTCGAAGCTTGCACAGCCATTTGCGAGGAGTTCATCTTCGAGTTCTCTTGCATTATTAATGATACCGATAGTGCAAACGGCATAAAGTCCGAGTTTTGAACGCACCATAATAGGCTGAGGGTCAGTATCGCTTATACAGCCGATACAAAGACCGCCCTTCATAGTTTCAATATCATTTTCGAATTTAGTTCTGAAAGGAGAATTTTCTATACTGTGAATACTTCTCTGGAAGCCTTTATCTGTCGAATAAGCGGTCATACCGCCTCTTCTTGTACCGAGATGTGAATGATAGTCAGTTCCGAAAAAGACATCGGCAATACAGTCATTTTTCGAAGCTGCTCCAAAAAATCCACCCATAATTAATAAATCTCCTTATTCGCCTAAAAGACGCTTCATTATTTCCTGATAAGCTTCTTCAACATTACCCATATCTCTACGGAAACGGTCTTTGTCGAGCTTTTCGTGAGTAGTGCTGTCCCAGAAGCGGCAGGTATCAGGAGAAATTTCGTCAGCAAGAATAATTGTGCCGTCTGAGGTTCTGCCGAATTCTATTTTGAAGTCGATAAGGTCGATGTTAAGCTTTTTGAAGAAATCAACCATGAAATCGTTAACCATAAATGCATATTTAGAGATTGTATCAATTTCTTCCTTAGTTGCAAGACCTAAGCCGAGAGCGTAGTAGTCATTGATGAATGGATCGCCGAGGTCATCATTTTTGTAGCTGAATTCAAGAGTAGGCTGCTTGAGTGGAGTACCCTCAGCAATGCCAAGCTTCTTAGAAAAGCTTCCTGCGGCAACATTTCTTACGATAACTTCAAGCGGAACGATTTCTACTTTTTTAACAATAGTTTCACGGTCGCTGATTTCTTTAACGAGGTGAGTAGGAACTCCTGCTTTTTCGAGAAGTCCGAACATATAGTTAGTCATTCTGTTATTGATAACGCCCTTACCTGAAATAGTACCTTTCTTTTCGCCGTTGAAAGCAGTAGCGTCGTCTTTGTAGTCGACGATTACGAGATTCGGGTCGTTTGTAGCATAAACCTTCTTAGCTTTGCCCTCATAGAGCTGTTCCTGTTTTACAATGTTTTCCATTTTAAAATTCCTCCTGAGAATTATATTGTATGTCCTTAAGGACATTTATGGGTTTGTTTTATAGCGGATGATATCCGCATAATTTATTTTATGTGCATACGGTGAGTGAACAAAATTCATTACCGAGCACAGATAAACTTAATTTATATGTTTTATTTTCAGAAAAAAGCTTATAACTTTTTGCCGATTAATACAACGTGATTACTTGCACCCAGCAGTGATTTTTCTCTGCATACACTGAAATGGTAATCGCACCATATTTTGAACTGTTCATCGTTCCAGCTATCTGCTTTTTCATTAAACTGAGGAGTAAGTCCGTCCTGAGCGAAATGGTCAACGGTTTCAAAACCATACTCACTGTGCATTTTTTCCATTTCATCAGCAGAAGAATAATAAGTATCTGTCCAGAAGCATTTTTCATCATCATGACGAAGTATACCTGTATTAATAAGCTGTTTTGCAAGCTTGTCATCAAGATAATTTACATCCTGCATTGCGAGGTATTGAAAAATGTAATATCTTGGTATGTAAGCTGTAACAAGCAGACCGCCTTTTTTAAGAACTCTGCTACATTCAGACAGACATTTTTTACGGGCATTTTCATCGGTCAGATGATAAAGAGGACCCATATTCAGAACCACATCAAAGCTTTCATCAGCGAAAACGCTCATATCTGTTGCGTCGAGAACAGCGGTATGCATATCGTAACTTTTGGTTTCGAGAATGTCATTCATAATTTTAACATGCCTTGGAGTAATATCCGTTGCAGTAACGTCATGTCCCATATCGGCAAGATGAAATGCATAAATGCCTGTTCCGGCAGCACAATCGAGAATTTTTTTATTACCTGTTATAAGCTCATCAAGTACTCTTATTGTTGTAAGATATTCTATTCGACGTGCATTATTTGTAGAAAGTCTGTTTTCTTCATTATAATTTTCATAGCTTTCTACAACATAATTCTTCAATTGGGATTCCTCCTTTTTATGTAGAATATATGTTAAATAAAATCAAGTGAGTGTACAGTACGCTGATGGATTAATTATAACATCCGCAGTTTCTTGCGGTGTATTAACAATAATATCGGCACCATGCTGTAGAAATTCTTCACGATTTCCATAACCCCATAGAACTCCCATAGATGAAAGCCCACATTTTTTTGCACCGATTATATCATGACTGCGGTCGCCAATCATAAGTACACGACTAAGTTCGGTTATATTTGTTTGCTTCAGCACATATTCAATAATTTCATTTTTTTCATTGCGGCTTCCGTTTATATCAGCACCGCCAATAATATCGAAATATTCCGCAAGCTGATGATTTTCCATTATTTTTACTGCGAATACTTCCGGCTTGCTTGTGGCAATAAGAAGCTTTTTGTCAGCATTTTTAAGTCGTCTGAGCATTTCGGGAATACCATCATAAACTACATTTTCGAAAAGGCCTTTTTCTTTATAGCGTTCTCTGAATATTTTTACAGCTTCATTCACTTGATTTTCATTCATGCCGAAGAATTCTGCAAAAGAATTATGAAGCGGCGGTCCGAGAAAACGATTGAAATCACTTGGGATATCAAACTTCATAGCGGTCAGTGTATGACGCATACAATTGATTATTCCCGGAGCTGAATCAATAAGTGTACCATCAAGGTCAAAAATGAGAGTATTGAAATCAGTCATCAGAGATTAAGGATTTCTTGCTGGAGCTTAGCATCCTTTTCGATAACGACATCAGCCATAGCTTTTTTGTTTTCAGCAATTTTATCAGCAAGAGTGTCATCTGAAACAGCAAGCATCTGAACTGCAAGAATAGCAGCGTTTTTAGCTCCGTTAATGCCTACTGTTGCAACAGGAACTCCCGGTGGCATCATTACGGTAGAAAGAAGCGCATCCATACCGTCGAGAACAGATGATTTCATAGGAATACCTATAACCGGAAGAGTTGTGTGACCTGCAACAACACCTGCGAGATGAGCAGCCATACCGGCAGCACAAATGATAACGCCAAAACCGTTTGCTTTTGCGTTTGCGGCAAATTCACAAGCCTCGGCAGGAGTTCTGTGAGCACTCATAACACGACATTCAAAAGGAACACCATAAGCTTTAAGTTCTGTGAGAGCAGATTTCACAACAGGAAAATCGCTGTCGCTTCCCATAATAATAGCAACTTTTTTAGGCATAAAAAACTCCAATCTGCGGGTTAACGCAATTAATATAATATTTATTTTATATATAGTATAAATGTAGCGGATTAACCTTCCTGCGTAGTTTCTTCAGAAGGAATCTCCGGAATATCAGGGATAAATGACATATCGTCAATTGAGCCTGAAACCATATAAATAGTAGAATCAGAATATCTGAATTTTGATTTAATAGTGTATTCACGTTGTGCGTGAAGGACTTCTTCGTTTTCACTGTATTCGATATCTGTTGTTACAGTAGCCGATACATACATAAACTGAGTACCATCGGATTCTTTCAGATTATAAACTGAAATTCTATCGACTTCTTTTAAAGAAGCGGTAAGAAAAACAGATGACTGCGGAGCGAAAACGGTATAAGCCGATGGAACATTATTGCTGTCGGAATTATCAATGAGTGAAAAATCACCGCTGAAAGCATAAGTTACATAAGCACTGAAATTCCGCAGAGCTTTTTCGAGCATAGCCGAATCTAATTTAGAAAGCAGAATTCTGCTTGAAGAAACAAGACGTAAATCAGTATCAAGAGCCTTGTCGCATACGACAGCTTCCTTGAGGATTAAATTATTTTCTGCAAAAGCATATGTATATGTATTTTCATTATTCGAAAGAATAATGTTATTATTTTTGAATTCAACCGATTTACAGGAATAATTCAGCAGAGGCTGAAAAGAGTTGTTATATAATATAATGCTGTTATCGTCTTTTACAGTAGCGATGTAAATTGTAACGTTGCCAATTAATCTTGGCTCTAATGATTTGTAAACAAACGGAACAATGATATTTTCTTCATAATCAATACAGCCGAAAAGAAGCTGGTTGTTGATTTTTCGCGAAGCGATACAAAAGCTATTTCCCGCGAATTTCAGAGAATTCCATTGCGGGCTTACGATGATACGTTCATTTGTATCAATAATTCCGTAAAGATTATTATCGCTTTCAAAAATTCTATTATTAGAACTATCGTTGTTCATATACTTAATGATTTCAACAGGCTCTTTAACAGTTCCTGTATTTTTTGATACATCGAAATAAAATCTTGTAAGACCGAAAGTAAGCATGATAATAACGATAAAAAGTACAGAAACCAACAGCTTGATATGCTTATTCAAGATTTCTGCACCTCCCTGTAATTATTTTACTGATTCGGATTTATTTTCTGATTTTTTATTTCTGTAAATCTCGTCTGTTTCTCTGGCAATATATATAGGACGCGACTTTGTTTCGAGGTAAGCCTTAGCGAGATACTGTCCAAGAATACCCATACAGAAAAGCTGTAAGCCGCCAACAAGGAAAATCGCACACATAATAGTGGGAAATCCCGAAACATCCTCGCCGAAGAAAACGGTTTTGAAAACAACGATTATTGCACAAATGAAAGAAATTACACAGCTTATTATACCGAGAAGCGAGGCAATAGCTAATGGCGCAGTTGAAAAAGCCATAATACCTTCGAGCGAGTATTTGAAAAGTCCCCAGAAAGACCATGCGGTAGTGCCGGCAGCTCTTTCGACATTTTCATATTCCATATATTTTACTTTGAAACCAACCCAGCTGAAAATCCCTTTAGAAAAACGGTTGTATTCGTTCATTGAGAGAATAGCGTCAACCATCTGACGTGTCATAAAGCGGAAATCCTGAGCACCGTCAACAATTTCCGTCTGAGAAATCTTGTTCATAATGCTATAGAATTTTCTTGCAAACCATGAACGTATTTTTGATTCACCTTTACGGCTGACGCGACGAGTGGTAGCGCAGTCGTAATCACCGTTTTTAACGTATTCATACATTTCAGGAAGAAATGACGGCGGATGCTGTAAATCAGCGTCCATAACAACGACATAATCTCCTTTTGAATTTTTTAGTCCTGCAAACATACCGGCTTCTTTTCCGAAATTGCGTGAAAAAGAAATAAAGCGGACTCTTTCGTCGATATCGGCGAGCTTTCTGAAGCCTTCAAGGGTTTTATCCTTAGAGCCGTCGTCGATAAACAGGAATTCGAATTCAAGTTCGCTGTGGGTTTGTTTCATCTGATTGGTAACTTTTATAATCTCATCATAGAAAAGTGGAAGAACCTCTTCCTCGTTATAGCAGGGAACTACTATTGAAACGAGTTTCATTAAACTCCTCCTTATAGAAAATAATACATACTAATAATACAACAAAATGAAAAATAATGCAATAGTAAATCATCAGTTTTTAATTTTTTTATAAATGAAATAAGAAAAAAGGTGATATATTTTGGTATTTGCACAGAAAAACTGAGATAAATATGACTAATATAAATGAATGAACAATAAAAAGCGATAACAGAAGATTATTTTGGATGGTTGAAAACGTTATGTAATATGTAAAATAATTGATGTATAGAATTGGTAAATCTGCACAAACGTTTGCAAGTAAGGTGTTTTTACAGATAATGGCGGAAAAATAAGGGAAATATTGAGGAAATCGGAAAAAATTAACAAGCTGTAGTATTCATAAAAAATTCACAAATTGTAGATAAACGTATTAACAGTATATCAAAACAGTTAACAATTTGTTGTTTTTTAATAAAAATTAAAAAAATGTATAAAAAATGCCATTATTTTTCGATAAGGTGTTGATTTTTTTGAATTTTTAATATATAATAAAAATATCTTATATAAAACTTTCAGCACAACATTTTTTGGTTTTAATACCACTTTTATCATCAATATATACTTCATATTGATGAGCTTTGTGTGTGCCCATTGGCTTTTGTGCCGACATTCAGACTGATTTTTTCAGACAGAGTTCGTGCTTTCAGATTTATTGTTCGGCTAAATTGTGACAGTCAATGAAAGATTTTTGAATTGGGAGGATATAAATGGATATTACATTGATAAAAGCCATTAAGGGGAATGAAATCCATGGCTCTGATAACCCGAAAAAAACAGGCTGTGGCATTAATCTTACCAAACCCGAAAATATTGCACGTTACATAACAAATGGTCCTATGACCGATTTGAATGAAATTAATTGTGAAAAATGTAAGCTTGTTCTTGCTAAAAAGATGATTAAAGCTGACAGAAAAGAAATGAAAAATATGATTAAGGAAGAGAAAATTCGTGCTAAAAAAGGTCTTGGCGACGAAAATATCGTTCCTTTAGGCGGTACTCAGGCAAACGCTTATCTTCCTGATACAGGTTCAAGACGTCCTGCACCTGCTGCACCTATGGCTCCTGTTAAGCCTGTTGTAACTGCTACTACATCATTACAGAAAAACAGTCCATATACTTCACAGCCGGCACCTGTTCCACCACCTGCACCTGTTCCTGTTCCACCACCGGCACCTGTTCCTGTACCACCACCGGCACCTGCACCTGTTCAGACTCCACCACCTGCACCTACAGGTTTTAATAATGCTAATTTTGTAAATAATGATTTTATGAACAGCTTTGCTATTCAAAAGCAAGAGCCACAGCAGGAAGCTAAGCCTGTTCAGAATCAGCCTGCTCCTATGAATAATGACATTCTTTCACAGTTTGCTATTCCGAAGCAGGAGCCACAGCAGGAAGCTAAGCCTGTTCAGAATCAGCCTGCTCCTATGAATAATGATATTCTTTCACAGTTTGCTGTTCCTGCATCTCAGAATAATCTGTTTGAAGAAGAACAGCCAAAGAAAGAAGCGGCATTTGATATTGACGAAGTACTTGCACAGTTTTCAATTCCTCCAACAAGTAAGCCTGTTGATACTCTTGTTACGGAGCCACCGAAAAATGTTGCAACAAATATAGATGATGCAATTGCGCAGTTCTCAATTCCTGCACCACAGCCTGTTGTTCAGCCTGAAGCAGTTGTTGAAGAAGATGCAGATGATAAGAAACCTTTTGATATAGACGATGCACTTAAACAGTTCTCTATACCTTTCCCGAATACATCTTCACCAAATGTAGAGGTAGTTGGCGACGAGCCAAAAGCAAATGAGCCATTTGCAAATCAGAACGTTATTGATATGGAGAATGTTAATGACGTAAATAACGATGTTGCTGCTCAGCAGCCTGCTTCATGGGATACAGTTGTCGATCAGATTTTCAGTGCAGATACACCTGTTGTTGATGAATCAGCTCCTGTAATTGAAGAAGTTACAGCACCTGTTATTGACGAGATAGCTCCTGTGATCGAAGAAGTTACAGCACCTGTTGTTGATGAAATAGCTCCTGTAATCGAAGAAGTTACAGCACCTGCTGTTGACGAGATAGCTCCTGTAAGTGAAACAGCTGTTCCTGAAGCTACTGTTATTGAGGAAACTATCGAAACTTCTTCAACTTACAATAATGAGGCTGTTTCACCTGAAGTTAATAAATATCAGTATACAACACCTTTTGAAGATGAAATTCCGGTTCAGAAGCAGGAAGTGAATGAAAATCTTCACCGTTATACACCTCCTGTATTTCCTGATGAACCTGTTGCTGTACAGCCTATGCAGGCAGCACCTATTGCTCCTCAGCAGCCAATAGCTCCTCAGCCTGTTCAGCCTCAACAGCAGAATGCTGCTCCGATTGAAGCTCAGAATTCAAACGAAAATCAGGCTATACCTGTTCAGCCTCAGCCTGTAAATCCTATGCCTCAGCAGGCACCTGCATTTGCACAGCCTGCTCCACAGATTATAGGCTATGATCCGAATGGCCAGCCGATATATGCATATGTTCAGCCACAGTTCGTTGGCTATGACCAGAATGGCCAGCCTATATTTGCACCTGTTCAGATGCCTATGGTAAACGGTCAGTCTCCTATAACATCATTTACAAATGCTCCGAATAATGTGCCTGTTCAACCAATGACACAGCCATTTCCACAGGTTGCTCCTATGGTTGCACCTGTTCCACCAATGGCACAGCCTGCACCAACAGTAATGCAGCCAAGTCAGATTCATCTTTCAAAGGTTGATGAAGGCAAATTAAAAAATATGCCTAATGCAGTTGCTTCTGCGGTTGCAAAGTCAAGAGATAAGCAGAAAACAAATATCTTTGATATGCAGGGAATAGAAATGCCTGTAATAGATTCAATCGAGGGTGCACTTACACAAATGGGTGAGGACGTTAGAACAAAGCAGGAGATTATTGATTCTAATACTTCAATGCCTGTATTCGAGGAATATAAAGCACCTCCGAAGAATAATTATGCACAGCAGTCAAGAATTCCTGAAAAGCATAATGAGGGCAGACCACTTTCAAAATCTGATTTGAAAAATCTTAAAAAGCAGGAAAAAATTGATGCTAAATTCAAAAAAGAACTTGCTAAAAGAGGATTTTAAATAACAAATTAACATCATTTACAGCCTGTCTGGTTTAAAGGCAGGCTGTGGTTGTATTAAACAGCATATGAAACAGTATGCGGAAATGAGGATTAAATGGCACTTTTAACCGATAAGGAAATATTAATTGCTAAACTTACAGGAGATTATGAGAGAGATAGAGAATTTCTTATTAAGGAAAGCGAAAGAATGGCAGATGAAGGCAATAAAGATGGCGCTAATGCGGCAATGGAGCTTCTTTTTGAAAAAATGCCTGATTCTGAAAGAAAAAAAATAGAGAGTATGTTTTATGTCAACGGAAAAAGAATGGACGCTTATTATAAAGAAATAGAAACACTTATAAGCGAAAAGAAAAATGATGAAGCAATGCCGATGGCAAAAGCTCTTTATGAAAAAATTATAACTGCTTATCCCGAAACTGCTGACAGCAAATTTGTGAGCTTGAGAAACAAATTTGAAGAAAATGTTTATCAGCTTATGTTTAAGCCTGAAAAAACTCTCAATGTAGCTCCGTTTGATTTTGCCAGAATGATTAATACATATGGCTATCTTCTTGTTGATGCTCAACAGCTTGAAGAGGCTGAGGCTGTACTTAAAAAAGCTTCTGAATATAATCCTGTTGACTGCGGCCCTAAGTTTGAGCTTGCCGAAGCATATAAGCTCATGAAAAAAGATGATGAGCTTTTTGAAATTACAAAGCAGACTATGAAAATAGCTTCTTCTCCGTATGCAATTGCAAGATGCTACTGCAATTTCGGATTTTATTGCTATGATGTTGAGGATTATGAAAATGCGGCTGTATTCTATTATATCAGCTTGTTGTTTGCTCCGCATCGTGCAGTTGAGATGGAGCTTAAAAACGTTGCATTAAGAATGAACAAAAAGCTTACACCACCTAAAGAAAAGGATATTGACAGAACCTTTGAAAAATATGGTCTTACAAGAGGTCCGGAAGAAACTCTTGTAAGTGTTGCCGCACAGCTTGCAAATCTTGCATTCGAACGTAATGATATAAATGAAGCACTTTTGAATCTTAAAATCCTTTACGGACTTACTAATGATGAGGAAATAAAAAATATAATTTTAAAATATGAACCTGATGCTTTGAAAAAAGCTAAGGAAAGATTTGGAATTGAAGAATAAGAAAAATTTAAAACTCCCGGGGAATTAAATTTCCTCAGGAGTTTTTTTACATTTATAAACTATCCATCATATCGGGTTTATGGGATAAATCTTTATCTTCAAGTATTTCAATCGGAGAATCAACGCCACTCATAGTATCAGTAGCTGTTTTCATACGTCTACGCATTTCCATTTCATATTTATCCATAATTTTTCGCTGTTTTTTTTCTTCTTCATATTCCGAAAATCTTTCATTGAAATGTGGAAAGCCATAAGAATTCTCAAGCTTATGATATACGATATTAGCCCATATATTTAACAATGATACGCCGATACATACAACCGAATAAAGTAAAACAACGTAAAAAGCAAAAGGCATCGGGTCAAAAAACTTTTTGTTTTTTAGTATTATCATTAAAACGAGGTTTAATGATATCAGAACAAGTGCGAATATAGCATAAAGGTCATGCTGTTTTACGCTTCCATGATAAGCAAGAATAAAAGCGGGTGGTGCAACAATAATTGCGTCTATAATAACTCCTATAACAAGACCTGAGGGAGAACGGGCAGTTGTTGTTATAGCATAAAACCATTCCCACGCAAAAATTACCGAATTAACAATTGAATAAACTATCAGCATAATTCCGCCTAGCAGATAAATGTAAAATACAAATGAATATATTTTTTTGCATCTTTTCAGACGCATTAAATTCAAGGTCATATCGTTACTGTAAAGCATAATATCTCCTTTCTTAAAACAGTACTACTTCAGAAAATTCTTTAAATCATTAAGATACTTTTTTCCTGCATTTCTTCCAAGATTATATACAATCCGAAGCTTATCCGGGTCATGTTCTATATGTCCGACAGGAAGCTTTTCTTCGGGAGCAATAACAAATACATTACCCTTTTTTTCTTCATTTCGTATAAATTCTACCTGCTTGTTATATACTTCAGGACGTCTTTCAAGAGCTTCTATCAGCTTAGGATATTTTCTGAGCATAACTTTGACAGCGTATATTGATTTGCTTGGAGTTTTAATATATCCCTTTGGCTGAGTAAGAATAACAACGCATTTTTTATAACCTATACTCTGAAAATATTTAAGCGGAATAGAGTCTGAAATTCCACCGTCAAGCAGTTTGTAGCCATCTATTTCTACAATTCTTGAGGCAAGCGGCATTGAAGCGGAGGCTCTTATCCATTCAAGGTCGTTATATTCAGCCTTGTCAAGACGCTTATACACAGGTTTTCCTGTCAGAACATCAGTGCATACAACATAGAATTCGGAAGGATTTTCTTCAAAAGTTTTGATGTCAAAAATATCATGTTTCGCGGGAAGCTCATGATAGCAGAAATCGGCTCCGAACATATCACCTGTTTTTATAAGTGAATGTACGCTGCAAAATCTTTTGTCATTGCAGAAATTAAGATTATAGCGAATAGCTCTTCCAGGCTGTTTTGACTTATAATTACAACCGAATGCCGCACCTGCAGATACACCTATTATTCCATTGAAATCTATTTCATTTTCCATCATTACGTCGGTAACGCCTGATGTGAACATTCCGCGCATTGCTCCGCCTTCAAGAACCAATCCTGTTTTCGTATTCATTGCTTTGATTATTGCTCCTTTGTTTTTATTATATTATATCATATCTTCTTGTATATCGCAAGTTATCTATTAGAAAAGATATGTAATTTTTTAAGTAATAAATTGGCGCTTGACAAAAAAACGGTATTGTGCTATAATTTTAAAATATACAATAGAAAATAAAAAGACAGTTTGCAACAAAGAGGGAAGTTCGGTGAAAATCCGTCGCAACTATCATTACCGTAATTGTATCGGAGAAAGAATAATCTGATACATAAGTCGGAATACTCTGCGGATTGTGGTTAGTGGTAAATCACCACAGCATTTTTGGATATGAAAAGTGCAGCCGTTTTAATTCACAAGGGATAAGTGTTTCTTTGTGTATATAGAATTGCTGCACTCTTTTATTGCCTTTAAGGCAGTACAAAGAGTGTTTTTTTCGTAAGGAGGAGTATACGTCAATGAAAAAACTGAGCAAAGAAGATTGCATACAGCTATTGCAAATGAAATATGCGGAGCTTCAGAATTACGGTGAAGAGCGATATCCGAAGCGTTCTGATTTTAAAGAATGTGAGGTCAATGCGATAAAATCATTTTTAGGACCATGGCCGAGGGCACTTGAAAAAGTCGGAATAAAATCTACAAAAAATGAGGAGAAGGATTAAAATGAAAAAGTTTATTATGAGTTTAGCAGTATCGGGAGTAATTATGGGTTCTTCATGTTTATCAGTGAATGCACAGGAGAATACATCTGCGGAAGTATATGTGACAATACGTGACAGCGAGGGTAAACTTGTACTTGTACAAGAAAAAATTGCGGTAAGCGATACAGACGGAGACAATGTTCTGTCAATAAACGATGCATTATACGTTGCACACGAAAAGCATCATCCAAACGGTGCTTCAGGTTATGAAAGTCAGGAAACAGCATATGGAAAAAGTCTTACAAAGCTTTGGGGGAACGATAACGGCGGAAGCTATGGCTACTATCTTAATAATGCTTCTCCGCTTTCACTTTCAGATTCAATAAAAGATGGCGATTATATTGACGCATATTCATATACAGACCTTACAGCCTGGTCTGATACATATTGTTACTTTGAGGAAAGAAATTCAGAAAAAGATGAAAATGAAAAAATAACATTAAAGCTTATGGCGGCAACATATGATGATAACTGGAATCCGATTACTGCTCCGATTTCAGATGCTGTAATTACAGTTGACGGTGAAAAAAGTGGGATTACCACAAATTCAGAAGGTGAAGCTGAGATAACAATTAAAGAAAGCGGCAAGCATATAATAAGTGCTGTTTCTGATAATCAGATTCTTGTTGCGCCTTCATGTATAGCGATTATCGGCGGTGATGAAACTCCCGTTACTACAGTGCAAGCTACAACTGCCATTATTACTACTACAGCCGTTACAACAACAGAGGCTGATGCAACAACTGACGCTAATACAACTTCTGTAACAACTGTTTCAACAACAGCTGCCGCTTCTTCATCTACATCATCGGAAAAATTACCTAATACAGGAGATAGCCGTATTTCATTTGCTGTAGCACTTGGAATAACAGGATGTGTGTTTGCATTTGTTGCAAGGAAAAAGAAAAATAATGAAAACTAAAATTTTTTGTATAATAATATGCATTTTATCCTTAATATGCAATATTACTCCGTTATCAATATGTGCCGACTCTGAAACGGATGAGCTTATAAATGATATTTTAAGCTTTAAAATGAATGAAGCAGGAGTCGATTCTGTTCAGAGCCTTATAGACGGAAAATTCACATCAGATGCAGGAGTAAATTCAGAGTGGTATATATTTGCACTTAGCAGGGATAAGGCGGAATATAACTATTCAGCTTATGAAAATGCATTGATTAGTTATGTGAATGAAAAAAATATTTCGTCTGCTTCAACCAGATTAAAATATGCTCTTGTTCTGGCTTCGATAGGAAGTGAAAACGAATACATATCATCTGTAATGGATAATTCAATCGGTAAGCAGGGGATAATGAGCTATATTTTCGGACTTCATCTTCTCAATAATGGATATAGCAGTAACGTTACAGATTTAAATGAAGTGAAAAGCAAGATTATTTCAATGCAGCTTTCTGACGGAGGTTGGGCGATAACGGGAAATAAAGGTGATGTTGATGTAACGGCAATGGCTGTACAATCGCTAACAACATATTATCCGCATGAAAGTGATGTAAAAGCTTCGATAGATAAAGCAATCCAATTTTTATCTGAAAATCAGCTTGCAGACGGTACTTTTTCAAGCTATGGGAAGGCTAATCTTGAAAGTACGGCACAGGTGCTTACTGCATTGTCGGGGCTGGGAATAAATTGTAAAGATGACGAGAGATTTATAAAAGAAAATAACATAATAGATGCAATGAAGCTTTTCAGACTTTCAGACGGAAGCTTTTCGCATATAATTAATTCAGAATCAAATGATTCGGCTACTGTGGAAGCACTTTATTCATTTGTAGCGTATTCCGGAATGTTAAATGGAGAGAGTCCGCTTTACATATTTAATAAGCCGGATATACATAATTTTGAAATTCCAATACAGACCGAAACACAGCCTGTAGTACAGCAGGAAACGACATCAACTACAGCTTTAATTACTGCTACAAGTTCAGAATTGCAGAGTACATTTGTTACACAAGCAACAGAAACAACTACTATATTAACAACTAAAATTCGAACAGTATTAGAAGAAACAACATATACCGATATATCAACTGACACTTCAACATTTACAACTGAAAAAGTCGTAACAAAGATTTCAACCTCCGATAGCAGTAAAAAAGTAGGCTATAAGCCATTTGCATGTGTGATTCTTGTTTCAGTCGGAGCAATAACGTGTATTGTCCTTTTCGCAGTAAAAAAACGTAGTTATAAAAATTATATTGCAGTTTTGATTGCAGTAACAGCAGGAATAATATTTATATGCGTTACAGATTTTAAATCGGGCAAGGAATATTACGGCAAAGAAACCGTAAAGGAAAATGCCGTCGGAAAAGTTACATTTTCAATAAGCTGTAAAATACTTGCAGATAAAGAAAAAAATGAATTCATACCTGAGGACTGCATTATCCTCGATACATCGGAATTTGAAATCGAAAATGGGGATACGGTGTGTGACATATTAACCGAAGCCTGCCGCAAGAACAGTATACAGCTTGAGAAAAGCGGAGGATATGTTACGGGAATAAATTATTTATATGAGTTTGATTACGGCGACCTTTCAGGGTGGATTTATTCTGTAAACGGAGAAAAATCGTCATTAGGCTCAGATGAATATATTCTTTCCGACGGCGATGAAATCGAATGGGAATATACCTGTGAAATGGGTAATGATATAGGAGATAATTAAATGACTTCTTTTCAAAGTTTTAATCCTGTCGTAACAGCAATATATTTTCTGTTTGTTACAGCGATTGCAATGTTTTCGTCAAATCCGATTTTTGTAATCATTTCACTTATTGGTGCGGTGATTGCGTATCAGCTTCAGGTGAGTGAAAAAAAGAAAAGAACACAGCTTTATTTCTGGGTTTTATTTATTATTCTTTCTTTGATTAATCCGCTTGTTTCACATAATGGGATAACGGTATTATTTGTTATGAATGATAATCCTGTTACGCTTGAGGCTTTGATTTATGGAATATCAGCTTCTGCGGCAATTATTGCAGTTTTATACTGGTTTGGAATTTTTTCGGAAATTATGACAAGTGACAGACTTTTGTATGTTCTTGGAGGATTATCTCCGAAGTTGTCATTGATTATTTCAATGGCACTAAGATATGTACCTCTATTTTCGAAGCAGGCTGAGAAAATCAATCATTCTCAAAAGGCACTGGGATTATACAAAGAAGACAATATAATTGACGCTTTGAAAGGGAAAATACGTGTGTTTTCAGTTATGGTAACATGGACTCTTGAAAATGGAATTATAACTGCTGACAGTATGTCCGCAAGGGGCTATGGAATAGGAAAGAGAACCTGTTATTCAGATTATAAATTCAGGAAATGTGATTTTATTCTGCTGATATTTTGTTGTCTTATGTTTGCGGTTTCGCTTTGGACAATTATATCGGGTGATACAGAATTTGTTTTTTATCCATATATAAAATCTCAAATTTCCATTAAAGCCTGTGCAGGCTATATTTCATATGCAGTACTTGTAATGCTGCCGATAATTATTGAAGCGGAGGAAAAGCTGAAGTGGAAATATTTAATATCGAAAATTTAAGCTTTAAATATTCAGGATGTGACGAGAAGGCTATAGAAGATGTATCTTTAAGCATAAAAAAAGACGAATTTATCGTTCTTTGCGGAGCAACCGGAAGCGGAAAGTCAACGCTTTTAAAAATGCTTAAACGTGAGCTTACTCCTCTTGGTGAACTTACAGGGGATGTGTATTTTAAAAATAAGAAGCTAAACGAGCTTACAGCAAAAGAATCAGTAAGCTCAATAGGCTTTGTAATGCAGCGTCCCGAACATCAGATAGTTACAGATAAGGTATGGCACGAGCTTGCATTCGGACTTGAAAATCTGAATGTTCCAAAAAGTAAAATTGCCGCAAGGATAGCTGAAACATCATGCTTTTTCGGCATTGAAAACTGGTACGAACGCGATGTATCTGAGCTTTCGGGCGGACAGAAACAGCTTCTTAATCTTGCGGCAGTAATGGTAATGCAGCCTGAGGTTTTAATTCTTGATGAACCTCTTTCACAGCTTGATCCGATAGCGGCGTCTGAGTTTGTAGCTATGCTGAAAAAAATCAACACAGAGCTTTCAACCACAATTATTATAGCCGAACATTCACTTGAAGAAATTATTCCATTATGCGACAAGCTTGTGGTAATGGAAAAAGGCAGTGTTTTATTTCAGGGAAGTGCAGGAGAAGTTATTTCAAAGCTTAAAAATAATAGTGAAATAATGTGTGCTATGCCTCTTGCGGCACAGCTTTTCAATTCTCTTAATCTTAGCGGCGAATGTCCGCTTACCGTAAAAAAAGGCAGAAAAATGATTGAAAACAATTTTGAAAATAAAATCAGATTACTGCCGAATGAAGATTATCATCACAGCAAAAATAAAGCACTTGAATTCAAAGATGTGTTTTTCAGATACGAGCGAAACGGTAGTGATATATTAAAGCTTGATTTCAGTATATATGAAAACGAGATTTTCTTTATACTTGGAGGAAACGGTTCAGGTAAAACGACCACACTTTCTGTTGCGGCGGGTATTTATAAGCCTTACAGCGGTAAAATAAAAGTTTTTGGAAAAAAGATAAATGATTATAAAAACCAATCGCTTTATCGTAATTGCCTTGCATTGCTTCCACAGGATGTACAGACAATGTTTTTGAAGAATACGGTAAAAGAGGAGCTTGAAGAATTTGGGAAAGAGATTGATTTTCCGTTTGATTTTACTCCGCTTTACGATAAGCATCCCTACGACCTTTCAGGTGGACAGCAACAGCTTCTCGGACTTGCCAAGGTTCTTGCTCTGAAACCAAAATTACTGCTGCTTGATGAGCCTACAAAAGGTCTTGACGCTTATACAAAGAAAGCTTTTTCGGAAATTCTTAAAAAGCTGAAAGAAAACGGAATAACTATTGTTGCAGTTACTCACGATATAGAATTTGCGGCAGTATGTGCAGACAGATGCGCACTTTTTTTCAAGGGAAATATTGTATCTCAAGCTCCGCCTACAGAAATTTTTTCTGAAAATCATTTTTATACAACAGCCGCAAGCCGTATGACAAGAGGTTTTTTTGATAATGCGGTTACAATGGAACAAACCTTGCAGCTTTGTGCAATTAATGCCGGAAAAGGCGGTGAAACATATGATGGTAATCAAGAATAATCGTATGCGATGTTTTTTAAGGCTGGTAATTATTCCGCTTATTATAATAATGGTTTTTTTGACGGGTAAAAATACATTCGGGCAGCATTATTATCTGTTGATTTCATTTGTGGCGGCGTTTTTTTCTCTTTTATTTTTTATATGCGGATTTGAACAGAAGAAAACGGGCACACGAAGAATGGTTATTATAGCAGTAATGACGTCGCTTTGTATTGTTGGGAGATTTATTCCGCTTTTTAAGCCCATTACTGCAATTACTGTAATAACTGCGGTATATCTTGGGGCAGAATCAGGATTTCTTGTAGGTTCATTATCAGCCTTGCTTTCAAATTTTTATTTCGGACAAGGTCCATGGACACCTTTTCAGATGCTTGCATTTGGAATAATCGGACTTATAGCAGGTATTTTTTCGAAACAGCTCAAAAACAAATATCTACTGCTTATATATGGTGTCGCGGCAGGAATTGCGTATTCGCTTATTATGGATATATGGACTGTTTTATGGTATAATCGAGGATTTGACTTGATTCTGTATAAAGCGGCTGTTTTGACGGCAGTTCCGCATATAATATCATATTCTTTATCAAATTTTCTGTTTTTATGGTTCGTTGCCAAGCCCTTTGGAGATAAGCTTGAAAGAGTAAAAATAAAATATGGTGTCTGATATTTAATGTAAAAGGCTGTCGGTATTATTTACCGACAGCCTTAATAAATATTTATTCATCATAATATACAACAGCAATTACCGAAATATTATCCGAACCACCGTTTGCAAGAGCCTTTTCAACGAGCATTTCAAGTCTTTTGGGTAAGCTTTTTGGCATATCGAGGATTTCCTCCATATCTGAAGCTGTAACATAATCCGAAAGACCATCTGTGCATAAAATCAGAACATCACCATATTGCATACCATCAGCCAGAAGCTCAACCTTAATATCAGGTTTTGAGGAAATATTTCCAAGAACAGGGAATATAATATTTCTATGAACGTGAGTTTTCTTTTCCTGTTGAGTAATTGTACCCTCTTCATAAAGAAGCTGAACCAGTGACTGGTCACGTGAAATCTGTCTGATATGATTGCCTCTGAAACGGTAAAGACGTGAATCGCCTATATTAATTATATTAATTTTGTTATCCTCGTCTATAGCAATTCCGCAAAGAGTAGCCTGCATATTAAGAGTATCTGAATTTTCACTTCCATGTTTAGCCATCTGGTTATGAATATCAGTAAGCTTATTTTTCAGACGAGTTTTTTTGTTGTATTTAATTGAACTCAGCAGATTAAGGCACATGCTTGAAGCAACTTCACCTGACAGTTCGCCTGATACACCGTCTGAAACCGCACATATAAACGGAGGATTGATTTTATATTCGATAGCTCCGCTGGTAATTACATTTTTTCCAATCATAAGGGCGTCTTCGTTATGTGACATAACACCCTTTTCTGTTATTCCGCAACAATAATACATTTTACATCTCCAAAATTAAATATCTCTTTTATCTATTTATTTCGAAAAGCTTCAATCCATTCTGACAGGTTATATCAAGTATTTCCTGAGGAGTTTTTTGTTTGATTTCAGAAGCTTTTTCTGCCATATAGCAAATCATAGAGCTGTCACAGCGTTTGCCTCTGAACGGAACAGGTGCCATATACGGACAATCTGTTTCGAGAACGAGTTTGTCGTCAGGAACAACTGAAAGAGCTTCAATGGCTTTTCTTGCATTTTTAAATGTAATAACACCTGTAAATCCTATATACATACCGAGCTTTATAACTTCCTTAGCTGTTTCGGCAGAGCCGCTGAAGCAGTGGAGTACACCTTTTGGACGATATTCTTTAAGAAGCTTTAATGTGTCCTCAGTAGCGTCACGGCTATGAACAATAACAGGAAGATTAAGCTTTTTAGCAAGCTTTAACTGCTCAGCAAATATTTCTATCTGTTTTTCCTTGTTAAAGCCTTCGTAATGATAATCAAGACCGATTTCACCAATAGCTTTCATTTTGGGATTTGATGAAATAATTTTCTCCAGTTTTTCTATATAATCGGCAGGAGTATCATCAACACTTTCAGGGTGAACACCTGCTGAGGCGTAGATGTAGTCATATTTACTGCAAAGCTCACTATTCTTCATTGAGTCTTCAATTGAAGAAGCGGCAAGCATAACATATTTAACTCCCTTTGACTGCAATTGCTCAAGAAGGATATCTCTGTCTTCGTCAAAAGCAGAATCGGTATAATGTGAATGAGTATCAAAGATATTTTCCATTAAACAAGACCTCATATAATTATTTTTTTTCTGATTTTGATTTATCTGTGAAATATTCATTTATAATTTCATCTGAATAAAACTCGTCAATCACGTAGTAATTTTTATCAGCAGTACCCTTTATGGTAGAAAAATGTGAAATTGCAGTACCATAAGTAAGCATAAAGTCAATAGGATAAGCAAGTTTTTTATAGTCACCTGCGGTAATATTTGTATTTGTCATATTAACAATTGTATTGAAATTTCTCTCGAAGCCTTTTGCGAGATTAGGTCCATCAGACTGGTTAATCATGGCAGACATAACAGAGCCTGCAATAGAAGCACGTTCGAATTCACCACCGCTGAACATTGGATAGGTAAGGAATTTTATAGTTTGTTTTCCGTTCAGATACTGTTCTTTATTAGTTTCCTGCAAGCCGGGAATATCAACGGTAACGCCGTAAGAAACTCCACCCATAATATCGCTTAATTTTAAGAATGCGTCCTCATTGAAAATCATATATCTGTCGATTTCTATACCTGAAATCTGTTCGATAAACTTTTCGGCAGAAGCGATACCCATATTATCGTAGACATTTTTGAGATTTTCCTGTTTTCCGTCGATAAGAGTGATGGTATTTGTTGGAATACCTGTAAGGAGGAGCTTTTTTTCCTTAGGAACAGAACGCATAACAACAAAAGTTGATGAACACTGTTCTTCGGGTATATCAAGCACAAAAAGTATTGTATGGCTATCTTCGTAGGTAGCCGAATTATAATCTGTAGCGTACATATCATCAATTTCTTTTTCTTTGTTCATATCAAGAGACTTATAAATGTAAACTACAAAACCTCCGATCAGAAGAAGTGCGATCAGGAATGTGAGTAAAAATGGAATAGCGATACTTCCTTTTTTTCTGTTTGCCATACTTATCTCCTTTTTATTATTTAAATATTTTATTGCCGTTTTATATTTATTCTGCCTTATATAGGATTAGAAATGAAAATTATTAAAATAAGCTTATAAAAGGCTGATTTTATAACGATTTTGAGTAAAAACAGAGACGAATTAAACTAACTGTATTTTTTTGTCGCAAAAAAATAAGAATAAAAGTAAAAAATCAGTAATAATAATTTTTTAAAATATTATAGTTTAAAACTTTGCGGCTGTGGTGCAAGAATTAACAACGTTTTCAACTTTTCAACAACGGGTTGATGTTTAAACTATAAATTCAACAGACTGTTGAAAAACGAGTTGAAATAATACTTGCAAAAATTTTCAAGTATGATATAATATAAATTAGTGCTGGGAAATTAAATGTGTTTTACAATTTCTATCATTTCGGCAGGTTCGAAATTTCCCTGTTCCATAAGGGAGTAAACCTCTTTAAGCCCGAAACAGCACAATTTCAGTTTGTTTTTTTTTGCATAATTGAGCGTTTGAAGAGTGCCTGACCACTTGATGTTCTCATTCATAAATGCAATAAGTGCAGACGAATTATCAACCATAAAATAATTTCTGTCGCGATATAGCGTTTTTGATTGATTGATACCTTGTGGCAATGTGCTGTAAGTTATATCAGGATTTGGATTTATTAAAACAACAGCATCGGCATAAAACTCGGCGTGTTTTAAGGCTTCGGAATATTTTTTTCCGAAACGGTCTGCGTGATGAAGATAAGGGATAGCTCCTATCAAAGATATATCGGCACCTTCATTTTTTCTTTTGATAATATGAGAAGCTGCCCATAAATCAACACCTTCTGCAAAGCCGCTTATAAAGCTAGTATAACCGCTGTTTATTGCGATATCAATATATCGTGCCAGCAAGAGCTTCAAAGCGAAAAATGTAATATCCCTGTTTTGATAGAGATTATTATATGGATGTATGCTTTTTTCACGATGACCTGCAAAGCAGACAGCAGAAGACCTGTCGATATGTAATTGTTCGGGAAGCAGAAGTTCTCTGCCGCCGGTAAGGGATTTAATCATCACTTTGCCTCCTTAATACACAAATAAATTATATCACATTATATTATACATTTCAAGAATATTTTTATACTGTAACTGAATTTTAATCAGTGAGTAAACGAGAGGAGAAAGCAATAATATGAAACCGTATCTCAAAAGAGCATGGGCAGAAATTTCTTTGTCAAATCTTAGAAATAATGTTAATGTGATTAATGAAATGATTGGTGAAAATACAGAGATTATGGCAGTCGTTAAGGCTGACGCTTACGGACATGGTGAGCATCAGGTAAGCAGATGTCTGTGGGAAAGCGGAGTGAAATATTTTGCAGTTTCAAATCTTGATGAGGCGATTGCTGTGAGAAACAGCTGTCCTGAGGCAGAGATTCTTATTCTTGGTTATACTCCTCCTGAATATGGACAGACGCTTGCTGACAATAATATTATCCAGGGAATAGTTTCATCAGAATATGCTCATGAGCTTGTAAAATACACATCAAAGAGTATAAGGTGTCATGTGAAAATTGATACAGGAATGGGCAGAATAGGTCTGAAATATGATACACCCTCGGAATGTGCCGAGGAAATTTTAAGACTATCGGAATGTGAAAAGCTTTCGATTGAGGGAATATATACTCATTTTGCTGTTGCCGATTGTGATGACAGCGAAAATATTGAATATACCGATAAACAGGAAAAATACATTTTAGATGTATATAGCGAGCTTGTTTCGAGAGGATTGAAGCTAAGACATATTCATTTTGCAAATAGTGCAACGATTTCATATCGTAACAGCACAAAAAGTACGCTTGCAAGAGCAGGTATAATTATGTATGGTCTTTGTCCGAATTATCCTATGGAAATAAATAAGCGTCTTAAATCAGTGATGGCACTTAAAGCAGTTATATCGCACGTTAAAGCAGTGGAAAAAGGCGATTCTATAAGCTATGGAAGAACATTTATTGCTCCGGAAGATATGGTTGTGGCTACTGTTACAATAGGCTATGCCGACGGTTATTCAAGGCTTTTGTCATCGAAAGGAGAAATCCTTGTTCATGGTAAACGATGTGCGATTATTGGCAGAGTCTGTATGGACCAGCTTATGATTGATGTTACGAATGTCCAGGCAAAAGCAGGCGATATAGTAACATTGATAGGCAAAGACGGTGATGATGAAATTACAGCTGATGAGCTTGCGTCAATTTGTTCTACAATAGGATATGAAGTGGTGTGTGGCATCTCAAAAAGAGTGCCCAGAATATTTCATGAAGGTGAGGAATAATAATGAAAAAAATGATGACAATTTCTTATGAGGTCGGAGATAAGCTCTATATGAATATAACAAATAAATGTCCTTGTAACTGTACATTTTGTATCAGAAACAATGCGGACGGAGCATATGGCTCTGATTCGTTATGGCTTGAACACGACCCTGATATTGACGAAATAAAGGCTGAAATAGATAAAAGAGATATTGAAAAATATAATGAAATCATTTATTGCGGCTATGGAGAACCTACTTCCAGATTGAATGAGCTTATAGCTTCGGCGAAGCATCTTAAATCTATAGAAAATTGTCCTCCGCTTCGCCTTAATACGAATGGTTTGTCTGATTTGATTAATGAGCGTGAAACCGCCAATGAAATAGGCGAGCTGTTTGACGTGGTTTCAGTTAGTCTTAATGCAGGTACCGAAAATGAATATATGCGTGTTACAAGACCTAAATACAGTAACGCTTTTGAAGCAATGCAGAAATTTGCTGTTGATTGCAGCAAAACCTCTGCAAATGTTATGATGAGCGTTGTAGATGTTATTCCTGAAGAAGAAATTGAAGCTGCAAAAAGACTTTGCGATAATATCAACGTAAAGCTTAGGATAAGAAAATACGAATCCTGATTAAACGTTTTGTGAAATGTAAACAAATGAGTGCTTTGTTTTTAATGCATATTTTTTCATTGAGTAATGAAAAAATTTAAAAATTTTATGGAAAATCAAAAAAAAACGTGGTATAATTATTATTGAGAATGATATATGATTTCTGAATTTGATGTAACAGAAGTATATTTGCTCTGTTCATCTGTATTTTATGTCGTTAAGGAGGCTGCTGTATATGAAAGCAAGTCAGATTATTAAGCTTATTACAATTGTTATGGTTATTGCCGCTTCTGTTGGTGCAGTCTGTGTTTACTGCGAAAAACGATTCAGAAAAAATTACATCACTGTCAGCGAATAATTTTTGACAAAGAGGTTGATTTAAATGGAAATTAAATTTACAAAAAGCGAAAATCTCAAGAAAAAACCTGAACCAGGTCAGAAGCTTGGCTTCGGTAATATCTTTACCGATTATATGCTTGTAATGCCTTATGATGAGGGCAAGGGTTGGCATGATCCTGAAATTAAGCCATACGCTCCTATCGAGCTCAGTCCTGCTTCTATGTGTCTTCACTATGGTCAGACTGTTTTTGAGGGTATGAAGGCTTACAGAACTGCTGATAATAAAATTCAGCTTTTCCGTCCTGAAGAGAATTTCAAGCGTCTTAACCAGTCAAATGAGCGTCTAGTTATTCCACAGCTTCCTGAAGAACTCGCTATGGAATGTCTTATGGAGCTTCTTAAAGTTGAAAAGGATTGGGTTCCTTCAAATGACGGGGAATCACTTTACATAAGACCATTTATTTTTGCTGTTGACCCATTCCTCGGAGTAAGACCTGGTAACAGCTATCTTTTCATTATTATTCTTTCACCATCAGGTGCTTATTACGAAAGCGGACTTAACCCTGTAAACATTTATGTTGAAAACAAGTATGTCCGTGCAGTAAGAGGCGGTATGGGTTATGCTAAAACAGGCGGTAACTATGCAGCTTCTCTTATCGGTCAGGATGAGGCTCATAAGCAGAACTTCTCACAGGTTCTCTGGCTTGACGGTGTTGAGCAGAAATACATTGAAGAAGTTGGCGCTATGAATATCTTCTTTGTTATCGACGGCGAGGTTGTTACACCTATGCTTCAGGGTTCAATTCTTCCCGGTATTACAAGAAAATCTGCTATTGAAGTATGTAAGAGCTGGGGACTCAAGGTTTCTGAAAGAAGAATCAGTATTCAGGAAATATCCGATGCTTATGATGCAGGCAAGCTTCAGGAAGTTTTCGGAACAGGTACTGCTGCTGTAATTTCACCTGTCGGAATTCTTAAATGGGGTGACAAGCTTATGGAAATCAACGGTAATAAAATCGGTGATATTTCACAGAAGCTCTATGATACAATGACAGGTATTCAGTGGGGCAAGGTTGAGGATACATTCAACTGGACAGTTGAAGTAAAGTAATTATATGATATAAGCAAAGCCGCTTTTGATGTTAGTCAAAAGCGGCTTTATTTGTAACTGTTATTCAAGCTTGTTAAGCTGTAGAAAGATTTCCTGCATTCTGTTATCGGTTTCAGAAATTGTATCTGCACATTTTCGTAATTCCTCAGCAAGCTCATCTGATACAGTAGAGTGAGTTTTGTATTTAAGCTGATGTTCAAGGCTTGCCCAAAAGTCCATGGCGATAGTTCTTATTTGAATTTCAACAGGAGCATACTGTTTGCAATTTGAAAGATAAATAGGAACATTAATAACCATATGGTAGCTTCTGTAACCGCTTTTTTTAGGATTTTGAATATAATCCTTTGTTTTGATTGTAACGAAGTCATCGTGACATGTAAGAAGCTGTGCTATAGAATAAATATCATCGATATAATAACATATAACACGAATTCCAGCCATATCAAGAAGATTTCTACGTGCGGCGTCAGTAGTAATCGGAAGCCCTTTTTTCTGGAGCTTTCCTATAATAGATTGTGGAGATTTCAGTCTGCTTTCGATATTATGTATAGGGTTTCGTTGAAATTTAACGCTGAATTCATTATCAAGAATATTAAGCTGTGTTTTGACAATTTCAATAGCTGAGTCATAAAGATGCTGAAGCTGAAGAAAATCGTAAAAAACCTGAGCTATATTCTCGTTATTTTTAACGGCAGGAAGTTTGTTTATAGTTTCAAGATAGAATTCCTTTTCGTCCAAAGTCAAAGCTCCTTTCTCTGATATAAGAATTGAGGCAATACGTACAGGAATTTCCATATACGACATTTGCTTGATTCAATTATAGCAAAACAGGCAGAAAAGTCAATAAAATTTAATGCTGGAAAAAGTTATACAGGCATATTTTTGGGAAGATATATTTTTACTTCAGTACCTTTTCCGAGTTTGCTTTTTAAAGTAACCTTTCCGTCGTGGTATGAAACGATATGCTTTACAATTGAAAGACCGAGTCCTGTTCCTCCTGTCTGACGGGAATGACTTTTATCGACGCGATAAAAGCGTTCGAAAATTCGGTCTTTATCCTTATCCGGAATACCTATTCCGTTGTCTTTGACAGAGATAACGGCATAATTTTCACTGTCGGATATATTTATTCTGACATAACCACCGGGATTATTATATTTAATTGAATTGTCAATAAGGTTTATGAAAAGCTCGTTTATATAAATGCTGTTACAGTTACAGCAAAGTGTTTCACTGCCGCTGAAAACGAGTGAAATATCGGATTTCTCTGCTTTTTGGGATAGTTGTTCAGCGGCTTCACGAGCAGAGCTCATAAGATTTATGTTTGAGGTTATGATTTCATTTGTTTCTTCAAGCTCTGAAAGTCTGATAATGTCGTTTATCAGGAAAAGCAGACGCTGGCTTTCACGTTCAATTCGTGAGCCATATTTTTTTATATCGTCAGGCTCGGTAATCATACCGCTTCCGAAAAGCTCGCCGAAGCCTTTTATGGTAGTAAGGGGAGTTTTTAATTCGTGCGAAACGTTTGCTGAAAATTCACGTCGAAGCTCCTCAGCATTCTTTTTGCCTGTTACATCAGCTAAAATGATAATAATACATACAAGCGAAAAAATTTTCAATTTATTGATATATGCACATACACTTTTATCACCGATTTCAATTACAGTTTGAATTCGTTCTCCTTCATTCAGTGACAGAGCATTAAGAAGCTGTTTATCATTAATCAATTCGGAAATGTTAAGTGTATCCGCAATTTTTTTATCTGCCGCAAGCATTGCTACCGCACTTTTGTTAATGCTTGAAATATTTCCGTCAGAATCGAGTATAACAAGTCCCTCATCCATATTTTCGAAAATGAGTGCGATTTTTTCGCTTTCCATTTTAAGCTTGCCTCGATAGCTGTCAAGCTTGCGGTTAAGTCCTGTAATTGTGTCTGCAATAGGAACG
Organism: Ruminococcus sp.; assembly: GCA_015066925.1. Lineage (GTDB taxonomy): Bacteria > Bacillota > Clostridia > Oscillospirales > Ruminococcaceae > Ruminococcus. The sequence continues at coordinate 37,913 of SVNL01000006.1, forward strand.
AGTTCTTCGTATTCAGTTGAAATTTTTCCGCTTTCGTTTTCCGAAGATTTATTTGTAATATCGCTAATAGGTGCAACAAGCTTTTTAGAATACCATTTGGTTAGTAATGCGGTTATTATTTCGAGGAAAAATATTGCTATAATAAGATAAATACTTGTCTTGATAAATTCAGATGTAATTGTATTGATTTCACGGCTGTAACGATAAATTTTATTATTCGTTTTTATTGAATAACAGTAAGTATATTTGCTTATACTTTTTTTGATTGTTGAAGAACCTTTATTATTTTTAACAGCCTGTCTGATGTCGTGATAATCCAAAGGATTGCCGGATAAATCTGATGAATAATCGTTGTCGGGAATTACACTTCCGTCTGCATTAAGAATTGTAAAGCTTATTTTGTACGGATATATTTCTTCAAGACACTTTGCAATCTCAGAATCACTTTTGCCGCTTTTGCTAAGAACATCTGCAACTGATTGAAGCTCCTGCTGAGCAGATTTTTTATAACGCTTATGATTTAATACTGATTGAAAAGCTCCGAACAGAATAAGCGAAAACAGGAGAATACTAAGGACAAATCTATAAATATGTTTTCTCATATATCACCTATATTATTTTATAGCCAAAGCCTCTGATTGTAGTAACAATGTCAATTCCGCCTGCGTTTTCAAGTTTTTGACGTAGAGTTTTTATATGCGCATCAACGGTACGGCTTTCACCCTCGTAATCAAATCCCCAGACATTAAGCATAAGATTTTCTCTTGAAACAGCAGTTCCTTTATGTCTGCCCAGATATGAGAGTACTTCGAATTCCTTATAGGTAAGTACGGCTTCAATTCCGTCATAAAAAACGGTACGCTTCTGAAGGTCAATGACCAGTTTATCTATTACTATCGTCTGAGCATTTGAAGAATTTCCTGAAGTTCTTCGAAGCACGGCTTTAATTCGTGATAAAAGCTCCATAATACCGAAAGGCTTTGTTATATAGTCATCTGCACCAAGCTCAAGCCCTTTTACTTTATCAAGCTCACTCGATTTTGCGGTAAGCATAATTACAGGAATACTGCTGTAATTATTATTGCATTTTAATTCAGAAAGAATTTGAAATCCGTCTTGTCCCGGAAGCATAACATCAAGCAAAATAAGTGATGGAATTTCTGTTTTCAGACTGTTGAGAAAATCACGGCTGTTTTCAAAACCTGTAACCTTATATCCGCCTGATATAAGAGCACATGAAATAAGCTCACGTATTCCTGTATCGTCTTCAACACAATAAATCAGTGACATAGAATTCTCCTTACAAATATAATTATATTTATGCCTTTATGCAAGTGTTTTCTGTTTCGGAGTTTTGTATAGTGCCTATTCCAAGAAGAATGAAAAGGTAAGGGGTAGTGTAATACATAGTATTACCGAACAGTGAGGAAACAAGATATGCAAACGCGGTTATTAAAGAAGCTTTGGCATATATATCAAGTTTATATTTGTTTTTTAATGCTTTTAAATAAATTGCAAGAATTCCGGCTACATAAAATACTGTTGCAGGTATACCGAAGAATGCAGAATATTGCAGAAATTCATTGTGAGGTCTGTCACTTATATTTGTTTCTGTTAAAAGTCTGCCGCTCATACCTTCAAGCCCAAACCCGAAAACAGGTTTTTCTTTAATATAGTCCATAGTATAAGTCCAGAGCTTCCAGCGTCCTGTACCTGCACTTCCTGCATTTTCTGATTTTTTTGAAATCTTGAAAATATCTTTGATGAGAGTTATTATATTATTTAAAACAGTATCAAACCAAAGGGACATAATTACAGTGATAAGAATAAATATAATAAGCATAAATACAGCAGGTTTACTGAACTTCTTATCCGTAATTGATAATACAATACAGGCGAAAATCAGTCCGAAAAGACAGGCGATATAACATCCGAAAGTATCGTTCAGTATAAGTACAATTGTATTTATAACAAATGATATTATACACAGTGCTTTTAGGATATATTTTTTTTCTTTAATAAAAAGAACTGAACTAAGCATGATATTAACTGTAATGAAATAAGCGTAATGATTTGAATTTTGATATATTGCCGATGGTCCTGATGCATATTCAAATGCAAGAACAGGTGTTATAAGGAAATTAATCATTTCACACACTGCAACACAAAGTCCTGCAACAATCAGAGTATAGAAAAGTATAGTTTTAAGTTTTTTGCTGTTGATTTTTGATGTGCAGAAATAATAAAAACAAAAATAAAGAAAAAACGACAGCAGACTTTCTTGTCTGTAAGAATCGCCGTTAACGACATAGTCAGTTACACCATTAATAAGTGTTGAAAGAATCATCATAACAAGCAAAGCGGTAAAAAGCAGATTATGTATGTTGTATTTAGCAATGCTTTTGATTGATGATAACTGTTTTGAGGCGAAAAGTTTTCCGATATAAATTATTAAAAAAACAATCCCTAAAACTAAAGCAAAGTTATTAATTCCGCTGACGCTGTCCGAAAATGAAGTAGAGTGAAATGTAGGAAAAAGGAAATCGTTTATAAGTTGATAAAGCGGCAAAAACATAAATAGGAATACGGGAATAAAAACAATAATGTCAGCAAATTTACGTGGTATATTATTGAAAAAATCCGAAGGATTTTTAGATTTTGAAATAACTTTTATTTGTGATGATACAGATGATATAATTTTCATAAATTTCTCCAGACGTAAAACAATATATATATAGATACATATTTATTAATTATGATATACTCATTATAAATATAACAGAAAAACGAACATGTGTCAAGATTTGGAATACAGCCTGCCGCAAGGAAGCATTACACAATTTTTATTGATTTTAAATCAAAATTGTGCAAGGTGACATTTTTTTGAAAAACGACTGAATTTTACATAAATTTTACACAAGCTGCACATTGCTTTTACAAAATGTATGTATAATAATTTTTGGAAAATTGGGTAATAATCAAAAAGAGAAAGTATATATGGGAGTTGTTTTTGTATGAGTGTTTTTAAAGTTTTTGAATTGCTTGGCGGCCTAGCTTTCTTCCTTTACGGAATGAATATGATGGGTGACGCTCTGGAAAGAAAGGCAGGCAGCAAACTTAAATCAATTCTAGCTCAGCTTACTTCAAACACGTTTAAGGGATTTTTACTCGGTCTTGTTGTTACGGCTATAATTCAGTCGTCATCAGCTACAACGGTTATGGTTGTCGGTTTTGTAAACTCAGGCATTATGACTCTAAGACAGGCAACAGGTGTAATTTTCGGTGCAAACCTGGGTACATCTGTTACATCATGGCTTCTTAGTCTTACCGGTATTGAGGGCGAAAACTTCTTTATTCAGCTTTTAAAACCAAGCAGCTTTACTCCGCTTCTTGCTTTTATCGGAATAATTTTAATTATGTTTATTAAAAAGAATAAGCATAAGGATACAGCTCTAATATTAATCGGATTTTCAATTCTTATGTTTGGTATGGAGGTAATGTCAGGGGCAGTTGAGCCGTTGGCTGAATCCGAAAAATTCAAGAATATTCTCATACTTTTCTCAAATCCTGTTATCGGCTTGATTGTAGGTACTATTTTTACTGCAATTGTTCAGTCATCATCTGCATCTGTCGGTATTTTGCAGGCACTTACTCTTACAGGAACAGTTACTTATGCAACTGCTATTCCGATTGTTATGGGTCAGAATATCGGTACATGCGTAAGTGCTATGATTTCATCTATTGGTGCAAGTAAAAATGCTAAAAGAGCAGCTGTAATTCACCTCAGCTTTAACCTTATAAGTGCTGTTGTATGGCTTACTGTTTATTATGTTGTCGAATCAATTGTCGGATTTGCATTTGTAAGTCAGGCTGCTAATCCTCTTGGAATTGCTGTAGTTCATACAGTATTCAAGCTTCTTGCACTTGCACTCCTTATGCCGTTTGGCAAACAGCTTGAAAAGCTTTCTTACATCATCATCAAAAAAGATGAATCCGAAATAGAAAAGACAGAGCTTCTTGACGAAAGACTTCTTACAACTCCTTCAGTTGCAATTGAGCGCTGTCGCAATGTAACTTGTGAAATGGCAAAGCTTTCAGTTGAAATCCTTCATGATTCACTTGAAAACCTTTTCGTTTGTGATGAAAAGGTGGGCGATAAAATCCGTAAGGGTGAAGACGAGGCTGATAAATATGAAGACGCACTCGGAACCTATCTTGTAAAATTGAGTTCAAAATCTCTTACAGATACGGATAGCCATGAAGTTACAGAGCTGCTTCATATTATCGGTGATTTTGAACGTATAAGCGACCACGCAGTTAATATTCTTGAATCTTCCGAAGAAATTAAGGAAAAGGGACTTTCATTTTCAAAGCAGGCTATGGCTGAGCTTGGTGTTATGATTGATGCTGTAAATGAAATTCTTGATCTTGCACTTGAGGCTTTCAATAATAATGACATGGATAAGGCATTTCTTGTTGAACCGCTTGAACAGGTTGTTGATAACCTTAAAGCCCTTCTGAAGAAACAGCATATTTCACGTCTTAGAAAGAATGAATGTACTATTGAGCTTGGATTTGTTCTTTCAGACCTTCTTACAAACCTTGAAAGAGTTTCAGACCACTGCTCAAACGTTGCTGTTTGTTTGATTGAGGTTGCTCATGACAGTCTTGATATGCATAGTCATCTCCAGACTCTTAAATCACATCATAACAAGGAATTTGAAAACAACTTTGAGCTTTATGCAAAGAAATATTCTATTTCTGAATGTTTATAATCAATTAAAGGCGGACGTTGTCCGCCTTTAATATTGTGAAAGAGAATAATTTTGTGTTTTTTTGTTGTTTTATGATGAAAAATGCTTGACAAAAGTGAAGATATGTGATATGCTTTAAAAGTTGATAAAACACTTTATTGATTTAAATCGTTATCGCTTTAAATAGTAAGAAAGGGAGAGAAAGATGAAAACAAATGTCAGTACAATAATAATATTGATATTTTATGTATTGGTTATGATGGGGATAGGCTTATATACAGCGAGAAAAACGAAGTCTGTAAGTGATTTCGTGCTCGGCGGCAGAAACGTAGGTTCATGGCTTACAGCCTTTGCTTATGGAACATCATATTTTTCAGCAGTAGTATTTATCGGATATTCAGGACAGTTTGGTTGGAATTACGGTGTTTCTGCAACATGGATAGGTATAGGCAATGCTATTATAGGAAGCCTTTTGCCATGGCTTATTCTTGGTAAACGAACAAGAATTATATCAAATCATATAAATGCCAGAACGATGCCTGAATTTTTTGAAAATCGTTTTGGTTCACAGAATTTAAAGCTGGTTTCTGCTTTGATTGTATTTGTTTTTCTGATTCCATATACAGCGTCTGTTTATAACGGACTTTCAAGACTTTTCGGAATGGCTTTTAATCTTGGCGAAAACGGATATTATTACATAATTATTGCAATGGCATTAATGTCAGCTATATACGTAATTCTCGGCGGTTATACAGCTACTGCAATCAATGACTTTGTTCAGGGAATTATAATGCTTGTAGGTATTATAGCAGTAGTCGGATTTACTTTATCACACGCCGGAGGATTTACAGAAGCGCTGAAATCTCTTGGAGAGATAGAAGAAACAAAAAATCTCAATACAGCATTTGGGCCTGACCCATTAAATCTTCTCGGAGTAGTATTGCTCACTTCTCTCGGTACATGGGGACTTCCACAGATGGTACAGAAATTCTATGCTATCAAGGACGAAAAGCAAATTGCTAAGGGAGCGATTATTTCTACAATCTTTGCATTTGTTGTAGCAGGCGGTTCTTATTTCATGGGTGGTTTTGTAAGACTTTATTGCTCTGTTACAGGAGGTGAAAAGGGTAAGACTTTAATTAATGAAGTAAATGGCAAGCCAGTTTTTGACGATATGGTTCCTGCACTTCTCGATAAAGCTCTTCCTGATTTACTTATAGGACTTGTTGTAGTTCTTGTTCTTTCTGCATCGCTTTCTACTCTTTCAGCACTGGTTCTCACTTCAAGTTCAACACTTACAATCGACCTTATAAAGCCAAGAACAAAAAATATGACTGAAAAAAGAGAAATGCTTACATTAAGAATACTTATTGCAATTTTCCTTGTTATTTCAGTTGTTATTGCCTGCAATAAAAATGCTTCGATTTCTACTTTGATGTCATATTCATGGGGCGGACTTTCAGGTGCATTTTTAGGTCCTTACCTTTTCGGATTATTCTCTAAAAAGACATCATCTGCAGCTTGTTGGACAAGCTTTGCAGTAGGAATAGGCATAACAGTTACTCATATGATTTTATTTGGTTTCGGTTTTGAGTGCTTTAATGGTCTTGTTGCTGATATCAAGGCTCTTGAACTTCCGTTTAATATCCTTTCACCTATCAATGCAGGTGTTATTTCAATGCTTTTATCACTTATTATTGTTCCTGTGGTAAGCAGCTTTACAAAGCCTCCTAAAAAGGAAATTGTTGATGATATTTTCGCAAGTATAGGTAAATAATTAAAACCTCTTCTGATTTAGGTCAGAAGAGGTTTTTTTGATAAGCAGGATTTATAAAATTATGCTTTAGTATTTTTGTACTAAGAACCATAAATTATTATATTCATTGATAATCACCATTAAATTTCAGAAATTTTATCGTTCAGTCGTAATATCAATACTTCCGAAAGAATTATCTACTTTGATATTTACGGTTTTGGTATCAGCATTAAATTCCGTACTTACATCAGAGCTTATATCTCCGAATGATGAATCTGAAATAACATTGTAGTTGCCTTCTTTAAGGCTTATTGTGCAGTCACCGAATGAATTGTCTATTTCAGCAAAATCTGTAATTATATCAGCATTGAAGTCGAAGTCGCCGAATGAATTATCAATATAGACTTCCTCGATTTCTTCATTTTCGAGTGAAATATCAAAATCGCTGAATGAAGTGTCAAGCTTCAGATTATTATAAACTTCAAATGTTGAACAATCAATGTCAGAAAATGAAGCGTCAATAAACATTTTGTCTGCTTTAAGAGCTGAGATATTTGTATCACAGAATGATAATGTGCAGTTGATTTCATCATAAATTTTTTCCGGTACTGTTAATGTATATGTGCCTGAACTTGTGATGCTTTTTTCAAGACCGAACATACTTTTTCTTTTGTTTTCAGCTTTGATTACAGCTGTATTGCCGTTATTTGTAAGGTGAGAAGCGTATTTTTCGTATACATTCTCTGCTTTGAGTGTAAATGCATCACCTTTCTCGATAATTAGCTCGCTGAAATTAATATCTATTTCGATATTATCGATATCGGTTTCATCAAGAGTATCAGTAAATGATGTTGTTTTCCCCATATTGAAGCCGCCGAGGGTTTCGCCTCTTACTTCAAGAAGAACAATACCTGATATAAGGAGTATTAATCCGAGTATAAAAGTAAAAATACCGATTTTTGTGAGTGTTTTCATCAGATTATTTCCTCCTTTTTCTTGTTTTTGCCGAAGAACTTGTTCCAGAGATTTGTTATACAGCCGCCAAGCCAGTTTGCAAATTTAACAGCAAGCTTCCAGAACGGAACAAGGCAGAGGAAAATTATTGATGTTGCGATAAGTCCGATACCGATATAAACGAGACCTGTTGCAGGTGATGTGAAAAGTGTGATGATTCCCACGACTATTCCGCTGATACTTATTGCACCAAGAGATACAACTGCGGCAAAAATAACAGAGATAATCGCAACGATTATACCGAAAGCCGCACCTACAAGACCAATCCATAACGGAAATGTGACAATTATAAGTATAATAGCAAGGATTATATCGTTATTTGATTTTGCTTTTTTTGAGTTTGCTGTATCTGGTTTCTTTTCAAAGCTGAATTTGTCGTTGTTTTCAGATGAAGTAACCGCAACCATTCCGCTTTCTCTTATGATATTTGCAGCGAGTTCCTGAGGAGACCCCAGTTTGTTGATAAGTTCCTGTTCATTTTCACTTCCTGCATCTTCAAAAAGCTCTTTGTAATAATCGATTGCAGAAGTTCTTTCGTCCTCTGAAAGTTCAGAGAGATTTCTTTTTAGAGTGTCGATGTAATCGTATTTATCCATTGTTCACACCTCTGTTTATCAAGATTTTTTCAATGCTGTCGCGATATGCATACCAGTCTTTGCGATAGATGTCAAGAGCCTCAACGCCCTCGTCAGTAATGCAGTAATATCTTCTGTTTCTGCCTTGAAAGGCTTTGTCGTATGTACTTAGCATACCATTTTTCTGTAAACGTCTTAGTACCGGATACAGGGTTGATTCGGAAACTGAAACGGCATCACATAATTCCTGTGTGATTTTATAGCCATAGGTTTCCTCATTGGCTACAACTGCCAGAACCATAGCGTCAAGCAGTGCAGCGCCGACAGGATAAGTCATAATAACCTCCGTTCTGCCGCTATAGCGGCTTTTTTAATTTGTTTTTCTTCTCATATGAGTTACAATATTGATTTCTATATGATATTATACACGATATAATATCATATGTCAATAGGGTATTCAAAATTTTTTTGCATATTTTTTTATTCTAAGTGCATATCATATAAATAAGCACCGAACAGACGCTGAATAAATGTTCAATTCGGTTCTGTGCAGATAAAATCCAATCCAATCAATTCTTAGGAGGCACTTATGTGTGGAATTGCAGGTATAGTCGGTTTTGAGGCTGATATGCGTGAAGAGATGAAAATTTGTGAGAATATGCAGAAAACACTGCTAAGAAGAGGTCCTGACCAGAGAGGGATTGTTCTTACAGAAAATGTAGCACTAATTCATACGCGTTTGGCAGTTATTGATGTGGTTAACGGAAGACAGCCGATGAAATTTATAATGGGAGAGCAGACATATATAATCGTATACAATGGTGAGCTTTATAATACTGCTGAAATAAGGCACGAGCTGGAAGAGGATTTTGAATTTGAAACAGCATCTGATACCGAAGTCGTTCTTAAATCGTTTGTAAAATGGGGAACAGAATGTGTTAAAAAGCTGAACGGAATATTTGCGTTTGCTGTTTGGGAGGAGCATAACAGACGATTATTTGTTGCACGTGACAGAATAGGAGTAAAGCCGTTTTTTTACTGGAAAGGCAGAGAAAAATTTATTTTTGCGTCGGAGATAGGTACACTTCTTGAGCATCCTGATGTTCCGAGAGTTATGGACGAAAATTCGGTTGCCGAGCTTTTACTTATTGCTCCCGGAAGAACACCCGGTTCAGCTGTGTTAAAGGATATATTTGAAATAAAGCCGGGCTGGTGTGGGTTTTATTCCGAAGACGGATTGAAATTATGGGAATATTGGCGGCTTGAAGCGTATGAATTAAATCAGAGCTTTGATGAAACCTGCGAAAATGTCAGAGAGCTTGTAACCGATTCAATCAGGCGACAGCTTGTATCAGATGTGCCGATATGCACGTTTTTGTCAGGTGGTCTTGATTCGAGTCTGATTTCGTCGGTAGCAAGCTCTGAACTTAAAAAGCAAGGAAAATTTCTCAATACATTTTCCATTGATTATCGTGACAATGACAAATATTTTCAGAAAAGTCATTTTCAGCCAAACAGCGACCCTGAATTTATAAGATGTATGGAAGAGTATCTCGGCTCGGAACATCATTGGGTAGTTGTTGATACTCCGGAGCTTGTAGACGCATTGACTGATGCTGTTGACGCAAGAGGGCTTCCGGGTATGGCTGATGTTGACGCTTCGCTTCTTATATTTTGCAGAGAAATAAAGAAATTTGGTACGGTTGCACTTTCAGGCGAATGTGCGGATGAGCTTTTTGGTGGATATCCGTGGTACAGAGATGAGGATATCCGTATGACAGACGGTTTTCCGTGGGCACAGAGTACAGACTACAGAAGCAGATTTATCTGTGATGAATACAGAAACAGAATTAATGCAAAGGATTATGTGTATTCGGCGTACAGAAAAACTGCCGATTATGCTATGAAGCTTCAATCGGATAATCCTGTAGATTATCGTATGAGAGAAATGACTCAGCTTAATTTCCACTGGTTTATGCAGACCTTGCTTGACCGAAAGGACAGAATGAGTATGTATAGCGGACTTGAAGTAAGAGTACCGTTTTGTGATTACAGAATTGCGGAATACCTTTATAATGTGAAATGGGAGTATAAGGATTATGAGGGAAGAGAAAAGGGACTCCTTCGTGAGGCGATGAAAGAATGGCTTCCTGAAAAGGTGCTTCACAGAAAAAAGAGCCCTTACCCTAAAACTCATAATCCAAATTTCCTTGAAGCAGTTTCAAAACGCCTTAATGAGATTTTAAATGATAGTGAAAGCCGTCTTACTGAGCTTGTAAAGCGTGAAGAGCTTGAACAGCTTCTTACTCATAAGGATAAGGTTCAATGGTACGGCCAGCTTATGAATCTGCCACAGACAATAGCCTTTTTTATACAACTCGATTATTGGCTCAGAAAATTTAATGTGCAATTTAAATAATTAGCAACGTCGGGATATTCCCGACGTTTTTTCAGTGAAATAATATATTGGATATGGGTGATTATGCGAATAAATGTGTAAAGAATGTTGCGGAATAGTGAATATTTATATTTTTTTGTAATAGTTATGTCTAATGCTGACAAATTTATAAAAAAATACAGAAATATTTTGATTTATATTGCTTTTTTGTCTTTTGTATGATATAATATTTGTGTAGATTTAACAAAGACCCTTTTTTTGACATCGCAAAGCCGATAATTGGCTAAAAAACAGGACTTTAACAAGCATAAGGTATCAGTTGACTTGTTTAGTTTTATAACCGAACGTATAATTTTTGTTGAATTTTAATAAAAATGGCATCATTATTTATGGAAAAAAACAATTGAAAATTATTCATTAAAATGTTATAATTATTATCATTAGAGAAATGTGTCTTAATGCTTTGTCTATGGGTTAATTATTATTGGAGGTGGTTAAATGAAGAAGTTTTCCTATACCGCAAAGGACGTCAAGGGAATACAGACAAAGGGCGTTATTGTGGCGAATGATGAAAAAGAATTTATGGCGAAAATGCGTGAAAAAGGTTTATTCGTTATAACTTCTAAGGAAAGCGATTCAAACGACGCTAAAACAATGCACAAATTTAACACTAAGGAGCTTGCTTTTAACTGCAGACAGTTAAGTGCTATGCTGTCTTCGGGTCTTACTCTCGTAAAAGCTCTCGATATTTTGTGCAGAGAACAGGAAAAAGAAAGTGCAAAGGTTATCTGGCGTGATGTTTATGAAAACGTTCAGAAGGGTGAATCTTTTTCTGCTTCATTGGAAATGCATGAAGGTGCTTTTCCTCAGTTCCTGACATCAATGGTTTCGGCAGGTGAATCAAGTGGTTCGCTTGACGTTATTATGCAAAGAATGTCTGATCACTACGCTAAAGAAAATAAATTGCATAACGTAATTAAGAGTGCTATGGTTTATCCTATCATACTTCTTGTTCTTACTATTGTAATTGTTATCGGTCTTTTCGTATTCATTATGCCTACATTCCTTGAAATGTATGAGAATCCGGATGATATGCCTACTCTTACAAAGGGATTAAAGGCTGTCAGTGACTTTATTACAACGAAGTATATATTACTTATATTTATTGTTGTTCTTCTTGTGTTCGGTATAATTTATATGCTTAAAGTACCTTCTCTCAGGCTTAAATTTGACCGACTGCTAGTTAAGGGGCCGGGCTTCGGACCGCTTATTGTAAAGGTTTATACAGGACGTTTCGCAAGAACCCTTTCTTCACTTTATTCAAGTGGTATTCCTATGGTTGAATGTCTTGAAAGATCTTCGGCTATTCTTGGTAACAGCTACATAGACCAGTGCTTTGAAAATGTTATTGACGAAGTTAAACAGGGTGAAACACTTTCATCTGCTATTCAGAGAACAGAAATATTCGATTCAATGTTCTGTTCAATTATTTATGTCGGTGAAGAGTCAGGTGCCCTCGACGATATTCTCGAAAAGACTTCCGATTATTATGAGGAAGAAGCTGAATCTGCTATTCAAAGACTCGTAGGTATGCTCGAACCAATGCTTATTATCGTGCTCGGTGTTGTAATCGGTCTTGTTGTTGCAGGTGTATATCCGGCACTTTACGGTGCATTTGATGCTATTGAAAATGAATAATTCTTAATTGAAGAGGTGGAAAAATAAATGCTTTCATTTGATATTACAGATAGAAATATACGAATCATTAAAGGTGTTGAATCAGGCGGAAAGATTAAAATCAGCAAGGCTGCAACACTTAACCTTGAAGAAGAGGTTATTATTAACGGCCACGTTAAGGACGTTCCGAGAGTTGCTACTCTCATAAACGGTATCCTCAAAAAGAGTGGTATGGCTGATAAGGAAGCTATCGTTAGTATTTCTTCAAACCTTACTATATTTAAAGAACTCCAGATTCCAAGAGCTAAGGAACAGGAATTTGCTAAGAGAGTAAGACAGGAAATGCAGACTGCTCTTAATATCGATGATTCATACTCAGTTTCATATGTTATCGTTGGTGGCGCAGAAGATAAGAGCGAAGCAGGCGAGACTATGGTTAAGGTTCTCGCAACTGCTTGTCCTTACGAGATTATTGAATGCTATAAGAAAGTATTCCAGATGCTCGGTATTGCTCTCAGATCTGTTATCGTTGGTTGTAACTGTATTACAAAGGTTCTTCTTTCAGATACAAAGATTAAGGCTAAGATGCCATTGCTCGCAGTTCAGATTGACCCTAACTTCATCAGCTTGAATATTTATGAAGGCGGACAGCTTTCATTCTCAAGATTTGCGTCAATCGACCCTGCTGACTACGGTAACTCAAATGACTATGTATTCGAAGCTGTTACTGAAAATATTTTCCGTATGCTTCAGTTCCATAAGAGCCGCAGCCAGGGTGAGTCAATCGAAAACGTAGTTTTATACGGTGACACAAGTGAGTTTGCAAGACTTACAGATGAGCTCAGCAAAATGGAACTAAATACAAGTATCATTCAGGTTCCGCCACAGATTTACGGTTATCAGAACCTTGAATTCTCACTTTATGCAAATGCTATCGGTGCTCTCTTTAAGAGAAATAAAGAAAATGAAAAGATTAACCTTCTTGAAACCGATACTTTTAACAACAATAAGATTAAATCAGATACTTCTTATACAGCATTACTTATCGGTACTCTTCTTGCCTCACTCGTTATTGTAGGCGGTGTTTGGGGCGTTCTTACAATTAAGAATAACGGTATTGTTAAGGATATTAAGAGCTATCAGGATAAAATAGATAGTCCTAAGACTGCTGAAAAGCTTGCGCTTAAAGAGCGTCTTATTGGTGTAAAGAAGCAGGTTGATGAATATTATACAAAACTCAATAATGCTCATGATGCTTATCTTTCACAGCCAACTATTCTTGGTGAGGTTTATGATAATGTTGAAAAAATTCTTGCAGATACAGGTGTGGAATGTAAAGTTGAAAAATCAAGAATTTTAAATCCTAAGTATTCAAATGGTACTTTATCATTTGATGTTGTCTGCGGTGGTGTAAATGATCCTTCACAGAAGTTTCCAGCAAAATTTGCAGAAAATCTCTATAATGACCCCGGAATTATCGCTGTTTCATATAATGAATACTCATCTCCTGACTTATTAATCGGAGCTGAAGGTAGCGGTGTGCTTAGTGTATTCGGACCTGAGGTATTAAGAGATGAAAATGGTGAGGAAATTAAAAAAGAGGTTTATTTCTCAATGGAAATCAAAATTAAAGGCGGAGAAATAAAGGCTGCTGAAACTGATGAGGAGGCTGAAGAATAATGAAACTTACTTACAGAGATAGAATTATTTTACTTGTTGTTATAGTATTAGCAATTTTAGCAATTGGATTTTTTGCGCTTATAAAACCAAGAATCAATGATATTAAGGATAATGATGCGAAGCTTTCTGCGGTTAAAACAGAATGGGAAGGCATTGAAGCAGAAATCAATAAAATTCCTGGCTTACAGGATAAGATTATGGAAGTTTATGATGATTCAATCGAGCTTTGTGCTGATTTTGAACCTGGTATGGAACAGGGCTTTGAGCTTGACCAGTATATGCAGAAATATGTTGATGAATGTAATGTAATCATTGATAAAATGGAAGCATCTAATGTTTCTGAAAAAACTCTTGATTTCTATTACCTTGAAACAGAGCTTGTAAAGGGTTCAATGTTTGAATCAGCTGATATCAACGGTGGTTATCAGGCTGGTTATGAAAAGAAAAACAAAACTGATCTCGCTCTTTCAGAAAGAACAGAAGAAAGTGTTCCTGCACAGCAGTATGGTATTCAGGTAAGAGGTTCAAAAAGCGAAATCTGGAAGTTTATGCAGAGAATTGCTGATATCGACAAGGCTGTAATTATAAAGGAAGTTGATATCGTTGATTACTACTTCGGTATGGATCCTAATGAAGAAAGAGAACTCACTTGGAGTACTCCTGATGAAAATGGTGTAAGTGTTCCAACAAACGCTTTGAATGAAGATGAAGGTTATTCAATATGTACTTTTGTTGTTGATTTATATTATGTGTATGCACCTGAAAAGCCTGATATTGACTAATTAATAACAGAGTACATAACATGTATTTTTTGGAAAGGTGGTAGGCAAGTATGAACAGGAAGAATAAAAAGCTAAAGGGTACAGTATTATTCACAGTTGTATCAGTAATGTCCATATTATTGATATTCCTGTTAAGTACCCTGGTATTGGCGGCATCTACCAATAATAGAACTCATAAAACATATGCCTCAACACAGACCGAATATGCGGCTCGTACCGCTATTGAAAGTTTTTTTGCCGCTATGGAAACAAACGCAGAAATTGCAAAAGCAGTTGAAGGACTCGGCGATGAGCCTATTTATCCAACTGTAAATATTAGCTCCAAAGGATTTGGCGATATTTTCTGTTACGATGAAAAAACAGGTGATGTTCGTGCAAATCAGATTAAGGTTGAACTTATAGAAGGTCAGACTCAGTACATATATAATAAGAAAGCACCGGGCGTTGATGCAGGCTGGAGTGAGTATGACCCTGTAAAAATTACAGCTTGTGCTTCACTTGGTAAAGAAGAAAGCTCTATTTCAGTTTATATAAGAAAAAAATCTCCTTATGAAATAGAACCAAGCAATATCAAAGGTCTTCAGACTGTAGGTATGTCAAAGTTTGAATCAACAAAAACATTGTACACAGGCGGTGCAGGTATCGGTGTATGTGAGCCTTTTTCAGATGCTAATAAGTATGAAATTACAAACGACCCTATATTTGAAACAGATTTTACTTATATCAATGGTTCATTAGACGGTGCTACACAAATGCAGATAAAAGCTACAAAATATGGAACAGGAACAGTTATTATGGGTAATGCAAATCTTCAAAACCCAGGTGAGGGTGATTCACTTGTTTGGGTAGACTATGCATTGCCAACTGATGAGGAAGGAAAAGAAAGACCATTGACACAGCAGGATGTGCCATATCTTTACGTTGACAAAGAATTATCATTTACTGATGCTTGTCATATTACAGCCCCAACTAATTTGCCATTTAATCTTTTCTGTGGAAGTATAAATACAGGTGCAAATAATGCATTTATTGATGCGGATATATATTTAATGGATAAATCTGCAACAAGTGTACTTGGTTCTAATGATAAGCTTTCTACATTAAAATCATGGTCTGAATCAGTTGTGACACAAACACCGCAGAAATTCAAGTCTGAGGGCGGTAATATTTTCTGCAAAGGCAACCTTACACTTAATAATATGTGTGTGTATGGTGATGCTAGAGTTTGTGGTGATTTAACGGTAGATTACATTGCAAACGAGCATAATCCTCATTCTACTCTTACAGATGTTGAAGCAGGTAAATCTGATGGCGCAAAAATAGAAGGCGATATTATTGTTGGAGGAGTATTTGCATTTGACAATGATTTCCTTAAAAATCATAATGGAAAAATAGTTTATTGTGCAAATTACAGCTTTAATGGCGGTGAAGTGCAAGCCGTTAATAGTACGATTACCCAAAATGACGGCACAGAAGGTGGTAATG
>SVNL01000062.1 GCA_015066925.1 Ruminococcus sp.
TATACCAATTTTTATAATAAAGGTGCAAAAATATTAAGAATACCTCCTGCAATTTTATGACGGAGAGATTGTTTTTTGCAATCCTCCATAGTAATCTGCTGAGAAATATTCATAGTTTCGATAAAATCGTTTTTAATATCGAAAACAGCGGAATTGTTATAGAGCAGGCAGGCACATTCATAATGAAGATAAAAACTTCTGTAATCAAGATTTATAGTACCGATAACAGCTGTATTGTCATCGGCAACAAAGCTTTTTGAGTGAATGAAGCCCGGAGTATATTCATAAATTTTAACCCCCGCTTCAATGAGCTTAGGATAGTACCTCCACGCAATCATATATACATACCACTTATCAGGTATGTGCGGGGTTATAATTCTAACGTCAACACCTTTTTTTGCGGCAAACTGGAGTGCGGTTAAAAATTCATTGTCAAGGATAAGATACGGAGTAGTGATATATACATATTTTTCCGCATTGTTTATAATATCCATATAGATAAGCTCGCCGACATTTTCGTTGTCCATAGGTGTATCGGAATAAGGCTGTACAAAGCCGTCAGCAATATAATCGCCTTTTACCTGATATTGAGGAATAAACTCTTCGTAATTGCTTACTTTTACTTCATTTATTTCCCAGAGCTGAAGGAACATAACAGTATAATTCCAAACAGCTTCTCCGCGAAGCATAATTCCTGTATCTTTCCAATGACCGAAACGCTCTTTTAGGTTTATATATTCGTCAGCAATATTAATTCCGCCGGTAAAAGCAACATTACCGTCTATAACGACTATTTTTCTGTGGTCACGATTATTCTGAAGTGTGGACAAAAATGGAGTAAAAGTATTGAAGCATTTCAGCTTTATGCCACTCTCAGACAATTTTTTAAAGGTTTTATTTGAAATAGGGTCATTAATCTGAGCACCTATTCCGTCATACATAAAACGCACTTCGACTCCGCTTTTAGCTTTTTCTATCAGAATATCTGTAAGCGTATCAAACATATGTCCCTTTGCAATGATAAAAAATTCGAGGAAAATAAAATGATTTGCTTTTTTCAGTTCTGAAATCAATGCTTCAAATTGTAATTCACCGAGAGAAAAATATTCAACATTTGTTTTACTGTAAATAGGATATGGTCCGAATTCATTGATATAATGTGCAAGATTGGCTGTTTTCGGACTTATTGATTCTATTTCATGCATAACCTCAGAATTTTGAAAGAGGAAATTTTTTGAATATTCGATACTTCTGTTCTGTAATTTTACAGCAATTTTTTTTGTGAACTGCATTTGTATAAAAAGATATGCAAGACCTGCAAAAAGCGGCATAATATCTATCGCGACTATCCAAGCAATACGATATGCCGGATTTTCGTTTTTATTTATGATATAGATAATCAGAACAATGTTAAGAAAAGTAATGCTTGCGGAAACAAGGAGATAGTTCTCTCTTGCTTTCCATATAGTAAATCCCATAAAAGCGATTTGCAAAAGCAGTAATAGAACAATGATAAAATTTCTGTTAAAAATCGTTGCTATTAATTTTTTCATCATTTCACCTCATTCATTATAAATATTACTTGTCATAAATAACGAGTTTATGTTATAATTATAGAAAAAAAGAAAGGAATTATTTATGATTAAAGAAATTTTTGCTTATAAAAGAAAGGTTTTTTATTATGAAACCGATAAAATGGGAATAGTTCACCATTCAAATTATATCAGAATGTTTGAAGAATCAAGAGTATCACTTCTTCAGCAGGCAGGAATGCCATTTGAAAAAATTGAAGAAATGGGAGTAATGGTTCCTGTGTTATCGGCAGAATGTTCATATAAGGTTCCGCTTCGCTTTGATGAGGAATTTGCTGTAATTCCCAAAATAGAGAGCTTTAACGGACTTCGCCTTGAGGTAACATACAGCATAATAAGAACAAGCGACAACGCATTATGTGCACTTGGACGTACAGAGCATTGTTTTGTTGATATGAATATGAAGCCGATAAGAACTAAAAACAAGTTTCCTGAAATTTATGAAGTATTTCATAATTATACAGGCTATGAAGTTAAATTATGATAACGTAAAGGGTGCATAAAGCACCCTTTTATTTGTTAACGTTCATTCTGATTACGGATTCAGCAGGGAAGACTTTATCACATTTGAAAGAAAATTTCATCATAGCGTGATTAGCTGTTTCGATACTATTTCCGTTTTCGTCAAATAATTCGTCAATGGTAATTACAGCAGGCTTCTGTTTAGGTGACATTATTTCTACCGTATCACCTGCGAGGAATTTATTTCTTTGCGTACAATATACGATACCGTTTTCGCATTTTTCTACAACAGCAACAACGTCATAATTTCTGATATATCCACCTGTTTCGTAATATTGACAATCATTTGGATGACCGAAGAAGAATCCTGTACAATATTTTCTGTGACTCACCTTGAAAACTTCATCATGAATCCAGTCGCTCAGTTTAAAGTTATCAGGGTTAAGATTATATTCATCAACAGCCATTCTGTAAGCATTTGTTACAACTGCAACATAATATGCCGATTTTGCTCTCCCTTCGATTTTAAGACTTGAAACACCTGCTTTTGCAAGCTTATCAATATGGTCAATCATGCAAAGGTCCTTGGCGTTAAGGATATAAGTTCCTTTTTCGTCCTCAAAAATCGGGAAGAACTGGTCTGTACGTTTTTCTTCCATAAGATGATAGCCCCATCTGCATGGTTGAGCACATTCACCTCTGTTTGCATCACGGTTTACGAGATACTGTGAAAGAAGACATCTTCCCGAAAAAGAAACACACATAGCACCATGAACAAAGACTTCAATTTCCATATCTTCAGGGCATTTTGCACGTATTTCCGCAATTTCATCGAGTGAGAGCTCACGGGCAAGAACGACTCTTTTAGCTCCCATATTATAAAGCTCACGGGCTGTAACGTAATTTACAATACCTGTCTGAGTTGACATATGGATTTCCATATCGGGAGCGTATTTTTTTACAAGCGACATAAGTCCTATATCGGCAACGATAAGAGCATCAACCTTTGCTGAAACAGCCTCTTCGATAAATTGCCGGAATTCAGGAATTTCATTGTTTCTTGGCAGAGTATTGCAGGTAAGATATACCTTTACTCCTTTTGCGTGAGCAGTATTAACAGCATCAACAAGCTGTTCGTAATCAAAATTCATAGGTGAAGAACGCATACCAAAGGTTTTGCGACCGAGATAAACAGCGTCAGCACCATATTTCAGAGCCGAATTAAAGCGTTCGGCATCACCTGCAGGAGCGAGAACCTCAAGAAGCTTATTATTCATTTTCTTCCGCCTCTCTTGCTGCCTCAGCATCTTCATACTGCTGTTTTACCATAGCAATATTAGCTTCGTGTTCTTCATTTGTTTTTGCAAAATAAGTAATTTTGGTATCAATATTTGCATAGAAGAAGAAGTTTTCGCTTGGAATAGCTGCAAGAACAGCATCAATAGCTTCTATACCCGGGTTGCATATAGCTCCCGGAGGAAGTCCTTGGCTTGAATATGTATCATAAGCTTCAATGGTTGCATTGTCATAAACGTCCATATGAGGCTTTATTACGTTGTTTGCGTATTTTGAAGTAGGGTCTGATTCGAGTTTCGGGAATGTATCAGGATTATTTAATCTGTTCCAGAATACAGAAGCAACCATCTTCATATCTTCAAATCTGGGAGCTTCTGCCTGAACGACTGACGCAAAAGTAACGAGGTCGTCAAGACTTAAATTGAGAGTTTCCATTTTAGCATAACGTTCATCAGTCATTTTATTGTCGAAGTTAAGATAAATCTTCTGGCATACCTCTTCAGGAGTCATATCCTTATAGAAGAAGTAGGTATCAGGGAAGAAGAATCCCTCCATACGATAAAATTTCAAATCTGTTGAAGCATTGAGTTTGTTTTCGAATTCAAAGTTGAAGCCGCCTGCATTGAAATAGAACATAAATTCATCAGCTGAGCATACACCCTCTTCTTCAAGCTTGAGTGAAGCGTCAACAAGAGTTATACCTTCAGGGAAAGTAACTTCAACAACTTCTTTATTTGCGTTAGCGTTTGTTGTTAAGTTCTGGATTATAGTTTCATAAGCCATATTTGGTCTTAAAAAGTGTTCACCGGCAATATATATATTATTCTTTTTTCCGAGTTTAGCAAACAGCTGGAAGCATTTTGGTGATTTAATAATCCCCTCTCTTTCGAGAATGAGAGATATATCCTGAGTAGAAGCACCTTCAGGGATTACAACAAGCTGAGTTGTTTCACTTTTTCCAATGCCAAGTACATCTTTTCCGAATGCAATAATAACAAGTGAAAGAGAAATTGAAATAGCAAATATAAGGGTTGTAAGAATTAAAACTCCGGGGAGTCTGTTTCTTTGTTTTTTCTTTTTCTTTTTCTTGACAGGTCTGTTGGCATGGTGCTCATTATTAAGACGTTCGGAATTATATTTTTCTTTACGATTATTTTCTTCATCAAAAACAGGTGAATCAGTTGCTTCCGACAAAGCTTCCTCTGAAGTTTCGAGAGCATTTTCTATGAACATTTCATCTTCGTCCTTTTGAGGCTCGAAAAATGTTGTATTATCAGAAAAATCATTTACTTCAGGAACATCCTCGCTGTATTCTTCATCTTTCTGAAGAGAAGCAATATTTGTATTATCGGGCGTATCCTTTGATTTATTGGCAAGTTCATTCAAAATATCATTTATGAGTGAATCATTATCCTTTGGCAAGGCTGCACACCGTCCTTTCTTCGGTTACTACAATATCAACATTTATATCGTGGGGTGAACAAGGTAATTTATCAGAAATAAGCTCATCATAGCATATGCCTATAGTAAACATATCAGGATATTCGGCAAGAAATCTGTCATAATATCCGCCGCCATAGCCAAGACGAAAGCCATCCTTCGTAAAGCTTAATGCAGGAACGATACAAACTGTATTTTCTGTTATTACGGGTGTTTCACAGCCGACAGGCTCTTTTATCCCGTATTTTCCGCATATAAGGTCAAGCTCAGAGCGTATACGATAAAATTTCATTATACCGTTGTCAAGGCATTTAGGAACATAAACAGGTTTGCCATGGCTTAGAAAATAACTGATTAAAGCAGAGGTATCAACTTCGCAATTATATGAAACATAGGTGAGAACACAATCTGAATTTATGATATTCGGACAATTTACAAGTCTTGCCCATATCAGGTTGTCCTTTACGGAACGCTCAGAAATTTCACTGCGTTTTTCAAGGAAATAACTGCGCAGAGCTTTTTTCTCACCGTCTAAGTGCTTATTCACAGAGAATAGACGATTTAAGCACGTCGCTGCGTTCTTTTGATGTTAAAACCTCAGCAAGCTTCAAAGCGAATTGAATAGCTACTCCCGCACCTCTTGCAGTAATAATGTTGCCGTCAACAGCAACAGGGGAATTGAGGATGTTTGCACCTTCAAGCTGACTTTCAAATCCTTCGAAGCAGACAGCGTCTTTACCTTTAAGCAGTCCCTTATGTCCGAGAATTGATGGAGCAGCACATATAGCACCAATATATTTATTGTTTTTGATACAATAATCAATAGCCTGCTGAACAACAGGATTGTTTTCAAGGTTGACAGTGCCGGGCATACCTCCGGGGAGAATAATCATTTCAAGCTCGTCACTAAGAACAATTTCCTGAGTAATGGTATCGGTAACAACAGGGATATTGTGTGAGCCTACTATAATATTATCGTTTACACCTACTGTTATAACCTCTTTTTCACAGCGTCTTAAAAGGTCGATAGGAGCAAGAGCTTCGACTTCTTCAAACCCCTGAGCCAAAAAAACATAAATCATAAATTTCTCCGTTCTTGCCGAAAGCGGCAGATTTATTTGAAAATAACTTCATATTTTTCGAGAATAAATTCGGGATAATAAGATAGTTTAGAACGTCGAAGTCCCTCTATTCCCAAATCCTCTTCACGATTTATATATTCACAGCCTACAGCTGCTGATTTAGCAAATTCATTGCATATACCGACATAAATTCCCTGATATGAGCTGTCAGCCTTTTCAATATGCGTACAAAATGTATTGCTGTTTAATTTTTCACCTATTGTAAGAGCTTTTATTTCATTGTTTATTCGGATTATTCCGCCTTTAAGTTCAAGCTCTGAAAAAAGATTAAAATATGTGTTGATAGCGAATTGCTCTGCTATACCTGAATGGGACTCCACTGCATTTTTTTCATTATATGTGTGAGTACAGAATAAAATGCAGTCGTCAAAATCCTTTTCGGTAATAGGGGAATACTTCCATTCGTATTCATTAAATCTTGCAAGATGATTTCTTTTTTTATGATATTTTTTACCTTTCAGATTGATGAGCTTTTCGGTACTGTAAATATAGTCCGAGCTATCTCTGTCAAGGCTGCAGGTAAACTGATTATCAAAATATTCATTAAGAATATCAACGCCGTTACGGGTAACACCCCATAATTTGAGTGGTTTTCCGATGCTTTCGGAAAAAGCACGAAGCTGAGAGATTACGTCTTTATAATCGCCCGAGCCTGCAGGAAAAGTAAACGACGGTATATTATCGTCTGTATTAAATGCACATGAAATGTAAAAATCTTTGTATCTCGTGATTTTTGAATCATAAAGTCGTTTCCATGCCATATTGTTAGCGAAGCTGTATTCACAACCCATAAAGTCAGATTTTCTGAGCAATTCGTCAATCCAGACCTTATCGGAAATATCAATATCACGGAATTGAAGCATTAAACCTCTCCTTAATCAGCGGATTTTTTCAGATTATCAAAGAACTGTCTGACCTCGCTAATTTTCCCACAGGTCATCCTGCCTTCAGGACAAGCACCTTTACAGCAGGACGGGCCTGCATTTGCGAAAAGTGTAGGAGCCTTATCATAACAAAGCTTGAGCATTTGTGTAGCAAGCTCACGGATTTCCCATTGAGCTCTGTTGCAGCATCTCATTCTGAAAAAGTTCATAAGACTTCTTGCATTCATAGTCATAACCATTTTTGTTTCGCAAGCGTTTGGAAGAACGAAGCGTGCATCTTCAATAGCCATTTTTTCTGCACGTGTCTGAGCAGTTTTTTCGTCCATGCCATTTGCGGTAAGTTCTTCAATATGTTTCTTTTTGAGTATGTCCGTAAGAGTATTGTAATATTCAAAGCTTTCAGACATGGCCTTGTTGAATATTTCAAGAGCCTTTTCGTCTTTTTCTATTTCAGGCGGAGTTATATAGATGAAATTTGATTTTTTCACATATCTCTGGCTCTGAACTGAAAATGAAGCAATTCTATGGCGTGTTATCTGAGCAAGAAGGGTTCGTGAAACGCCCTCGATTCCGAAAGTAAAGCTGACATGCTCGATAGGGCTTTCATGTCCGATGTTTGCAAGCATTTCAACGAATGAAGCAGTTTTTTCATCAGTAAGACCGTTCATAAGCTGAGTAGCAGATGTATCTGAATAGCAAAGCTTGGCAGATGCTGCAATAAGCTTTTCAGGCTCAGGACTGCATGCGATAAGAGTAACCTTCAGGCTCATAATATAACCTCCACAAAAATATTTACACATTATATATTATAGCATTTCGCCGCGTTTTAGTCAAGCAGTTTTATCTGTGCTGAGATTTTAGACAAAAATCACACCATACAGAATAAAACGTATGATTATAATTGAAACAGAATATAAGCAATTATTCTGTTGACTTTAGTAAATTTATTTGATATAATAACGACATTCAGTATTATTTGTGACAAGGGGGAAGAGGATTATGACTGTTAAAAAAATCAAGAAAATAATTAATATAATTGTAGCAACAATATTAGTGCTGATAAGGCTTTATGTAATAACGTTTGTGATGTTTGTTTTTGTAATACCGATAATTCACTATCATTGGTATGACGTAGATAAATTGCGACAATTTGTAAGCGATGAAAATAAAAAATGTGATCAATTTGTTTCTCTTAGATTGCATACGGTTGGTCCTTTTGACTCAATAGCAATTTATGGCAGAGTAGAGAATAAAGAACTTGAGGAAGCAGTAGATGATGAAGAACTTGAGGAATTAAAAGAAGATGTAATGATGTTAAAAGAAGATGTAGAAAATTATGTTATGGATCATTATCATAAATTATCTGATAAACCTATTCGTATATATATAGGGGGAGAAGGGATTTCTATAGAAATGGAAAATGACGTAAATGCCAATCCTCCTTATGCACTTAAATTTACAAAGTTTAGGGTTAATGGCGAAAATATATCAGAAAGCCTGAATAATGAAATGAATGCATATTGAATATAACAAAAGAGTCCTTGAAGAATTAAGCTTCAAGGACTTTGTTTTTTATTGTAATTTTTTCGCAGCAGAATTAAGCTCGCCAAGACAAAGCTCAAATGCCGTACCGTAATAATGTTCATCCATAATCGGAAGAGTAGCTTCCATACATTTATATGTAAATTGAACAGCAGTATCAAGAGCGTTCTGGAAATTATCGGTAAGCATACATGAGCCTGAAAGAACGCTTGAGAAGATATCTCCCGTACCATGAAATGATTTATTGATATGCTTTGAGAATGATGAATAGAAATTATCTGATTTAGAATCGTATGCCATAGCACCCTGAAGATTATCTTTATATCTTATTCCCGTAATAACAGCGGTGGAGCAACCAAGCTCGCAAAGACGCACAAGAAGCTCTTTAGCCTCGTCTTCAGCATAAGTTTCTCTGTATGGTATATTAAGCAAAAATGAAGTTTCAGTAAGATTTGGTACAATTATATCTGCTTTTCCGGCAAGCTTTTTCATTTCATCGGCAAAATCCTTGTCAAAACCTGTATAGAATTTTCCGTTGTCGCCGAGAACAGGGTCAACAATTATTTTAGTATCAGAAGTTTTAAAGCTGTCAAAGAAGCTTGAAACAATATTTATTTGTTCCTTTGAGCCTAAATATCCTGTATAAATTCCGTTGAATTTAAGGTCGAAGCTTTTCCAGTGATTTGCGATAGGAGTTATATCAGAAGTGAGGTCACGGAAAGTAAAATCTTTAAATCCACCTGTATGTGTTGAAAGAACAGCTGTTGGAATTATTGCCGCTTCAATACCCATTGCGGATATAACAGGCAGAGCTACTGTAAGAGAGCATTTGCCGAAACAGGAAATGTCTTGTATTGTAACAATTCTCTTCATATTGTATCACCTTTTGAAATATTTACATTTAATTAATGTCTGCTCAACAACTTAAAATTGGCTTAATATAGC
>SVNL01000063.1 GCA_015066925.1 Ruminococcus sp.
GACAATGATTTCCTTAAAAATCATAATGGAAAAATAGTTTATTGTGCAAATTACAGCTTTAATGGCGGTGAAGTGCAAGCCGTTAATAGTACGATTACCCAAAATGACGGCACAGAAGGTGGTAATGCAATAATATTACAGCCTTTATCTGAATGGGGAAAATTCGAAGATATATATCCACCTGATATGGAGAGAAATGTTATTAATGGTTCACCAGATGCTAAAATTAAGAACAAGATAATTAAGCAGCTTGATGAAATAAGAGCAGAGCTTAATTGTGAAGTTGAAAATGTTGTTGATGATGATGGTAATGTAATTTCAAAGACTATTTTCGACCCTAATATTTACTTTACTGATTTTCCAGTAGGTGAAGAAGTTGATGAAACACATGTATATACAAAAGAATCTTTACCTGATTCAGAATCAGATGAGAGCGACGCTAACTATACAAATGCTGACGGTATAATTGTTATTTCAGAAAACTGCACTTTTGAAGGCGCATTTCCTGATAGTTTAAAAATTAAAATTGAACCAAGCGGAAAGAAAGTATGGATTAAGTTTAAAAATGCAAAATTTGATTCGAATTTGACAATTGACATTGCAAACTATAAAGACGATAAGAATAAAAGCGTTGTTAACTTTATAGTTGAAAATTATCTTTGGCTTGAGAAACTTCAAATGACAACTTCAAACGTTGTAGATGGTGCATCTGTTGAAGAAGATACATACATTGGTGTATACTGGTATGGAAATGACGCAAGTGATGTTACAGTTCCAGGATTGTCAGGTCCGGATGAAGGAAAATTCCAGAATTCTGTAATATATGTTCAGAACGGTGGTTCGTTTATCGGTACAGCAAAAGCTCCATATACTCACCTTGTTCATAAAACAAATGCTACATTTAATAAAATAACTTATAAGGGCGAAGAAATTGAATATCCTACATGGGTAGGAAGTGCTCTTTTCTATACTGTTGACGTTCAGAACCAGTTTAAACTTCTTTATTCCGGTGCAGGTAGTAGTGGCGACGATATTGATACTGCAGTCGGCGATTACAAAATAATGTACTTTGACCATTAATGAAAAGGAGGGCTCAATGTGAAAATGCGTAATAAGAAGAAAAAATATAAGGGTATGACTCTTGTAGAAATAATTATAGCATTAGCAATTTTTGCAATGTTAGGAGCTCTTCTTGTTCTGGCTGGTGTTCAGATTGATAAAACAATGCAGGCGTCAAATAAGCTGAAAAAGAAAATGTTGGTTGAAGCTCCTTATGCGGCAAATCAGCTTGATAATTATAAGCTTAGTGATGGAGCAACTCAACCGTTTGCGACTGAGCCTCTTACAATTGAAGTAAAAATTGGTGAGGATGCTGCTAATGTAAACGGTTATCTCCGTGACACCGAAGAAATTATTAAACCAGGTGGAATGAGTGATGAGGAAGAGGCTGAATATTACAGAAAGGCTAATTCAAGGCTCAATTTCAAATTCATTGAGATAGAAGAACCCACTAAGCCTGAGACAAAGAAGCCATAAGGAGGGTAAAAATGAAAAATTTGAATAAAAAGAATTTGCGTGGTTTTACCCTTATTGAACTTATCGTGGTAATGGCTGTTTTCTCAATTCTTCTTGTGGGTGCGATTGCACTTGTTGAACCTGTTCAGAAAATTTTCAAGCATACAACTAATTCTGAAAAAACGTATTCATATATTAATACTGTTCAGAATTATATTGAGGATTCATTGACATATGCTGAAAATCTTTGGGTTTATCAGGAACTTGACGAAGCTGATCTCTTAAAAGAGGTTGAAAAATATCGTTCAGCTTTCTATAGAGATGTTATTAAATTTGATGGTACAACACCAAGCTATATAAGTGGAACAATTCGTGTTCTTTGCCTTGAAAACGATAATAACGGAAGAATTTCTCTTCGTACATTCAATTTCAAGGATAATGAAGAGTTTTATAGGCTGAAGGAATATCATGAGGATGATGACACTGTTCCTGAAGCTGGTGAGCCGATTCCTACGATTAAGCTTTCAGATTTTGCTCCTGTACAGCAGCTTAATGAATCGTATTTTACTAAATCATCAGGAAAACAGGAACTTGGTTTCAGATATGCTCTTGGTATTAACACATTAAAAAAAGCAACCGATGATGCTAGTGGTGAAACTGTATATTGCCTGAGCAATGACCGCAATAATGTTAAGTTTGAAAAGTCTGATCTTAAAAAAGACAATTTCACACTTTCAATTGCTGTTTCTGATCAGAGTACAGGCGTAAATACTGCTACTGACACTGAAACAAGTGCTAATTATAAATATACAACGTTCAGTGATCCTACTCAGATTGCCGTTGCAAGTATTCCTCTGATGAACATTAACTATGATAATGTTTTTACAAGAATGAAGCTTAACGAAGGTAAAACCCTTGACGATGCTAAAGATATACCTGATGGGTCAGATGAAGAGTGGGAAAAAATCGCAACTGTTTTTGAAAAACAAGCTGCAGCATATAATTTTATTCCACGTGCAGATGCTGATGATAATCAGGACTTAAATAAGAATATTTATTTCATTTATTCTTATGTTGACGAAATTGAATCTTAAAAACAATAAAAAACAGGCAGCAGATTAATGCTGCTGCCTGTGATTTTTATTGACTTTGTTGGCTTGTAATTATTTATCAGTTTTCTACAATAAGTAATGATAAGTACCACTGGGCAATACGTTCACCCCATAATGCGCTGATTGCTATTCCCATTGCGAGGAACGGTCCGAATGCAAATTTGGATTCTTTCGTAATAAATAATTTATAAATTATTCCGCACACTGCTGCAAGAATAATTCCTAAAAATGCTGAAACGATAATAGCTTTTGTTCCAATAACAGCACCTGCTGCAAACATAAGAAGCGTATCACCGAGTTCTATGCCTCGGATATCTTCTTCTCTGCATCTTTTGTAAAATAATCTGCTGACCTCTCCTATTATAAAGAAAGGAACGCTGATACATAATGCACCGATTATTCTCTCAGATAATGTTAGTGAATCGGTAAGAAGATGAAGCGGGATTGAAAGAAGAAAAATAAGAGCAAGAATTATCGGTTCCATTTCAAGTGTATCCCAGTCCATAAATCCAATAACAATAAGAAATGTGAATAATACACAGGTTATTATGGATTCAGCATTAAGATCCTTGACGAAAAAAACAAGCATGAATAAAAATCCGGTCAGACTCTCAACGATTGGATATCTTGCTGAGATTTTTGCACCGCATTTGTGGCATTTTCCTCTGAGAAAAAGCCAGCTGAAAACAGGAATCAAATCAATAATTCTGATTTTTTCACCGCAGGTCATGCAGTGAGAAGATCGCTTGATTAACGATTCGTTATTCGGCAGACGTATTATTACTACGTTGAGAAAACTGCCAACACATATGCCGAAAAGAAAAACTATTGCGTAAAACATAATGTAGAATGGTGCATCCATAAATTCACTTTTAAGTATGCTTTCATGTTCCATTGTGTTTACCCCCTTAAAAATAATTTTGTCATGTTTATATTATAACATACATTAAAAAAAAAACAAGTAAATTTAATAAATATATGGAGGTTTATTATGAGAAATATCAGAATAGGCGATTATCTTGTAGAACAGAACCTGATTAGTGAGGAACAGCTTCAACAGGTTCTTGCTGCTCAGAGAGAATCACAGGGTACTAAGCGTTTTGGTGAGCTTGTTGTTGAACTTGGCTTCATGTCAGAAGTTAAGTTTGCTCAGGCACTTGCCGGAAAGCTCAAGGTTCAGTATGTTGACCTCGGAAATATCGAAATCGATTATGAGGCTGTAAGAAAAGTTCCGGAAGCTTTAGCAAAAAAACATACTGTAATTGCTATCAATATTCAGGGTAAGCGTCTTACTGTAGCTACTGATGACCCTATTAACTTCATTATTCTTGAAGATATTAAGGTTTCAACAGGTATGGACACAGTTCCGGTTCTTGCAACAAAATCAGCTATTAATAAGGCTATTGGTAAGTGCTATTCAATGCAGAACGTTGACAGTGTTCTCGAGGGTGTTCAGCAGTTCAATGAAATGGGCGAAGAGGAAGATGACGGCTCAAGAGATAGAGTTGAAAGTGCTCCTATCGTTAAGCTTGCTACAACAATCGTTGAAAACTCATTCAGAGCAGATGCTACCGATATTCATATTGAACCATTTAAAACATATACAAGAATTCGTATCCGTGTAAACGGTGACCTTGTTGAGCTTATGAACGTTTCAAACGTTGTACATAACTCACTTACAACACGTCTTAAACTCATAAGCGGTATGAATATCGCTGAAAAGCGTATTCCACAGGATGGTCGTTTCACTCAGGTTGTTGATGGAACAACACTTGATGTCCGTGTATCTGCACTTCCAACCGTTAACGGTGAAAAGATAGTTATCCGTATTCTTTCAACAGGTCAGATTGCTCTTCGTAAGATTACAGACCTCGGTATGACTGATTACAACTACAGCTTGTTTGAGTCAATGATTAAGTGCCCGCACGGCGTTATCCTTGTTACAGGTCCTACCGGTTCAGGTAAAACAACAACTCTTTATGCTGCTCTCGGTGAGCTTGCAAAACCACACGTTAACGTTATTACTGTTGAAGACCCTGTCGAAAAGAATATCGACGGTATCAATCAGGTTCAGGTTAATACAAAGGCAGGTATGACATTTGCTGCTGCTCTTCGTTCAATTCTCCGTCAGGACCCTGATATCGTAATGATCGGTGAAATGCGTGACTCTGAAACTGCTGATATCGGTATCAGAGCTGCTATTACAGGTCACTTGGTTCTTTCAACATTGCATACAAATGACGCTGCTTCAACAATCGTTCGTCTTGTAGATATGGGTGTTGCTCCTTATATGGTTGCTACATCACTTATCGGCGTTATCGCTCAGCGTCTTGTAAAGGTTCTTTGTCCTAAGTGTAAACAGGCCAGAATGTCAACTGATGAAGAAAACAAGCTCATGAAGATTGACCACTCTGTTCAGGTTTATGATGCATGCGGTTGTCCTGAATGTAACAACACAGGCTATCGTGGAAGAACAGCTATTCACGAAATTATCCATTGCACATCCGGCGTTTCAACAATTATCGCTCAGGGCGGCGGTAAGGAACAGATTGAAGAAGTTGCTAAGCGTAACGGAACAAAGCTCCTCAGAGATAACGTTTCAGAGCTTGTTCAGCGCGGTGATACTTCAATAGATGAACTCATAAGAGTAACATACGCTGTATAACTATATTTGAGGAGGATTATATAATGGGTATTCAAATTAACAGAATTCTTGATGAAGTACGTCTTTTAGGGTGCTCTGACTTGCACTTTACAGTTGGTATTGCTCCTGTTGTACGTCTTAATGGTATGCTCAGAACAATGAGAGCACAGTATCCTGAAATGGATGAGGAACAGATTCTCGATATCGTAAACCAGATGACAAATGAAAACCAGGCAAGAAGTGTTGCCGCACATAAGGATACCGACTTTTCATTTACAACAAGAAGCGGATATCGTCACCGTGTTAACATCTACTTCCAGAGAGGCTGTACAGCTATTGCTATTCGTTTGCTTCGTAATGATATTCCTACACTTGAAGATCTCGGTCTTCCACCGATTCTTGCAGATTTCGCAATGCGTCCAAGAGGTCTTGTGCTTGTAACAGGTCCTACAGGTTCAGGTAAGTCAACAACTCTTGCAGGTATGATGGACTTCGTTAACCTTAATAAATCAGCACATATTATCACTGTTGAAGACCCTATCGAATATGTTCACGAGCATAAACGCTGTATGATAAACCAAAGAGAAGTCGGCGACGATGTTCCTGACTTTGCCGGTGCATTAAGAGCTGCTCTCCGTGAGGACCCTGATGTTATCCTCGTAGGAGAAATGCGTGACCTTGAAACAGTACAGGCTGCTGTAACAGCTGCTGAAACAGGTCACCTTGTAATGTCAACACTTCATACAACCAGTGCGGCTGATACAATCAACCGTATTATCGACGTTTATCCTGAACATCAGCAGCAGCAGATTCGTACACAGCTTGCTAATATTCTCGTAGGCGTAATTTCTCAGACACTTATTCCTAAGAAGGACGGAAGCGGCCGTATTGCTGTTATGGAAATTCTTAACGTTACTGACGCTTGTGCCGCTATGATTCGTGACAACAAGATTCACCTTATCCAGTCTGCAATTCAGTCAGGTAAGTCACAGGGTATGATGAGCCTTGACCAGGAACTTGCTAGATTTGTTCATAATAATGTAATTTCTGAACAGGATGCAATTGAAAAGTGTCAGGATAAGCAGGAATTCTATCGTTTCTTACACGCTATGTAATGTATCTGTAACTTTTGGTTGTTTATTTTGACGAAAAAATAGTGGTTTTGAACGTTGAAAATTTCCTATTCGTAAAAGTTTGTTCATAATTGATTAATTTTTTCGAAAACTATTGACAAACAATTGGTTGCATGATATACTATATACATAAGGAGGACATAAACGGTTTACATAAAATCTAATGTCCTGAAACAAAAAATCTGTTTATTAGGTACTAAACAGAAAAACAAAAAATTTTAAAGGGAGGGTTTTCTTATGAAAACTAAAAAGGTAAAAGGTTTTACACTTATTGAGCTCATCGTTGTTATCGCTATCATCGGTGTTCTCGCAGCAATTCTCGTTCCAGCAATGCTTGGTTACGTAAAGAAGTCAAAGATTCAGGGTGCTAACTCAGCAGCTGCTACAATGCTCAAGGCTGCTAACTCAGCTCTTACTGAAATGGATGAAGATGATGAAGCTACAAGCCCAGGAAATGGCGCATACGGTACAATGACTAGTGCTACAACAATTTCTACAATTACTAGCATAAAGGATGATACAGCTGGTGACCTTTTCGACTACATGAAGTATTATTCAGATGATGCTTCAAGCGCTAAGTATGCTGTTTACGTAAAAGAAGGTATTGCAATTGCTGCAGTAGCTAAGAGCGGTAAGTACTATGGTACATCTCCATCTGTTCTTACTAACAAGAACTATGATGATAAGCTTCCAACGCCGGGTGCTATAGCTGCACTTAATCTTGCTCTTGCAAAATATGATAAGAACCACGAAGGTTCAACATCATCAGGTTCATAATTTTTAAAATGTTTAAAAATCCCCTTTTATAAGGGGATTTTTATTTTCTAGGCGGAGAATATATGAAAAAAAATAAATTAATAAAAAATATATTATGTGCAGTATTATGCGTCGGAGTTGGCGCAGGCGGAATGTATCTTCTTAATTTCGATAAAATCAGATTTGCAGATAAATATCCGCTAATGCTTGAAATCGAAGAATTTATGATTGAAGACGCAGGGATAGGCGCACCGAAAAACCCGACAGATGAAAATGTGATTAATGCGTATTTGTCTATGTATGGTGACAAGTATACGTTTTGCAAAAATGTAGATGTATATTCTAAGGAATACATATTAAGTGATGTGAATTATTCCGCAACTGCTCTCGGAACAGGTTTTGAACTTGATTTTGATGATGATGACAGGGCTTATTTCTCATTTGTAGATGAAAATAAGCCTGCATATGAGCAGGGAATAAGAGTCGGAGATGTAATTCTGACTATCGGCGAACAAGAAATTGTAGAGTATAAAAATATAAAGAAAATTAAGGGCGAAGATAAAAGTACGGTTAAGCTTTTGATTGAGCGTGACGGAAAAGAAATGAGTATTGATTTGCTGAGATATCATCAGGACGAGGCAGAGGACGCTTCGGCTAAGAAGATAGGCGATATTCTTTATATTGATTATAATACGATGAGTGCCCAGTCGGGTGGTAAGATTGCGAAGTTTTTAAGCGAAAACGATTTTAACTCGGTTATTCTAGACCTGAGAGATAATGGCGGCGGAGATGTGGCACTGCCACTGTCTGTGGCTGACCATTTTATAAATAAAGCTGATGTTAAATCGATTTATTATAATGGCGATGTTGTTGTGCAGTCAACAAATGACGGAATTGAATATGATGTTCCGATTGTTGTGCTGATAAATGAAAATACTGCAAGCTCGGCGGAGATACTTACGGCTCTTCTTCGTCAATATGCTGACACGAAAACGGTTGGAGTTAATTCGTTTGGGAAAGGAATTTTTCAATCTCAGGGACTGTATAAAGGAAATAGCCTTCAATATACCGACGGATATATTGAAGTTGGCGACTGGGAGTGCTACCACGAAAAGGGAATTGCTCCTGATTATGAAGTGAGAATGAAAGATGCTCATATCGGAACTGAGGATGATATTCAGCTTAAAAAAGCAATCGAGTTGCTTTCGTAATTGTTACTTTTGCACATATATGGTCGGCGTTTTTGGTGGAAACGACATTGAAAAAGTATTGACAAATTGTTAATAAAATGGTATAATGTGAAAGTAGATAGTTATAAATTAATCCTGTCAGGGGGTAATATAAATGAAGAAAAAGCTGAAAGGTTTTACACTTATTGAACTTATTGTTGTTATAGCTATACTCGGCGTTATTATTGGGCTTCTTGTTCCTAACTGGATAAATATGATTCGTAAAAATCGTATTGAGGACCAGAATTCAAGAGCCAGGGTTGTATATAATGCTGCTCAGACTGTGGTTCAGGAATATCGTTTCGATGAAAGAAATGAAAATTCGGGAATTGCTTCTGTTGATTCCGTTAATGACGGCGATTTTATTTTCATGTGGGATTGCAGAAATGGTGGCGTTACTAAGTGCTATAGTATTCTCAGTGATGGTACTAATGAGGAAAAAAGTGATGCATTTAAAAATGCTTTCTCAAAAAAAATCAACAATATCTTCGATGGTTATGATGATACCACATATAAAGTTTATGTAAAGGATTACATTGTTCAGTCTGTTGTTTGTCGTAAGGAAAACAATAATAAATATATGGGTGCGTATCCTACAAAGATAAAAAATCCTCGTAAAGGTGCAACGGTTGAAGCTATTAATATGACAGCATTTAATTTGGATAAAACTGATAATACAAATACAGTAAATTAATTTTAAAGAAGAGCTTTATGCTCTTCTTTTTTTGCTTGTTCTAAATCGACAAAAAAAACGATTTTTTTTGGACAAATTTTGAGTTGACAAACCTAAGGGATAAGTGTTATAATAATAAAGCACTCGAGAGAGAG
>SVNL01000064.1 GCA_015066925.1 Ruminococcus sp.
AGATACGCATTGCGTATCTTTTTTTGTTATGTATCATTTTTGTTATAAGAAAAGCCTGAGAAAATTTATATCTTCTCAGGCTTGTTTTTAGTATTAATTAATGTCTGCTCAACAACTTAAAATTGGCAAAGTGCAAGAAAAGATAATGGAATTGATAAATTTTCTTGCACTTTGTTTTGCCCTATAGGGCAAAATGAGCTTGACACCAATGAATGTGATGCGCAAATTCCTCATATTGTAAAGAATTTGCGCTCCCCGAATGAAGTTCGAGGCAATAACCGCCGTCAGGCGGTTATTGAGGACACATTTATTATAAATGCTCCAAATCAATCTCATAGCTGCTTGGACGTGTCATAAGGATATCAAGAGCCTTCTTAACGTCAGCGCCCTTGAAAAGCACGTTATAGAGCTGTTCGGTAATAGGAAGCTCAATGTTAAGCTTCTGAGCGAGGTGATAAGCTGCTTTGCAGGAGAAATATCCCTCAACTGTACCAACCTTGTTGACAGCCTCTTCAGGAGTAAATCCCTCACCGATAAGTATTCCTGCACGGCGATTACGGCTGTGCATACTTGTACAGGTAACAATAAGGTCACCGATACCTGTAAGACCGCTGAAGGTAGTAATTTTACCGCCTATAGCGATACCAAGACGAGTAATCTCGTGAATTCCACGAGTCATAAGAGCTGCCTTTGTATTGTCACCATAACGCAGACCATCGCATACGCCTGCACAAAGAGCAATGATATTTTTAAGTGCACCACCTATTTCACAGCCAATAACGTCGTTGCTGAGATAAATTCTGAAGAATTTATTTGCCAGTATTTTTTGTACAGCAGCTGCGGCTTCGGTATTTTCGGAAGCGGCAACAACAGCAGTAGGAATTGCTCTTGCAACTTCTTCTGCATGAGATGGACCTGAAAGCGTAACAATATTTTTACTGCCAAGCTCTTCTTCTAAAATCTGGCTGAGGAATTTAAATGACTCATCTTCAAGTCCCTTGCCTGTATTAGCAATGAGCATTGACTCAGTGATATAAGGTGCGGCCTGTTTAGCGACGTTTCTTACAAATGATGATGGAATACCGAATATAAGAAGGTCACAGCCCTTGATGCATGAAATATCACTTGTGAGGATAATATTTTCAGAGATAAGAATTCCGGGAAGCTTATTGATGTGCTCACCTCTAGCTCTTATTTCGTCGATTTCGGATTGAAATGCAGACCAGACAGTAACATTGTGACCGGCTCTGTCAGCCATAACAGCAAGACTAAGACCAAATCCGCCCGAACCAAGTATAGTAATATTTGCCATAGAAATCACTCCTTTGTATGTTTCGATTTAAACGAGAATTTATTTTCATTTCCATTTTTAAGTCTTACAATATTACTTTTATGCATATACACGACAACTGATGCCATAACAAGTGCAAGAAGACTGTATAAAACTGTATAAGAAAGAGAATCTGTGAAAACAAAAAGATGAAGAAGGAAAGTTGCTAGCGGGCATAGTGAAGATGCAATAATTGAAGCGAGTGAAACGTATTTTGAAACTGAAAGAACGATTGCAAAAACAAGAATAAGAATGAAAAAGAGTAAAGGGTCAACAGCGATAAATGTAGATACACCTACAAGAACACCTTTTCCGCCTTTAAAGCCGTAATAAAGAGGAAAAACGTGACCTAAAATTGCAAAAAAGCCTGCAATATAGCCGATATAGTGAGTGTCGTTATCGGGTGAAAGACCACCCTCAAGCAGTCCGCATACCAATCTTGAAAGGCAAACGGCAATGACGCCTTTGGAAAGGTCGCCTATAAGAGTAATAACAGCACATTTTTTACCGTAACAGCGCAGTGTATTGGTAAGACCTGCATTACAGCTTCCATGCTCACGAATATCCTCATTTTTGAGAAGTCTTACGACTATAATTGACGAATTACAGCTTCCCAGAAGATAAGAAATAACAGCGGCGGCAAGAATTGAAATAATAATATTAATCATTTATCACTGCCTCCACGTTCACGAACAACAAAGCGTACAGGAGTTCCCTCAAGACCGAAGGTAGAGCGAATTTGATTTTCGATATATCTCTGATAAGAGAAGTGGAACAAATCTGCTCTATTAACAAATGTTACGAATGTAGGGGGCTTAGTTGATGGTTGAGTCATATAATAAATTTTAAGACGTCTGCCCTTGTCGGAAGGAGGCTGAACTCTTGATGTTGCATAAGCGAGAACATCATTGAGCATACCTGTAGAAATTCTCATAGAATTCTGGTCGTGAGTATATTTTATAAGCTCGAAAAGCTTATTTACACGCTGACCTGTTTTAGCTGAAATAAATACAAAAGGAACATATGACATAAAGCTGAAATCATTTTCAAGCTTAGTACGATATTCCTGCATAGTCTTGTCGTTTTTCTCGATAGCGTCCCATTTATTTACAGCAACAACACAAGCTTTACCCTGTTCATGAGCATAACCTGCAACCTTTGAATCCTGTTCGGTAAAGCCGACCTCAGCGTCAATAACGATAACGCATACATCTGCTCTGTCAACAGCCATATAAGCTCTTAAAACGCTGTAGTGCTCAACCTTGTCGTTGATTTTGGATTTTTTTCTGATACCCGCAGTATCAATGAAAACGAATTTTCCGTGTTCATTTTCGATAACCGTATCAGTAGCGTCACGAGTAGTACCTGCGATATTTGAAACGATAACACGTTCTTCACCTGCAATACGGTTTACAAGAGAGGACTTACCTACATTAGGTTTACCGATAATGGCAACCTTAATGGAATCATCATCCTCAGCTTCGTCTGTTTCGTCAGGAAAATGCTTGATAACCTCATCGAGCATATCACCTGTACCGTGACCATGAACAGAAGAAATAGGGAACGGTTCGCCGATACCCAGATTATAGAACTCGTAAAGCTCCATAGGAGGCTCACCGAGAGTATCGCATTTATTTACTGCAAGAACAACGGGCTTACCGCTTTTCATAAGCATTTCACTTACAGCATAGTCATTTGCTGTAACACCGCATCTTAAATCGGTAACGAGAATAATAACGTCAGCCTTTTCGATAGCAAGCTCAGCCTGTCTTCTCATCTGAGCAAGAATGACATCATCAGTAGAAGGCTCAATACCGCCGGTATCGACAAGCATAAATTCTCTGCCGCACCATTCACATTTAGAATAAATACGGTCACGGGTAACCCCCGGAGTATCTTCAACAATAGAAAGTCTTTGACCGATAAGCTTGTTAAAGAGAGTAGATTTGCCTACATTAGGACGTCCAACAACAGCAACAATAGGTAATGACATAAATTGTGTTCATCTCCTTTCAGAACTCTATACCAAGAATTGCGTCAAGCAATTCATAACCATCATTATTAGTAGCTTTTATTTTAACATTCAGAGCCTTTTCGACATCTGAAACGGTTAAATCGTCAAGGAATACATCGGAATCTCTGCGGAGCATAGAAGAAGAAATAAGAAGCTCATCGCCGAGTTCCTTATCTTTAAGCTGAGCAATAAGGTCCTGACCGGTAATAAGACCGGTAACAGTAATAGTTTCGCCAAAAAAGTTGTTTTTTATTTTATATACGTTACAGCTTAAACCCTCCCATTTATTTGAAGCGAGAGAAGCAAGCTGAGAAATATGCATAAAAGGGGAGTACCCTGTTGCAATAGAAACAGAGCGCATGCCATTGAATTCGGCAATTTCGAGAGCTTTTTCGAATTCGTCGATAATAGAGCGAAGCATACCGACGCCGTTTTCGTATTGAGAGAAGTCCTCGTAATAATTAATATCGGGAAGCTCACGCTCAGCGATAAGAAAGAACTCATCTGAAGGAAAAACGGTGCGTGAACCGAATTCATCAAGGAATTTAGCCTGAAATTTCTCAATAATATCAATAGCTTCAGAAGCGGAATTCTTATTAAAAGGTATCAGCGGATAAAGTCCGTCACGATACTTTGAAAGTCCGACAGGAACAACAGCAATACTTGAGATATTCGGCATCATATTGCTAAGGTCAGTAAGAGTGCGTATTAATTCGTCGCCGTCGTTAAGCTTGGGGCAGAGAACAATCTGGCAATTAAGCTTTATATTGTTATCGGTGAGTTGCTTGAGATAATCAAGCTTCTGACCTGCAAATCTGTTATTCATCATAGTACAGCGAAGCTCGGGATTAGTAGTATGAACCGAAACATTAATATTAAGCTTCATATTAATAATTCTGTCTATATCCTGCTGATTGAGGTTTGTAAGAGTAACATAGTTACCCTGTAAAAAAGAAAGTCTTGCGTCGTCGTCTTTAAAATAGAGTGTATCACGCATACCCGGTGGCATCTGGTCGATAAAGCAGAAAACGCATTTATTAGAGCATGAACGTTTTTTATCCATAAGAAAGCTGTCGAATTCGAGTCCGAGGTCATCATACTCACCTTTTTTGACATCGACAGCAATTTCCTGATTATTTCTCAAAATAACAATATGAAGAAAGTCCTCGGCAGCATAGAACATATAATCAAGGACATCAGCGATAGTATGTCCGTTAATACTTACGAGAAAATCGTCCTGTCTTATATCTGAAGCAGAGGCAGGAGAATTTTCAATAATACCGGTAATTTTAACCATAACAGCTCCGTAAAAAAATATATAAAAACTGAAAAAAGAGAGAAAGATTACTCCTCCTCTCCTCCTTGCGTATTTGGAATATAGGCTTATTCAGCGTCAACCTTAATAACTTCAACGCCCTTATAGAAACCACAATTCTTGCAAACCTTGTGTGGAGCCTTGATAGCACCACAGTTATCGCACTTGCTCATTGCAGGAGCATCAAGCTTCCATACAGCAGAACGTCTTTTATCACGTCTAGCCTTAGAAGTTTTTCTCTTTGGTACAGCCATTCCGGCACCTCCTTATAAAGCATAAACTGCCTTTATTTTAGACAATCGCATTCAGATTCGTTCAAGTCGCAGCCACAGACCATACAGAGCCCCTTACAATCCTCATTGCAAAGGAATTTAGTAGGAAACTGGAGCAATAAATCTGATACAGCAATATCGTTAAGTTCAATGCTCTCACCGTCAGCCACAATGTATTCATCGTTATTGCCGTTAGCAGAATTAACAACAATATGTTCAAAATCGAAGTGATAATCCCTATTGAGTTCTTTCAAGCATCTGTCGCAAACGATTTCCAAAGAAAAGTCAACAGAGAAATTGAGATAAACGATACCTGTTCTGTTGAAAATCTCACCCTTAACACTTATCGGAGAATTAAAATTATAGCCATTTATAGACGAAAGCTCGTCTGGCATAATAGCGTAATCAATTGATTTACGTTCTCCAACTATATTAAAAAGCTGTTTTAAAACAATAATCATAATGTTTTATCCTTTAGAGCATTACAAAATATATTATACACCAATAAACAAAAAGTGTCAATACTTTTTTTCAAAATTATTAGGCAGAGGAGTTGAAAAAGCTCCTCTACCTAAGAAAGCTACAAAAATCAGTCGATAAACTTAGTAACTGATTCAGGGAGTTCAGCGTTATCAGCAGAAATAGTGAATACAACGCTTGTTTCATCACCTGTAAGAGCCTGAACCTTTGAGAGCATAGCGCCGAGTTCATTGAGGTCAGGACCGCCGATTTTGATAATACCGTCAACGAAAACTTCCTTGATGTCGTAGTTTCCTGCGAGCATACCTGCGAGGAAGCCATAGAAAGCGTCATAACCGCTGATATTGAACTGGTCAACACCGCACCATCTTACCTTATAGCTGATAGAGCTTCTGATTGTTTCGCCTTTTTCAACACAAACCAGGCAACCGTTTGTTGTTTTTACTGAATCGTTAATCATATCGATAAGGACTTTAGTTTTTCCTGTACCCTTTTTTCCTGTAATAAGTTTAATCATAATTTACTCCTTCCATTGCCGAGAGGCAGTGTGATTTTAAAATATATAATAAAGCAGGATTAACCCAGCTTTGCTTCAAGTGCAGCCTTCTGTCCTTCGTAACCGGGTTTACCGAGAAGAGCGAACATATTAGCCTTATAGCTTTCAACGCCGGGCTGGTTGAACGGATTTACACCGAGAACATAGCCTGAAATAGCGCAAGCCTTTTCAAAGAAATAAACGAGATAGCCGAAAGCTTCTTCAGCAGTATTATCAAGCTCAATAATGATATTAGGAACGCCGCCCTCAGTATGAGCGAGAACAGTACCCTCAAAAGCTTTTCTGTTTACAACGGACATATTCTGATTTGTGAGGAAGTTAAGACCGTCGAGGTTTTCAGCGTCGTCTTCAAGGAAGAGGTCCTGCTTAGGATTTTTAATATCCACAACAGTTTCGAACATAACGCGTGAACCTTCCTGAATAAACTGACCCATAGAATGGAGGTCTGTAGAGAAAACAGCAGCTGATGGGAAGATACCCTTATTATCCTTACCTTCACTTTCGCCGAAGAGCTGTTTATACCATTCAGCCATAGTAACGAAAGCAGGGTCATAGGAAACGAGCATTTCAACAGATTTACCCTTTCTGTAGAGGATATTTCTGATAGCAGCGTATTTATAGCAGTCATTGTTATCGAAATCAACCATATAGTCTTTCTGAGCCTTAGCAGCACCGGACATAATAGCGTCGATATCGCAGCCTGCAACAGCGATAGGAAGAAGACCTACAGCTGTAAGAACAGAGAAACGACCGCCAACGTCATCAGGGATAACAAAAGTTTCGTATCCTTCAGCATCTGAAAGGTTTTTAAGAGTACCTCTAGCCTTGTCGGTAGTAGCAAAGATTCTTTCCTTAGCACCCTCCTTGCCATACTTGTCCTCAACGAGCTTCTTGAAGATTCTGAAAGCGAGAGCAGGTTCAGTAGTAGTACCTGACTTAGAGATAACGTTTACAGAGAAATCTTTACCTTCGCAGATAGAAATAATTTCGTTAAGGTAAGTAGGATTGATATTATTACCAACGTAATAAATATCAGGAGTATCCTTTTTAAGATTATTATATAAAGGCGATTTAAGAAGCTCGATAGCAGCTCTTGCACCGAGATATGAACCGCCTATACCGATAACGATAAGAACATCTGAATTAGACTGAATTTTTTTAGCAGCGGCCTTAATTCTGGCAAATTCTTCTTTGTCGTAATTAGTTGGAAGTTCAACCCAGCCCAGAAAGTCATTTCCGAGGCCTGATTTTTCGTGAAGAGTTTTAGCGGCAGCCTCTACCTGAGATTTAATACCTGTTAACTCATCACTGTTGATAAAGCTTTCGAGATATTTAGTATTAAGCTTTAAAGACATTATAAAATTACCTCCATTTTGTAATATACTGAAAGCTGAGGGCACATAAGAAATAAGCGAACCGACAGCAGACAGCTAATACAATATATTTTACCAATATTATAATACTATATTTTTGCAATTTTTTCAAGGGGATATTTCAACATTGTGTAATTTGCACATTTTTGCGATTATTTTTTTAACAGGTTAGACAACATTCGCTTAAATACGAAAGAAAAATCGGCTTTAGGGACATTATTTTTAGTAACAATATCGGTTTCGAATACAAGGGTGTCCTTATTATAGAATCCGATACAGCCTATTTTCTGCCCTTTTCTTACGGGAGCAGTGATGTAATCGGGCAAAACCACCTTATTTGTAAGTTCACCTGCACCTTTAGGTATAACGATACTGCTCTGGGATTTAAGCTCAAGCTCAACAGCACTGTCAACGCCATATTTAACCTTCATAGGAACTAAAAGCTCATCAAGGAATCCCGGAACAGTCAGCTTATATTGAGTAAATCCCTTGTTAAGCAGTTTTTTTGCCATTGAAAAAGAAGTATCTTCGCTGTCGGCACCGAGTATAACGGCAATAAATGTATTTTCGTCATCTGAAATTCCGCCCTCAGCAATACAATAGCCTGACTGCTCGGAATGAGAAGCCTTAAAGCCGATATGATTTTTATAAGTACGGGTAAGAGTATTTTCCGAAACAAGCTCTGTGCTGCCATCCTTAATAAAATCACGCCATATTTTAAAATAAGGTTTAAGAAAATCATAGCGTGAAAGCTCGGCACAAATCACAGCCATATCGTGTGCAGTTGTATATTCTTTCTCGTTATAGTAGCCGAAAGGGGAGTAAAAAGCAGTATTTCTTAGTCCGAGGTCAAAAGCACGACTGTTCATTTCGGCAGTAAATTCATCAATGGTATGATGTGAAGCAACGGCAAGAGCCGCAAGAGCGTCGTTGGCGTTTCCGATTATAACAGCTTTAAGAAGCTCATTCACACTCATTTTGTCACCCGGTTCAAGCCATACAACAGCTCCGCTTACTTCGCTTACAGCATTCGGAGCAGTAATTGTGTCATTGAGTGAAAATTTTCCTGTTTCTATTGAATCGGCAATTACAAGCAGGGACATAAGCTTTGAAAGATAGCCGCAACTGAGCTTTACATCTGAGTTTTCCTCTTCCAGTACAGTACCCGTTTCTGCTTCTATAAGAATATAAGCCTCAAAGCTTTCGGCTTCGGGTTTAATAGCTGTAAAGCCTGTTAGAATAATCAGACAAGCGATAAAAATCAAAAAAATTTTTCTCATAAAAACCTCCGCAAGACAAGTATAAATACTATATGATATGCGGAGTTTATGAGAAAAAGTACAAATTATTTTTTTTTGAAAACAAGTGAAATGCCAAAAATTGCAAAGCCGATAAATATAAGGAAAAATCCGATGTTTCGTTTTGATTCTATATCCGAAACGTTAAGGATTTCGATATATCCTTTATCATTTACGTTTATATCTTCTGTGTTTATATCAGATTGTTTCTGCACAGCTGCTAAAGCGTGGCTTAAATCGTTTTTTTCAGTATGATAGCGGTCTTTATCCTTAAGAGGAATATAGCGCCCCACAAAACTTGCAGGAGGCGGCGGTGAATCGGGTACATCATATCCTAAGAATTTATTGTTGTAATAACCATATATCATATTAAATTCATAATCAATGGCGTTGCTTGTTCTGATAACAAAAGCTTCTGTATTATCTATGGCAACATAATCATTATAATCTTCAAACGATGTGCTGTATACACCTATATGAGCAGGAATTATTGATATTTCGCCTTTTATGTAATGTGAGGTTTTGTCATAGGTATATATACTGAATTCTTTG
>SVNL01000065.1 GCA_015066925.1 Ruminococcus sp.
TAAAATACTATATAATATACACCGTAAAGGTGAAATTTTATGTGAAAAGATATAGGCATCGGATTAGCATAAAATCGGGAGGTTTGAATTATTATTAAGGAGGTTTTTTCTTGAAAAAAATTAAAACACTGATAACAGCGGCGGCAGTTCTGTTATCATCAGCAGGGGGAATAGTGCCGCAAAATCCTATGTTGTTCAATGCAGATGCGGCAGATGGATGCAGAGTTGAAACATTGAACAGAGGAATTTCTGCAATAAACACAGGCTCGGGAATGCTTGTAAGCTGGAGATTTCTTGCGAATGATGCAGATAATGCAACATTCAATCTTTATCGTGATGACCAGCTTATTTATACAAGTAATCAGGGAGATGCAACCTGTTATCTTGATGCGGGCGGAAATGCGAGTTCAAGCTATCGAGTAGATACTCTCAGCGGCTCAAATGTTATTTCGTCAGAAAATTGTTATATTACATCGGGGAAGAATTATTTTGATATTCCTATGG
Source organism: Ruminococcus sp. (assembly GCA_015066925.1). Classification (GTDB taxonomy): domain Bacteria; phylum Bacillota; class Clostridia; order Oscillospirales; family Ruminococcaceae; genus Ruminococcus. The sequence goes on from SVNL01000065.1 coordinate 505, forward strand.
ATGTTCCGGCAGGCGGCTCGGATTATACCTATAGTCCGAATGACTGCTCGGTAGGTGATGTTGATGGCGACGGTACATATGAAATCTTTGTAAAATGGGATCCTTCAAACGCACAGGACAACTCAAAGGCGGGCTATACGGGAAATGTTTATATCGACTGCTATACCCTCACAGGTTCAAAGCTCTGGAGAGTAGACCTTGGAAGAAATATCCGTGCAGGTGCACATTATACACAGTTCCTTGTTGCCGATTTTGACAATGACGGAAAAGCTGAAATGACATGTAAAACAGCTGACGGAACGGTTGACGGTACAGGAAAGGTTATTGGCGATGGCTCAAAGGATTACCGTAATTCAAGCGGATATATTCTTAGCGGTCCTGAATACTATACATTATTTGACGGTGCAACAGGTGCGGCACTCGATACAGTAAATTATGAATTCCCAAGAGGAAACTCAATAAAAGCAACATGGGGCGATGATTACGGCAATAGAGTTGACAGATTTTTAGGCTCGGTTATGTATCTTGATACCGACCATCCAAGTGCTGTTTCAGTAAGAGGCTATTATACAAGAATGACCGTTGTAGCTTACGATGTTGTAAATAAGAAGCTTGTAAAGCGTTGGGCTCATGATTCAGGAAGCGACGCTTCAAAGGGCTATGGAAACGGAAACCACAACTGTATGCCAGCCGATGTTGACGGTGACGGCAGACAGGAGCTTATTCTCGGTGCAACATGTATTGATGACAACGGAAGTGTTTTATGGTGCAATAAAAAAGGACATGGCGATGCTATGCACCTCGGTGATTTGCTTCCTGAGCGTAATGGACTTGAACTGTGGATATGCCATGAATCAGCTCCATACGGTGTATCACTCATAGATGCAAGAAACGGAAGTACAATTTTCCATTATGACGCATCTAAGGATACAGGACGTTGCTGTGCAGGAAATGTTCTTGCAAGCAATAAAGGCTCAGAATTCTGGGGAGCAGGCTCAGGCGATGTATATAACAGTTCAGGAAATTCAATCGGAACGACACGTCCTGCACAGAATTTTCTTGTTTACTGGGACGGCGACCTTGAAAGAGAAATTCTTGACGGTACAACAATTACCAAGATGATGTCAACAACTCAGTTTGCAACACTTTTATCTGCTGATGGCTGTGCTTCAAATAACAGTACGAAGTCTAATCCTTGTCTTACAGCAGATCTTTTCGGCGACTGGAGAGAAGAGGTTCTTTTAAGAACAAGCGATAATAAGGCAATAAGAGTATTCTGTACTCCTTATACAACAGATAAAAGAATAACTACTTTAATGCACGATCCGCATTATCGTAATCAGGTTTCAGCTGAACAGACATCATATAATCAGCCACCGCATACAAGCTTTTATCTTGGTTCAGATGCACAGCTTCCTGCAAGACCTAATGTAATTGTTGACGGAACTCTTGCTGCACCTCCAAAACCGGGAGCAACACTTAATACTGCTTATAAATATACAATAAAGAACGCAAACAGCGGATTATATCTTGGCGTAGAAGGAAACAATGCACAGGCTGGTGCTGATGTACAGCAGGTTGAAAATGAAGCAATCTGGACAGTTCAGTCAGCAGGCGGAGGATACTATTACGTGTATTCGTCATTAGGTGACGGAAAGACATATATGCTTGACCTTGATTACGGAAAAGCCGATAACGGTACAAATATAGGAATATATACAAATACAAACAGCGATGCACAGCTTTTCAAATTTGTAAAGAATGACGACGGTACTTATACAATTACTACAAAAAATACAAAAGACGCAAGCTGTATCGGAATTTCTGGTGGCTCAAAAGAAGCAGGAGCAACAGTAATTCAGTGGGAATGCAATGACAGTAATGATCAGAAATGGATTGTTGAAGGCAGTCTTGAAACTCTTAAAGGTACACTGATTGAAAGTCTTGAGCTTAAAGATGTTGATTACTATACAAAATGGAAGTTAGGAAATAATCTTCAGACTTCATCATTGATATTTGGTGACAGAGATTTTACATTTATTTCAATGCCGACTGAAATTGCAGGAAGTGAATACATACTTACAGCCTGTGATTCAAAATATTCAATAAACGAGCTTGCAGCTCTTACCGCCGCAAAGGATATAACCGTATATGTCGGTATGGATACAAGAGTTGAAAATCTTCCACAGTGGCTTAGCGGCTGGACAAATACAAATTTAACTGCCAATTCATCGAATGAAGTTACATTTAATTTCTACAAAAAAGAAATTAAAGCAGGTGAAAAGGTAATTTTAGGAGAAAACGGACAATCTTCATACTGTGTAAATTATATTGCGGCAGTAAAGGAAATTGAAACTGCACCTCCGGTTACAACTACAACAAATATTGTTACTACAACCACAACTACAACTACAACAACTACTGCTCCGATAACAGCAGAGCCAACAAGAAATTATGGCGATGCAAACTGTGACGGCGACGTAAATATTTCGGATGTAGTAATGATTAAATGCTATCTTTTAAATAACAAAAAGTACAGTATTTCTGCTCAGGGACTTTTAAATGCAGATGTACAGGGGACAGGAAACGGTGTAAATTCACAGGATGCACTTGCAATCCAGAAGTACACACTTTCACTAATCAATACTCTTCCAATACAGTAAAAATGATATAAAAAAACTCTGTATCTTTATTGATACAGAGTTTTTTATGCAATTAAGATTTTTTCTGTTCCATAAATGAAACGAGCATATCATACCAGTACATAAATGACGATGTACCTGAAATGTCCTTTTCTCTTATTATAAGACCTGTGTATTCGGAATTAATAACAAGATAATATTTGTTTTCTTCGAATTTGATGAATCCGATAGTTTTTGATTTTCCGTCTAAGAAATTATATTTTATAGTAATATCGTAGTTTGCTTCATCAGCGGCCTTTTCAAAAGCTTCAGGAGCTTCGGGATCAATTCCGTCAAATGAGAGATACGATAAAGCGTTGAAGAAATTAGTAAGATAATCACAGGCTTCAGCGCCGAGTACGTCAACATCCTCACCGTTTAAGGTGTATTGACTTGATGCGGAATCAAATGTGAAATTGATAGTTTCGTCATGATATTTCATATCAATTGAAGAAACGGTATCAATGTCCTCTTCATTAAATGTAGGATAAAGTACATCGCTCATATCGCCTTCAATAAAGTCAACGTCGTAAGTGTAGTAAATACCGACAACGCCTGTATCAGCATCAAGAACATGAGTATACATATCTGAATTTTCACCGTAATAGCTGAATAAGAGGTGAGTACATTCATTATCCTTTGTATAGACATAAAGCTCAGCGTATGGCTTATCAAAGCCGTAATCTGATTGGTTTTCAATCTTGAATGTAACGAATTCCTCAGCCTGTAGACGAGTGATGAGATTTGTAATAGTACTTACCTTAGTAGTATCAACGTAAAGCTTGCCAAGAACACCGTCTTTTACAGTGCTTTCCCACATATCCGTATTGTTTCTTGTAACATCAATAACGTCCTTGCCACCGCGTACAACACGAATTCTTGAAAGCTCTGAATCGGTGTAGCCAACCATATTGGCATTTCTAATCATAGCGTCATTTGCAACGAGTACACAGCCGTAATATGCGTCAACGAGATAAACCGTATCGCGTCCCTCAACAGTAACGTAATAATTATCAGAAGTAGGAGTAATACTGCCGATATTAAGCTTGTAATTGTTTACACCATCACTTACATTTACATAATAACCATTGTTCAAGCCGTAATCAGCTTTTTTAGCTTCATCGGCAGTTCCGAGGTCATCAGTTGCTGTAAGTGTAGAAAGAAATGTTAACAGGCTGTTGCAATAGTCAAGACTTACAGGATAGTTTTCATGATTTTTCATTTTCCAGGCTGATTGTTCAGCTGAATAAACGATATTATATTCACCATTTTCGTTTTTAAGGTCGATAGAAGTGATATTTGAATAATCAAAATCGAAAAGGGAATAGCTTTTTAATTTTTCTGTTGTTGCGGCACTTTTTTCGTCTTGCGAAGACTTTACAACAAAGAATGCCGAAATAGAGCCGACAGCCAGAACAAAAAGAACAATAGCGATAATAATAGGTTTTTTCATTAAGCGTTGCGCCTCCTTAACCAGATGATAACTCCGAATGCTGTAACGCATAAAGGAGCGATAACGAAGATGGAAAGAACCTTATTAGCCTTAGCCTCAGAATCAAAGTGCATATAATCGTATGCACGGTTTTTGTCAGGGATTTCCATATTATATTCACTGTCATACATCCATGAGATACATGAAAGAGAAAGATAAAGAGGAATAATTGTATAGCCTTCACCGCAGTTTTTGTCATCGAAGAATTCAGCGTTACCGAAAACGACAAGCTTTGAATTATTTGTTTTATTGTAGGAATAGCAAGCAAGATTGAAGAGTCCTGAAGCGGATTCTGTATCTGTTTCAGTACCGCCGAAAGGTTCACTGCATGAAGTATAACCTGACTGACCCTGAGCAGTCTGCATAAGCGGGGCAGTTTCAAGAACAGCAGTGTTTTTGCCGTTTACAAGTCCGAAGCTTCTTGATGATGTTATATAAGGATAAATACCGCTTTGAACAATCTCGTTGAGGTCAGAAGTGAGGTCAAAAGTCTGTGATTCATCAGGTGCAGCAAGTGAGAAAAGGATAGTTGTAGGGTCATCCTTTTTGCACATATCTGAATTTGTTTCGTAAATACGGTCATAGTGAATAACAATATTGTATTCATTGAGAAGAGCTTCAAGGTTTGTATATCTGAAATTTTCTTCATTAGGTGAGAGGAAAAGAGATATATTTCCGCCCTTGCTCATAAATTCCATAAGCTTTTCTTTTTCGCTGAGAGTTATATCATTCTGAGGAGCGCAGATATAAATGATTTTTGCGTCATCAGGAACTGCATCAACAGAAGAAAGATTAAGCTCATCAAGGTCATAGTTTGCATTTTTTGTCTGAGCTTCAAAGAAAGTATAATTTTCCTTAATTGTTTTTTCTCCGTGACCTGTGAGGAAGTAGATGTTAGCGATATCGCCCTCTGTGACTGTTTTTATAGCACCGGCGATACTGTTTTCGCCGACATATTTTTCTTCGATAATTACACCGTTTGCATCCTCAACGTCAATGAAAAGGTCAGAAACTCTGTGGACGAGGTCGTTGCATTTAAGAACGATATCGCCGTTTGAAAGATTTAAAAAGCCTTCAGGGTCAAGAGTTTTTGCAAGGTTAGGATTTTTCTGAGGGTCAAAGCAGGTGATTTTAATATTGTCGTATTCAGAATACTGTTTCAGACCGTAATATAAAGGAAGAGCGAGGTCGTCCTTTGAGAAGTCCTCAATATCATCAACATCTTTTGCGAGAACATACATCTCGATATTCTTGTCCTTAACGCTATCGAGCAAATTAATGGTTTTATCAGTTAGAGAATACATTTTTGACGGAGTTGTGTCGATATTGAAATTGAAGTAGTTTACGATAAGGTTTATAGGGATAATTATTGCGGCAAGCAGTAATGCGAGAATAAGAGCAACAACACCCGAAAAATTAAAGTTACGTTTAGTTTTACTCACAGCAATTACCCCCTGTTCCAACGTCTTTTCTCAATGGAAATCATAGTCCAGCCAAGGAAAACGACGCAAACTGAAATAAAGAAAACGATATCCGATAATCTTATAAGACCTCTTGCAAAATAAACGAATTTAGGCTGAGCAGTAAACATAGCTATGAAAGACTGAAGCTTCGGGAAACGAGCGATAAAGTCACTTTCAGCAAAAGAATCGAGCCATACAAGAGCAAGCATAACAGCTTCGCTTAGTAAAGCGGCAGTAATCGGATTTTCAGTAAATGAAGAAAGAAGCATACCGATTGCGATACACATAATTCCCCAAAGGAAGAAGCCGATGTAAACGCTTATAAGATGTGACATGATTATTTCACCGTTCATTGCTGTAACAACTGGATATATGATAGAACATGCAAGCATAAAGATGAAAACTGTTACGAGTGCGAGGAATTTTGCTATAACAAGATGGAATACATTTATAGGAGAAGTGAAAAGAAGCACTTCTGTATTGAGCTTTCTTTCGTCAGCAAATGTTCGCATGGTAAGAAGTGGAATAAGAAGAATGAAATAGAATATATTATTATAGAATAAGTCAGGATAAGTAAACTTAATTGTACTGCTTGTCATATCTGCAATCTGATTGCCGATGAAGAATGAAAAGAGAAGCATAAATAGTGAAGAAATTACATAAGCGAAAGGAGTACAGAAGAAAGAATGTAATTCTTTTTTATAAAGTGAAAACATATTAATTTTCCTCCTTTTCGTTATTCGCACTGTCATTATCAGAAGTTTTATCCGATTCATCGCTTATTGATTCAAGAATATCGGAAAGAGTTTCTTTTTTCACAGGCTGATTTATGAGTTTAATGAATACATCTTCAAGGTTTGGTTTTTCAGTAGATATTTCGATGATTGAGAAGCCTTTTGCAATAAGCTCTGACATGAGCTTGGTTCTTACAGTATCAGCATCGCCGTCAAGAACGATAGAGAAGAAATTGATATTGCCTTCTTCGGTTCTGGATTCGGAAATTTCCTTGACACCGTCGAATGATTTGATAACTTCTTCAACCTTTTGCTTATCTCCGTCGATTTTAATGTTTATAATAAAGTTAGAAGTAAAGTTCTTTTCGAGATTTTCAATTGTATCAATAGCTCTTATTACACCTTTATTAATAATAACAACTCTGTCGCATATTGCACTTACTTCACTAAGGATATGAGAACTGAATATAACTGAGTGGTCTTTTTTGAGTTCTTTAATGATTTCACGCACTTCTGCAACCTGTTCAGGGTCAAGGCCAACAGTAGGCTCATCGAGAATAAGGAATTTAGGATTTCCGAGCAGAGCCTGAGCAAAACCGACTCTCTGTCTGTAACCTTTTGAGAGATGCTTTATCAGACGATTTGAAACGTCTGTAATTTTAAGCTTTCTCATAACGTAATCAATCTGTTCCGAACGCTTAGATACCGGGATTTTTTTGAGCCCCGCACAGAATTTGAGATATTCCTTAACCTTCATATCAGGATAAACGGGCGGAATTTCAGGCAAATAGCCGATACATTTTTTAGCGTCCATAGGTTTTTTGGAAATATCGTTTCCATAGATTGTAACAGTTCCCTTAGTCATAGGAAGGTAACCGGAAATCATATTCATAGTAGTTGATTTACCTGCACCGTTAGGACCGAGGAAACCAAGAATCTCATTTTCATTAATCGTAAAGCTTATATTATTTACAGCAAGATTTTTGCCATAATATTTTGTAAGATTAGAAATAGTAATCATGAGCTTCTCCTTTCAAAAAATTTTGCCGAAGCATATAGTCATACAATATACATTATCTCAAAAAAAGATTAACACGATATGAATAAAGTGTTACGTAATCATTAAAAGAAATGCAAAAAATATGAAAAAAGTAAATGAATCGGATTAATGATAAATGAGAAGTGTGTATGTTTAGTGAAAGAAAATTGTAAGATAAATGAATATTTCAGCGTTGGAAAATGGCTATACACCGAGTAAAAATAGTTTTTGTAAAGATATTTAATCTTATACTTATTTCGTTAATATTTTTTTGAAAAGGATGAATGAGGCGTTGTCGTATTGCACAAAAAGAGTTTGCATAGTGTGTGCATTGCGACAAAAAAATTGATTTGGAGCTTTTGTGCCCGTTTTTAGTGTTGACAAGGAAAAAAATGTGTAATATAATAAAAATTGAAAATAGTTTGTGAGTTCTGTGTTTGCATTGTGATAATGTGACACACAGTGTGCTAAACCATTTTCGCACACGCTTTGGAAGTCTGTTAATAATGTAACGGACTTTCGGATTTATTATACTTTTCAAATTTTTTACGAGAGGGGTAAAATCAAATGATATCAAAAAAGACTAAGGCATTGGTATCTGCTGCTCTTGCTGCAACAGTTACTGTAAGTTCTATGGTTCCTTGCTTTACATCAGCAGCAGGCTCAAGAACTAAAAAAGAAGCATTTGGCGACAGCACATATGCTGAAAGATTTATGTCACTTTATGATGACGTAGTTACAAACGGTGTAGAAAACGGTTATCTCAGTAAGAACA
>SVNL01000066.1 GCA_015066925.1 Ruminococcus sp.
TGAGGCATATCACAGATGCGAAAATATTAAGTCTGCCAGAGTTTTAGAGAAATCGTTAATGTACAAAACAGATACAGTTGAACGATTTGTGAGAGAAAATGTTTTTCCGCACGGAGAAGTCTGTTATTGTATAGATAAAAATACATATGCAAACCTATAAAATATGATTTTTGATTTTAAATATTATACGCTTGTTATTTGTGTTTGTACTAGTTTGTCTTATAAAATTGACATCATAAAAGAAATGTGTTATAATTAATGTGTCCTCAATAACCGCCGTCAGGCGGTTATTGCCCCGAACTTAATTCGGGGAGCGCAAATTCTTTACAATATGAGGAATTTGCACATCACATTCATTGATGTCAAACTCATTTTGCCCTATAGGGCAAAACAAAGTGCAAGAAAATTTATAAATTCCATTATCTTTTCTTGCACTTTGCCAACTTAAAATTGGCTTTAAAATGCTATATTAAGCCATTTTTAAGTTGTTGAGCATACATTAATTAACAAAAATATCGGATAAGATTAAAAAAGAATAAATCGAATCATAAAGGAGAATATATATATGAGAATAGCAGTCACTTATGAATTCGGACAGGTTTTTCAGCACTTTGGACATACAAAACAATTTAAAATTTATGATATTGAAGACGGTGCTGTAAAAAATGAGGATATTATTCCTACAAACGGAAGCGGTCACGGTGCACTAGCTGATTTACTTGCTGCAAATAAGGTAGATGTTCTTATATGCGGAGGTATCGGCGGTGGAGCTAAAACAGCTCTTTCAGAAGTTGGAATAAAGCTTTACGGCGGTATAAGCGGAAGTGTTGATACTGCTGTGAATAATTTTTTAGCAGGAACATTGGAATACAATCCCGATGTTAAATGCAGTCATCACGACCATGAACATGAGTCAGGTAGTCATAGCTGTGGCTCACATGGCTGTGGAAATCATGAATACCACTGATAAATATTGAAAGGTAGGTCTTTAATTATGAAAAAATACAGATGTCTTGTATGTGGTAAGATTTTTGAAGTTGCTGACGGTGAAGAGGTAATATGCCCTGTATGTGGAGTGGGCAGAGATAAGCTTGAAATTATTGATGAAGCTCCAAAAAACAAATATGCAGGTACAAAAACCGAGAAAAATCTTGAAGCAGCTTTTGCAGGTGAGTCACAGGCAAGAAATAAGTATACGTATTTTGCTTCAAAGGCTAAAAAAGAAGGATTTGAACAGATTGCCGCACTTTTCCTTAAAACTGCTGATAACGAAAAAGAACACGCTAAAATGTGGTTTAAGGAATTGAATGGAATAGGTTCAACTGCTGAAAATCTTGAATCAGCTGCTGAAGGTGAAAATTACGAGTGGACAGATATGTACGAGGGATTTGCTAAAACTGCCGAAGAAGAAGGCTTTGATGAGCTTGCTAAGAAATTCCGTCTGGTTGCAGCTATTGAGAAGCATCATGAAGAACGTTATCGTGCACTTCTGAAAAATGTTGAAACTGCTCAGGTATTTGAAAAGAGCGAGGTTAAGGTTTGGGAATGTCGCAACTGCGGTCACATCGTAGTAGGAACAAAAGCTCCTGATGTTTGTCCTACATGTGCTCATCCTCAGAGCTATTTCGAAATCAACGCTGAGAATTATTAATGAAATAGTATATATAGAATTAAAATATCTGATTTGTTTATTTTACCGCTTTGGTTTGTGCTTTGTACATTAATCAAGGCGGTATTTTTTTATGGTGTAATTTTTTAATCGCCTATTGAAAAAAACAGCGAAAAATGATATAATATAATAATAAATAATTTTGAAACGGAGCTTTATATGAAAAAATGGGATATATGTAAACCTGATAAAGAAATAATGCGTAATTTTATGCTTAGCGGAAAGCTTTCTCCGTTAACTGCAGGAGTTCTTGCATCACGCGGATTTACTTCTGTTGAAGAGGTAAACAGCTTTTTTGCAGTTGAAAATTTATCAGATCCATTTCTTATGAAAGATATAGATAAAGCTTCCGAAACAATTAATGAGGCAATAGAATGTGGCAGTAAAATTTGTATTTATGGCGATTATGACTGCGATGGTATAGTTTCTACCGTTATTTTATATACTTATCTTCTCGAAACAGGTGCAGATGTAAGCTATTATATTCCTGAGCGTGAAGAAGGATACGGCTTGAATGAAAATGCAGTCCGTAAAATCGCTGAAGACGGCGTAGAGCTTATTATCACCGTTGATAACGGTATTTCTGCCATTGATGAAGCAGAGTTTATTTATGAGCTTGGAATGAAGCTTGTTATAACTGACCATCATCAGCCCGGAGAAATAATTCCAAGAGCTGAAGCTGTTGTTGATCCTCATCAGTCCGACTGTTTTTCACCTTTTAAGAAGCTTTGCGGTGCAGGAGTTGCTCTTAAACTTGTTGCTGCACTTGATGGAGGCGATTTTACGCTTGCTCTCGAGCAATTTGGTGATCTTGCTGCTATAGCTACAATAGCAGATGTTGTTGAACTTACCGGAGAAAACAGATTTATAGTAGAAAAAGGACTTCCGCTTATTGAAAACACAGACAGACCTGGACTTTTGGCTTTGAAAAAAGCTGCTGGAATTGATGGTAAGCCAATTAATTCACAGTCTGCTGCATTTATGATTGCTCCGAGAATAAATTCTTCGGGACGTTTTGGTTCTCCGAAAACTGCAGTAGAGCTTCTTATCTGTGATGATGAGCAAAAAGCGGATGAAATTGCTCTCGTCCTCAACAAGCTTAATGATGAAAGAAAGAAAACGGAACAGATTATTCTTGGTGAAATAAATGATGAAATAAATAAAAATCCTATGCTTATAAGAGAACGTATTCTCTTTTTCTGCGGAAAAGACTGGCATCATGGAGTAATCGGAATTGTAGCCGCAAGGTTAATGGAAAGCTTTGGAAAACCATGCTTTATTATGTCTGAAAGTAATGGAGAAATAAGAGGCTCTGCACGTTCATTTGATGAGTTTTCTATCTTTAAGGCACTTCAATATGCCTCTGAAACACTTGAAAAATTCGGTGGACATAAGGGTGCTGGTGGTTTTACCGTTAAAAATGGAAAAACTGCTGATTTCAGAGATGCGCTTTTACGATATGCTTTCGAAAATCATAAGCAGATGCCTGTAATGTCTTATAAAGCTGATTATTCAGTATTACCTCAGGAGCTTACCGTTGATAATGTAAAAGACCTGAAAAAGCTTGAGCCTTTCGGAGCAGGAAATGAAAGCCCGTTGTTTGCAATAGAAAATGCATCAATTGAAAATATAATTCCTCTTTCTAAGGGAATACATACAAAGCTTACGCTTAATTGTGGCGGAGTAAAACTTGATGTTCTTATTTTCCGTGCTTCTCCTCAGGAGCTAAACGTAAGCAAGGGGGATATTTGTAATTTTATTGTTTCATTTGATGTGAATTATTATAATAATACAGAAAGCATAAGTGCAATTGTAAAGGATTACAGAAGAATAGATATACATAACAAATCAGAACGCATTTTCAATGCTTTAAATGCATTTGAAAGCTTTAGACGAGATGAAGAACTGCCTGTAAATTACTACAAAAGTATGCTTCCGCTTCGTGATGAAGTTAAAGAAATTTATCTGAAAATAAATAAAAGCGGTGTAAGCATTGACAGCATTTTCAGTTTATTAAGTAACACTAACATAAATTACTGCAAGCTTCTTGTGTCTATTGACGCACTTGCGGAGCTCAAGCTGATTTATGTCGATTATGCTTGTTCCAAGGCAGTAAAACTTGATGTAAAGGGAAAAGTAAATCTTGACAGTGCACCTGTTCTGATTTCTCTGAATAAAAAGGTAAATATAAACTGATTGATATATAGGCTGCAATAATTGCAGCAGATGGGAGATTTTTTATGTCTAATGAAAATTTCACAATTGATATGCTTATTCAGAAAATTCTAACTACTGATAAGCAATATGACCTGAGTAAAATTATTACAGCTTATGAATTTGCGGCTAAGGCTCATGAGGGACAAAAACGCTCATCAGGGCAGCCTTATATTATTCATCCGCTTGCAGTTGCTTTTATTCTGCTTGAGCTTGGTATGGATACCGATACAATTTGTGCGGCTATTCTTCATGATGTTGTTGAGGATACTCCTGCCACTTTAGATGACCTTAAAAAACGTTTTGGTCAGGATGTTGCAATTCTGGTTGATGGTGTAACAAAGCTTAATAAAATTCCTACATTCAACCGTGAGGAACAACAGGCTGAAAACGTAAGAAAAATTCTGCTTGCCATGTCACAGGATATTCGTGTAATGATTATAAAGCTGTGTGATCGTCTGCATAATATGCGTACTCTTAAATACAGACCACTCCAAAAACAGCGTCAGACAGCTCTTGAAACTATGAACATATATGCTCCTATCGCTCACAGACTTGGTATAAGAGCTGTTAAAGACGAGCTTGAGGATTTATCATTTCATTATCTTGACCCGTATGCTTATTCCGAAATAGAGCACATTCTTGAAATTAAAAAAGAAGAACGTGAGGAATTTATCGAAATAATCAAAACGAGAATTGCAAAACGTTTTAAAACAGAAGAATTTATAGAACCACCTGAAATTGATGGACGTGTAAAAAGTGTTTACAGTATTTATAAAAAGATTTTTATCAATCATAAGAATATTGATGAAATCTATGATAAATATGCTGTAAGAATTATTGTATCTACTGTTGGAGAATGTTATAATGTTCTCGGACTTATTCATGATATGTTCCGTCCTCTTCCAAATCGTTTCAAGGATTATATTTCTACACCTAAGTCAAATATGTATCAGTCGCTTCATACAACTGTTCTTGGACGTGAGGGTATTCCTTTCGAGGTTCAGATAAGAACATGGGATATGCATGAAACAGCGGAATATGGTATTGCTGCTCACTGGAAATATAAAGAGGGCATTCAGGGTTCAGATAAAATGGAACAGCGTCTTGCCTGGGTAAGACAGGTTATTGAAGCTCAGCAGACATCAGATGACGTTGAAGAAATTGTTCGCATTATTAAAACAGACCTCGCTCCTGAAGATATTGTAGTTATGACTCCAAGAGGCGATTCAATCTCGCTTCCTATTGGTTCAACAGTAATTGACTATGCATATCGTATTCATACTCAAATAGGACATAAAACGTTAGGTGCTAAGGTTGATGGCAAAATAGTACCTCTTGATTATAAATTGAATACAGGTGAAATATGTGATATTATCACAAGCAAGGACCCTGATAAAGGACCAAACAGAGCGTGGCTTGATATAGTAAAAACCAATGAAGCAAAAGCGAAAATCCGTTCATGGTTTAAAAAAGAATGTCGTGAAGAAAACATCATTCAGGGTAAAGCAGAGCTCGAACGTGAATTTAAACGTCATAAAATGAAAATCCCACCTGAAGATATGACTTCGTTTTTACAGGATGATTTTAAACGCCATAATTGTAATAATATTGAAGATTTTTATGCTTCTATCGGATATGGCGGTATACTTCTGTCAAAAATTATTACTCGTTTAAAGGATAAATATCAAAAGCAGTATGCTCTGACTGAGGAGGAAATCAATAAGCCCGTACCGCTTATTAAGCCAAACACCTCTAAAAGTACAATTATTCTTGATAAAATCGATGACTGTGTTGTTAAATTTGCTCAGTGCTGTAATCCGCTTCCGGGCGATGAAATTGTTGGTTATATCACAAGAGGACACGGTATTTCTGTTCATACAACAAGCTGTACTAATTATAAGGCTGCCTTGAACAGAAATATTGATGAAGAGCTTGAACGTTGGTGTGACATTCAATGGTCCGAAGAAGGAAGCTCTGCTATGCAGACAAGTATTGAGGTTATTGCTCTTGACAGAGTAGGACTTGTATTCGATATAACAGCAATTCTGACTGAAGCAAGAGTTCCGATTGTCCATTCTTCTTCAAGACTTCTGAAAAACGGAAATGCGCTTTTTGAAGCAACTATAACTATAGCAAGTATTGAACAGCTTAGAAATCTTTTTGAAAAATTAAGAAGAATTAAAGATGTAATTTCAGTTGAAAGAGCACAGATTTAGGAGGAGCTTATGAAGGTTTATGTTTTACAACTCGGTACACTTGGTGCTAATTGCTATGTGATTGAAACTGCACCTGCGCAATGCGTTGCTGTTGATATCGGAGGCAATGCTGATAAGTTTCTTGATTTTCTTAAAAATAAAAAGCTTAAACTCACTAAGATTTTGCTTACTCATGGACATTTCGACCATATTGATGGTGTTGAAGAAGTAAGGCTTGCAACAGGTGCAGAGGTTTATATTCATGCTGATGATGCAAATAAGCTTGAAAGTGCTGAAAAATCTCTTGCTACACATATTCCGGGTGAACGTTTCAAGGCTGTAAAGGAATATATCAGTACTGTCGGTGATAGTTTTATAAATGACGGAAAGTTGCAGTTTAAAGTTATGCATACTCCCGGACATAGTACAGGAAGTGTATGCTATATATGCAATGATGTTATCTTTTCAGGTGATACGCTTTTAAGACTTTCTATGGGAAGAACTGATTTTTATGACGGAAGCAATGGTGCAATGCATAATTCGTTGCTTCGTCTGTCAATGCTGAGTGGGGATTATATTGTGTATCCCGGACACGGCGAAGAAACTTCACTTGAATTTGAACGAAATAATAATCCCTATATGCAAAGACTTTAGGAGAAAAAATGAATCTGAATAACGAAAAAATGCCGATTATTTTAATCGGCAATACCTTTAAGTATGAAATAGAAGCAACAGTAAAGCTGTTTATCGGTGCTTCAAGATTTAATTTTTATTATGAAATCCCTGAAAATTTTTCTGCCGATGAATATATTATAGCTGAAATTGAAAGCAATACTCTTAAATGCAGAATAAAGCTTGACGGAAAAGAAATTTCACTTAAAAAAATACTATCGGAAAATGAAATAAATGAGCGTTCTGTTGCAGAGCATGAGCTTTGCAGATTGATTTATACAGCACTTAAACAGCTTACGAGAATTGTTCCGCCATGGGGACTTCTTACAGGAATACGTCCTGTAAAAAAAGTGACTGCACTTGTTCAGCAAGGGCTCAATAAAAATGAAATAAATGAAATTCTTACAAAAAAATATGAAATATCACCTTCAAAGCTTGAGCTTGCATTCCATACGGCAGACAATCAGCTTCCTATACTTGAGAAAATTAATAAAAAGGCTGTAAGTCTTTACATATCCATACCATTTTGTCCTACAAGATGCAGTTATTGTTCTTTTGTTTCGCACTCTATGGATTCAGCAATGAAGCTTATTCCTGATTATATTCAAAAGCTTTGTGATGAATTGAAAATTATCGGAAATATTGTTAAGGAAACCAATACGGAAATTGATACGATTTATTTCGGCGGAGGTACTCCCACATCTATTTCTGCTGAGTACATTGAAGTTCTTATGGAATGTGTAAAAGATAATTTTGATATTGCAAGCGTAAGAGAATATAATTTTGAAGCAGGTCGTGCAGATACTATAACACGCGAAAAGCTTGAAATTATAAAGAAATACGGTGCAACAAGAATTTCAGTCAATCCGCAGACTCTTAATGACGATGTGCTTAAAGTTATAGGCAGACTTCATACAGGTGAGGATACTATAAATGCCTTTAAAACAGCAAGAGAAGTAGGATTTGATAATATCAATATGGATCTTATTGCAGGACTTCCATCTGAAACCTCCGAAAGCTTTAAAAATTCACTTGATAAAATTATAGACCTTAATCCCGAAAGTATTACGGTACACACTCTTACGCTTAAACGCTCAGCAAGTCTTTACGAAAGCGGAAAAAGTCATATAGGAAATCCTGTTGCCGATATGGTGGATTACAGCGTTGAAAGGCTTATGAGCAATGGATATAATCCATATTATCTGTATCGTCAGAAGAATACGGTTGATAATCTTGAAAATGTAGGATATTCAAAAAAAGGTGCTGAAAGCTATTATAATATTTATATCATGGATGAAACTCAGACTATTCTCGGTGCAGGCTGTGCGGCTTCAACAAAGCTTGTATATCCTGACGGAAAAATAAGTCGTATCCATAATTATAAATTTCCGTATGAGTATATAAATCGCTTTGAGCAGATGATTGAAAAGAAGAAAGAGGTTATAGAATGCCTGAAAAAAATAAAAGATATGAAGCTGTAATTACCGATCTTTCATTTGAAGGAAACGGTGTGTGCAAGATAGATGGAATGACTGTTTTTGTTCCCGATACTGCTGTCGGGGATAAAATAAAGCTTCTTATAGTTAAGGTTCTTAAAAACTATGCTTTTGGTAAGCTTGAAGAAATAATTGCTCCTTCAGAAGAGAGAATTCCTGTTGACTGTGAATGGTTTCATAAATGCGGAGGCTGTA
>SVNL01000067.1 GCA_015066925.1 Ruminococcus sp.
CGGAAAAAGTTGTTGCTTTAAATTATTTTTTAAAGTATTGTAAAACGCATAAAAGTGTGGTATAATAAAGATTGAATTTTGATGAAGGAGTGTTGCAAAGTGATCAATATTGAAAACCATATCGGAAAAATTGTCGTTTCCGAAAATTATCTGAGAGAGCTTGTCGAAAATACCGTAACAAATTGCTTTGGTGTTGCAGACGTTTGCAATGTAAGTACACTAAGCTCTGCTATTGCAGCTATAACCGGAAAATGTCTTGATAAAAGTAAGGGTGTTGATATATACCTTGATAAAAAAGACAATTTAATTATTGACCTTCATATAACAGTTGCTTATGGAACAAATATAAATGCTGTATCAAAAAGTATTTCACATAAGGTTAGATTTGCGGTTGAAGAGTCAATTGGTGTTCCCGTTCATCAGGTCAATGTTTTTATTGACGATATGAATTGCTAGAATTGGAGGAAAAATTGTGATAAATGGTAGTTTGTTGAGAGATGCGTTTATTTCCGGCGCAGTAACCATTGCGAATAAAAAGCGTGAGGTTGACGAACTTAATGTATACCCTGTGCCTGATGGTGATACAGGTACTAATATGTCAATGACAATGAGTGCCGCAATTGCAGAGCTTAAAAGATTGAGCGATAATGTAACTGTATCAGAGGTTGCATCTGTGACTGCTTCTGCACTTCTGAGAGGTGCAAGAGGAAATTCGGGCGTTATTCTTTCACTTATATTCAGAGGATTTGCTAAGGGACTTGCAGGTTGTGAAGAAGCAGGCTGTGATGATATTGCAAATGCACTTGAGCTTGGTGTTGACGCAGCGTATAAGGCTGTTATGAAGCCTACTGAGGGAACGATACTTACTGTTTCGAAAGCGGCGGCAATCAAGGCTCAGGAAATAGCTAATTCAACTAATGATACCACTGTTTTGTGGCAGGAAATCTGTGCGGAGGCTAACTCTATGCTGCAGAAAACTCCTGATATGCTTCCTGTTCTGAAAAAGGCAGGAGTTGTTGATGCAGGCGGTCAGGGACTTGTTATAATATTCGACGCTATTCTTGATGTGCTGAAAGGCGGAGCAATAGCTGTTTCTGAAGAAAAGAGCTCTTCTGAAGCTTCTAAGGAGCAGTTCAGAACTGCTGTAAGTGAATATGATGAGGAGATTAATTTCACATATTGTACAGAATATATCGTTCAGAAATCTGATGAAAGCAGTGACCCGTCAAAGCTCAGAGCGTATCTTGAAACTATCGGCGACTGTGTAGTGGTTGTTGATGATGATGATATAATAAAGGTTCACGTTCATACTGATAATCCGGGACTTGCAATTCAAAAAGCATTGGAATTCGGTGTGTTTATCAATGACCCTAAGCCGAAGATTGAGAATATGAAAATACAGCACGAAAACAAGGTTAAAGAGGTAAAGACTGCTGATGAAACAGGATATATTCCTGTTGAACCTGAGAAGAATTTCGGATTTGTTGCTGTTGCGGCAGGACATGGCGTTGAATCTATGTTTACCGATTTGGGTGTTGATGTTGTTGTCAGAGGCGGTCAGACTATGAATCCTGCTACCGATGATATTCTGAAAGCAATTCAGTCTACACCTGCACATACTGTTTTTGTTCTTCCTAATAATAAAAATATTATTATGGCGGCTGAACAGGCAGTAAAGCTTGCTGACAGAAAAGTATGTGTTTTGCAGACAAGAACAATTCCACAGGGAATTGCGGCTATGCTTGCGTTTGACGAAAGTCTTGATTTTGCAGAAAACAGAATAGGTATGACTAAGGCGTTTGAAAAGGTTTCAACAGGTCAGATTACTTTTGCTGCAAGAGATTCGGATTACGAGGGACATTCCATTAAGCAGGGCGAAATTCTTGCTCTTGATAACGGCAAGCTCAGCTTTACGGAAAAGGATATAAATAAAGCTGCTGTTAAGCTTGTAAAGCGACTTGTTAAGAATGATTCTAGCTATGTAACCTTGATTTACGGTGCAGATGTAACCGAAGAAAAGGCTGAAAAGCTTCAGCAGCTTATGCAGTCTAAGCTTGGCGATAAGGTTGAGGTTATGTTGATTAACGGTGGTCAGCCTGTGTATTACTATATTATTTCGGTTGAATAAAATAAGGGTGGCTTAAAAAAGAATAACCGTATAGAAGTATTGAGGGTACCGAGCTTGAAATTCGATACCCTTGATTTTTTATTTCGGAAAAAGCTATGATTTATGAATGTGAGGTGAGCGTGTGACTAAATTGTTTGAGAGTATCCAATATCTTAAAGGAGTTGGCGGAGCAAGAGCTGAAAAATATGCAAAGCTTGGTATTGAAACTCCGTATGATTTGCTTTATTATATTCCGAGGAAATATCTTGATTACCGTAATTATGTACCTGTTTCACAGGCTGTTTTAAATGAAAATAATGTGCTCAGGCTTACAGTCACACGAAAGCTTGCGCCTCAGCGTGTTCGTGGCGGAATGATGATTTACAAGGCGGCGGCAACAGACGGAATAAACGATATTCTTATTGTTATTTATAATAATTTTTACGGCTTCAATGCACTGAAAGAGGGCTGTGAGTATTATATGTACGGTAAGGTTACGGGAAATTTTATAAGACGTGAGATTTCTGCACCACAGTTTATAAAATCAGATGATAATGTACTTATACAGCCGATATATCATCTTACGACAGGACTTTCGGTGAACATAATCCGTGCAAATATAAAACAAGCGGTACAGCTTATGCTTGAAGAACCTTTTGAAACACTTCCGAAGGAAGTGCTTGAGCGATATAATTTGTGTACGCTTAGTTATGCTTTGGCAAATATACATTTTCCATCAAGTACCGAAGCGGCTGAAATTGCCAGAGATAGACTTGCTTTTGATGAGCTTCTTACACTTCAGCTTGGAATGTCAATGATGAAAACAAACAGCCGCCGAAAGACTTCATGTTATATGGATAACAGTAAATCTGTGGAAAAATATATTCAGGGATTGCCGTTCGAGCTTACGGAAGCACAAAAAAATGCGATTGATGAAATTATATCCGATTTGTGCCGTGATGTTCCTATGAACAGGCTTTTACAAGGAGATGTCGGAAGCGGAAAAACTGCTGTTGCGGCGGCGGCTTGCTATTTTGCGGCGGAAAATGATATGCAGTCGGCACTTATGGCTCCGACAGAAATACTTGCTATACAGCATTTTAATACGCTGTCAGAATTTTTAGAGCCTCTTGGAGTGAAGGTGAGCTTGCTTACGGGTTCGCTTACGCCTAAGAAAAAGCTTGCTGTTAAAGAACAGATTGCAAGTGGAGAAATAAACGTCGTTGTAGGAACTCACGCAATAATACAGAAGGATACGATTTTTAAAAGGCTCGGACTTGTAATAACAGATGAACAGCATCGCTTCGGAGTTGCACAGAGAACTGCTCTTGCGGAAAAAGGAGATGCACCTCATAAGCTTGTAATGTCGGCAACACCTATTCCGAGAACTCTTGCACTTATAATTTACGGTGACCTTGATATATCCGTGATAAATCAGCTTCCGAAAGGTAGAAAACCTGTATCGACATATGCGGTTACTGGCAAAATGCGTCAAAGAGCATTTAATTTTGTTAGAAATGCTCTTGATGAGGGACGTCAGGCGTATGTTGTTTGTCCGATGATAGAAGACAGCGAAAGCGATTTGCTTGCTGTTAAGTCGTATGCTGAAATGGCGGCGAATGAGCTTCTGAAAGGCTATTCCATTGAGCTTCTTCATGGAAAAATGAACTCTGCTGAAAAAGAAAAGGTTATGAAGCGCTTTAAAAAAGGTGATGTTCAGGTTCTTATCTGTACTACCGTTGTAGAGGTTGGTGTTGATGTTCCGAATGCAACCGTAATGGTGATTGAAAATGCGGAAAGATTTGGTTTATCACAGCTTCATCAGTTAAGAGGACGTGTAGGACGTGGAGAATATGAAAGCTCATGCATACTTATAACAGATAATACGGGAGAAGAATGTAAGCACAGAATGAAAACAATGTGCAAAACAACCGATGGATTTAAAATCTCGGAGGAGGATCTGAAACTAAGAGGTCCCGGGGATTTCTTTGGAAGTAAGCAGCATGGACTTCCGCCTTTGAAAGTGGCAGATATTGCTGTTAATATGGAGCTTATGAGTAAGGCACAGCAGTGTACGAAAGAAATTTTATCTGTCGATCCGTTTTTACAGCTTCCTCAGCATAAAGGTCTTAAAATGGATACAATAAGACTTTTCAGAAAGGAAATTATAGGCTGAAATGACGATATAAAGCGGATTGGAAATTTTTTTGAATTTTTTTTAAAAAACGCTTGACAAATAATAGTGATTGTGATATAATTAATACTGTCGTCAGGAGATGACAAAAGAAAATGTTGATGAATGGGAGCTTAGCTCAGCTGGGAGAGCATCTGCCTTACAAGCAGAGGGTCACAGGTTCGAGCCCTGTAGTTCCCACCATCGTGGCCCGGTAGTTCAGTTGGTTAGAACGCCAGCCTGTCACGCTGGAGGTCGTGAGTTCGAGCCTCATCCGGGTCGCCAATTTTCTTTTATGCCTCTGTAGCTCAGTCGGTAGAGCAGGGGACTGAAAATCCCCGTGTCGTTGGTTCGATTCCGACCGGAGGCACCAAAGAATATGCTTGCATATTCTTTCTGATGCGGATTTAGCTCATCTGGTAGAGCGCCACCTTGCCAAGGTGGAGGTAGCGAGTTCGAGCCTCGTAATCCGCTCCATAGTACTGGGGAAATATCCTTGGTATTGACAAATCCCGAAGCAAATGTTTCGGGATTTTTTTCTTATATACGGATATATAAGAAATGACTTCTTTAATTTGTTTTGGTTGATTTTTATGAGGATAATTTTCGTGCGTTGAAGAAAAATATAATGTGAATATCTGATAAAATGAAAAGGTGATAATATGGAAAAAGAAATGCGCTATGCCGTATTGATAGATTCTGATAACGTTGCGGCAAGATATACTAAATTTATTCTCGATGAGGTTTCAAATTACGGAATAGTTACCTACAAAAGAGTTTATGGCGATTGGACAAGAGATAATTCTGTCCGCTGGAAGAGTATCGCTCTTGAAAATGCAATTACTCCTGTACAGCAGTATAGCTATACAAGCGGAAAGAATGCAACTGACTCGGCAATGATTATCGACGCTATGGATATACTTTATTCGAATAATGTCGATGGCTTCTGCATAGTATCGAGTGACAGTGATTTCACCAGACTTGCAATTCGTTTGAGAGAGTCGGGAATGCACGTTATCGGTATGGGAGAGCAGAAAACCCCGAAGCCGTTCAGTACAGCCTGCAATGCGTTTAAATATCTTGAAATTCTTGCAGAAGAAGATGTTCAGGATGAATCTTCCGAAGGCGAAAAAGTTAAGCTTAAAACTCTTGAAAAGTCGATAATGCGTATCATTGACGAGAATTGTAACATTGAAGAGGAAATAAATATAGGTGAGCTTGGAAGCCGTTTGCAAAATCGTTTTCCTGATTTTGATGTAAGAAATTACGGCTATTCAAAGCTTTCACAGTTTCTTGCTTATTTTAAGAGCCTCAGCTTGCGTCAGGTTGGAAGTACAATACTTGTTTCAAAGAAATCGAGTGACTCAGAAATAAATATAGTAAGAAAACAGCTTGAAATTCTGGTTGGAAGCAATGGTGTAAAGGGGTATAATCTGGGTGAATTGAAAAAACAGCTCTGTGCAAAGGTTCCCGAGTTTAATGTGAAAAACTACGGTTATACCAAATTCAGCAGATTTATGGAAAATCTTGACGGATTTACGGTGAAAAACAATAATGTTTTTATAGATAATGATGATTAATCCGTCTTGACATTATTAAAGTTTTGTTATATACTGTTTTTATAATTTTAATTACAAAGGAGAATATAAAATGGATTCTGATGGGAGTCAAGTGAAGTTTTTTTTAGTGGCAACAATAGTTCTTCTGCTATTGAGAGCGTTTTATTCTGCTTGTGAACATGCTCTTATTGAGGTAAATGACGGCAGGGTTAAAAGTCAGGCGGAGAAAAATAAGAAGTATAAAAAGCTTCTTGATGTGATTTCAAAACCGAAAGAGCTTATTTATGTTTTTTCGGTTCATAATGTATTTTCATGTATTGTAATTGCTTTTTCCGCAATAATCGCTTTTGGATTTTCTCTTGCCGAAATGTTTTCGGAGCATATGAATTCTACATTGGCGGCAACGGCTTCGATAGTACTTGTGGCGATTGGTCTTTTGATTGTTATACATATATTTGCAGATTTGCTACCTAAAAAATTAGCGGAAAAAAATGTCGAAAAGCTTTCACTTTTTATGGTTGCTCCGTATAAAGTTCTGAAAGTTGTTATGACTCCTTTTGGACTTATTCTGAATGGTTTTGCATGTGTACTGGGTAAAATTTTCGGATTTTCTGTTAAAGCTGCCGATGAAGTCGTTACGGAAGAAGAAATTCTTATGATGGTTGAAGCAGGTAACGAAACGGGTGTTATTGAAGAAAGTCAGCGAGAAATGATAAACAATATTTTCGAATTTGATGACGCCGTTGTTTCTGATGTTATGACTCACAGAACTGATGTTATCGGTATTGAAGCCGATGAAAAAATCGGAGATGTGGTGTATCTTGCGATAAACGAAGGATTTTCACGTCTTCCTGTTTATGAGGGAAGTGTTGATAATATTATTGGCATACTTAATGTCAAGGATTTGCTCTGTCTTGTAGGCTGTGAACATTCAGAGGATTTTAATATAAGACAGTTTATGCGTAAAGCGGAATTTGTTCCTGAAACAGCAAAATGTAAGGACGTTCTGAAAGAAATGACCATGAAAAAAGCGCAGATGATGGTTATTGCAGATGAATATGGTGGAACCGCAGGAATAGTTACTATGGAAGATTTGCTTGAGGAAATTGTCGGAAATATTCAGGACGAGTATGATGATGAAGAAGCAGAAATATCGGAAATAGAAAGCGGAGTTTTCACTATTGACGGAAGTGCTGATCCGGATGATGTTTTTCCTATGTTTAATCTTGAGCTTGAAGAAGGACATAATTATGATACGATGAGTGCGTTTGTGGTTGATAGACTCGGACGTATTCCTCAGCAGGAAGAAAATGCAGAAATAGTTTATGAAAATGTAAGATTCAAGGTTCTGCTTATTGAGGATAACTGGATAAGCAAGCTGAAAGCAGAAATAATTAAAGGTGAACAGGAATAGTTATGAAAAAAGTATTTGCGGTATTATTTTTTGCCGCACTTGGAGCATTTTCATTTTTCAGTGTAAAGTACATTAAAGATTCACAGCTTTTTACTTCGTTCCCTGCCCCTGAATATCTTTCAGAAGAAGAAGCGGCAGGAAATGTTATGTATGATACATTCAATAAAAATGAAAAAGCTGTATATACTGCTCTTTACAAAGGAATAAAGGAACATAAGAGGTTTATTGACCTTCCGTTTGATATAGACGGAGAAATGTATGAAAAGATATATACTGTTCTCGAAAAACAGGAGAGCGAACTTTATTACATTGATTACGCTTTTTATGTTGCGGAAAAAATCAGAAGAGCTCAGATAGATTATAATGCAAATGAGGATGAAGTGGTTGAAAAAACTGCTGAGATAGAGAAAAAACGCGATGAAATTCTCAAAGGCATTGAAAAAGATATGACTGCTGAAGAAAAAGCACGTTATATTCACGATTATCTGGCACAGAACTGTAAGTATGTAATTGAATTCAACTATTTTAATGGTACAGCTTATGGTTGTCTTGTTGAGGGTGAGGCTCGATGCGAGGGATACGCTAAGGCTTTTGACTATCTTATGGAAGCGGTAGGAGTTCGGACGATTATTATCACCGGTACTACTGATGACGGTGAAGCGCATGCGTGGAATAAGTTTGAAGGTACTGACGGAAAATGGTATAATGTTGATGTCACGTGGGATGATAACGACGAAGTTGGCGAGGGAAACCATTGCTATTTCATGAGCAGTAATGACGCTTTTTACAAAACTCATTTTCCGAGTGATGTGTATTCTGATGATGAATTGATTTTCAACAATAATGAATATAATGATGCAGATGTAAATTTATTTTTTAAAAATAACGGACTATATGCAGATGATATGGAAGCGGCAGATAAAATTCTGATTCAGGAGCTTCTTGATTATAAACTTGACGATTATATTGAAATAGAGTTTGTCGATAATGAGCTTTATGATGAATTCGTTCAGAAGTATTTTACTGAAAGTGGAATGGTTGATGTAATTGCTGATATAAAGCCACGGTTTATACATGAAAAAAAGTACAACTCATTTAATATAATAGAAAACAGAGATGAAAATGTAATAATTTTCTATCCGATTGAAAGATAACAGGATAATTAAAATGAAAAA
>SVNL01000068.1 GCA_015066925.1 Ruminococcus sp.
AAAAAGCACTTCCGATTTCTCGAAAGTGCCTATTCTTCTGGGGTGGGAGATGGGATTCGAACCCACGATCTTCGGGACCACAATCCGACGCTTTAACCAGCTAAGCTACACCCACCATATAAAATAAATAAACGAAGCGCTCCGGAAATAGGAGCGTTCGCGTATGGCGCGCCTTATTGGACTC
The DNA here is from genome assembly GCA_015066925.1 of Ruminococcus sp. Lineage (GTDB taxonomy): Bacteria > Bacillota > Clostridia > Oscillospirales > Ruminococcaceae > Ruminococcus. Next base: position 185 of record SVNL01000068.1, read on the forward strand.
GAACCAATGACTTACTGCTTAGAAGGCAGTTACTCTATCCAGCTGAGTTAAAGGCGCATAATGGAGCGGGTGATGGGAATCGAACCCACGTAGCCAGCTTGGAAGGCTGGAATTCTACCATTGAACTACACCCGCATATGAAATTGAAGTTTCAACAGTAAACATTTTATCACAGTTAGGCAGAAAAGTCAATACCCTGAAAGAAAAAAACTCAAAAACATCATTTTGCACAATTACAATTTAAACTACGAAAATAAAATGTAAAAAAACACGTTACACCCATTATTTTTCTTAAATTAAAAGTGAAGAAAATTGATAAAATGCTTTTATTTTGTTTTTAAATGGTGTATAATAGATGTTGAGAATAAAAACAGAGGTGCAGTCTATGGGTAATTGTTATTCACTCGGTATTGATGTTGGTTCCACTACCGTAAAAACCGTTATCATTGATAAAGAAAACAAAATAATCTATTCAAAGTATCAGCGACACTTTTCTAAGGTTAAGGAAACTGTCCTTGAACAGCTTAATATCATTCAGGATAATTATAAAAGCTGTGAGTTCAAGGTTTGTATTACAGGCTCAGCAGGACTGGGACTTGCAGAAAACGCTGATATTCCGTTTGTGCAGGAGGTTCAGGCGGCTTTTATTGCCGTTAAAGAACGTGAACCCGAAACGGATGTTGTCATTGAGCTTGGCGGTGAGGACGCTAAAATAATTTTCTTTACAGGTGGCGTGGAACAGCGTATGAATGGTTCCTGTGCAGGCGGTACAGGTGCTTTTGTTGATCAGATGGCTACTCTGCTCGGTATTTCGGCAGATGAACTTGACGAGCTTTCGGCAAAAGCTGAAAAGACATATCCTATTGCTTCGCGATGCGGTGTGTTTGCGAAATCTGATATTCAGCCGCTTCTTAATCAGGGTGCCGCAAGAGAGGATATTGCAGCAAGTATCTTTCAGGCTGTTGTAGACCAGACTGTTTCAGGTCTTGCACAGGGACGCTCTATTGAGGGACGTGTATTATTTCTTGGCGGACCGCTTTCTTTCTTAAAAGGATTAAGACGTGCATTTGTAAAAACACTCGGGCTTACCGATGAAAATGCAGTATTTCCCGAAGAAGCTCCTGTATTTGTAGCATACGGCTGTGCAGTATTCGCTTCTTCTTCTGAGGATACATATACCGTTGAACAGCTTGCGGAAAAAATTCTTAATGCAAAAGTTACAGAAAATATTGTAATAAGCCAGCCTCTTTTTGAAACAAAACAAGAGTATGACGAATTTATCAATCGTCATAAAAAATACGACCTCAAATATGAGGATATCCGTACATATGAGGGGAATGCTTATCTGGGAATTGACGCAGGTTCAACCACAACAAAGCTTGTGCTTATTTCCGAAGAGGGCGGCTTGCTTTACAGTCACTATGCTTCAAACAAAGGTCAGCCTCTTGATAAAATTGTTAGAAAACTGAAAAAAATCTATTCGGAAATGAATCCGAATATCACCATTAAAGGTTCTGCTGTTACAGGATATGGTGAGGAACTCATAAAAGCAGGACTTTCAATAGATTTCGGAATAGTAGAAACCGTTGCTCATTTTAAAGCCGCATCATATTTCTGTCCTGATGTAGATTTTATCATAGATATCGGTGGTCAGGATATAAAATGCTTTAAAATTAAAAACGGCAATATAGACAGCATTATGCTTAATGAAGCTTGCTCATCGGGCTGTGGTTCATTTATACAGACTTTCGCTATGGCTCTCGGATATGATATTGCGGAATTTTCACAGCTCGGATTATTTGCCGAGAAGCCTGTTGACCTCGGTTCACGCTGCACTGTATTTATGAACAGCAGCGTTAAACAGGCGCAAAAAGACGGTGCTACTGTTGAAGATATCTCTGCCGGTCTTTCGTCATCTATAATTAAAAACGCCATTTATAAGGTTATTCGTGCAAAATCAGTAGATGAACTTGGGGAAAGAATTGTTGTTCAGGGCGGAACATTCCTTAACGACGCTGTTCTCCGTTCGTTTGAAAAAGAGCTTGGCAGAAATGTTATACGTCCTGCGGTTTCAGGACTTATGGGAGCACTTGGCTGTGCACTTTATGCAAAAGAAAAAAATCTTGAAAAATCATCAATTATTTCCGCAAAAGAGCTTGAGGAATTCAATTACACATCAAAAAGCATCAATTGCGGAGGCTGTACTGCAAATTGTGCTCTCAATGTAATTACATTCAGAAACGGCGGAAAGTTTATTTCAGGGAATCGCTGTGAAAAAGGCAGCGGCAAAACTAAAACAAAGTCTGCACCAAGCCTTTATGATTATAAATATAACAGCATACTTAATACCGTAAATGAAGGTCAGCCTAAAAATCCTATCGCTAAAGTAGGTCTTCCGCTTGCTCTGAGCTTTTATGAACAGCTTCCTTTCTGGCATGCTTTCTTTACAGAGCTTGGATTTGAAACTGTTATTTCTGATGAGAGCGACAGAGAAATGTATTATCTCGGCCAGCATACAATTCCGTCAGATACCGTATGTTATCCTGCAAAGCTGGCTCATGGACATATTGAATGCTTGCTCAATAAGGGCGTGGACTTCATCTTCTATCCATGTATGAGCTATAATATAGATGAAGGGGATAGCGACAACCACTTCAATTGTCCTGTTGTAGCATATTATCCTGAGCTTCTGCTTGCAAATAATTCAAGACTTAACGAGAAGAATTTCCGTTATCCTTATATGGACCTTAACCGCAGAAAAAATGTCGTAAAGGTTATGACTCAGACGCTTAAAGAATATAATATCAAAGGCAAAATCCCTAACGCTGTTGATAAAGCGTACGAAGCTATGGATAAGCATATTGCAGATGTAGCTAAAAAGGCAGATGAAATTATCCGTCAGGCTCGTACAGAGGGTAAGAATATCATTGTTCTTGCAGGTAGACCGTATCACGTTGATAAAGAAATAAATCACGGCATACATAAACTTATAACAAGTCTTGGAATGGCTGTTGTTACGGAACAGAGCGTTGCTCCGCTTGCACATACACCTGAACTGGGAGTTTTAAATCAGTGGACTTATCACTCACGTCTTTATAAAGCTGCACAGTTTGTAACGACTCAGCCTGATATGCAGCTTGTTCAGCTTGTTTCGTTCGGCTGTGGTATTGACGCTATTACTACCGACGAGGTGCGTGCAATCCTTGAATCAAAGGGCAAGCTTTATACACAGCTTAAAATAGATGAAATCAATAATCTCGGAGCTGCAAAAATTCGTTTGAGAAGTCTTGCGGCTGCTATAAAAAATAAGGAATAGGAGTGTGAAATATGGCTGAAAAATACGCGAAGTTTACTGAAGATATGATTAAAACCCATACTATTTTAGTGCCTGATATGCTGCCTATTCATTTTAAACTGCTTATAAGTATTTTTGAAAGCTATGGCTATAAAATGGAGCTTTTGCAGACGGATTCAAGAACTGTCGTTGACGAAGGATTGAAAAATGTTCACAATGACACTTGCTATCCTGCACTTCTGGTTATCGGTCAGTTTATGGAGGCTCTTAAAAGCGGTCGATATAATCCGGACAAAACTGCTCTTCTTATTACACAGACAGGCGGCGGATGTCGTGCTTCAAATTATATCCACCTGCTTCGTAAATGTGCATACGAGAATTTCCCTCAGGTTCCGGTTGTTTCACTGAATTTCAGCGGTCTTGAAAAGGACAGCGGATTTAAAATTACAGCTGTTATGTTCCTTAAAATGCTCTATGCTATTCTCTACGGAGATTTGCTTATGACTGTGTATAACCAGTGCAGACCTTATGAGCTTGTAAAGGGTGCGTCTAAAAAGAAGCTTGATGAATGGCAGAAAAAGCTTGGAAAGCTTTTCAGCTCGGGTACAAAATACATGAAAACCTCTAAATTCTATAAAGAAATTCTTGACGATTTTGCAAAAATAGAACGAAGCAAGGTTAAAAAGGTTCAGGTAGGTATTGTCGGAGAAATCTATGTTAAATATTCTCCGCTTGCAAATAACCACCTCGAAGATTTTCTCATTTCAGAAGGGTGTGAGCCTGTTGTACCATCACTTCTTGAGTTCGTTATGTATTGTGCTGTAAGTAAGACTAATGACGGTAAGCTTTATAATTTTAAGAATAAGGCTACACTGATAAACGGTATTGGCTATAAGCTTATTTACAGTAAACAGAAAGAGCTTATTAAGGCTATGAAAAAGCACGGAGTATTTGCTCCGCCTCATGATTTTGAGCATTTGCGTCACCTTGCGGATAAATATATCAATCAGGGTGTTTCTATGGGTGAAGGCTGGCTTATTCCTGCCGAAATGGCGGCTCTTGTAGAATCAGGAACAGAAAACATCGTTTGTGCTCAGCCTTTTGGCTGTCTGCCTAATCATATCGTTGCTAAAGGTATGTCAAGAGCTATAAAAAATGATTTCCCACAGGCAAACATTGTAGCTATCGACTACGACCCGGGTGCAACAAGAGTAAATCAGGAAAACCGTATCAAGCTTATGCTTGCTAATGCTAAGAGAAAATGACAGTAAAAGACAGAAATAAAAATATTATAAAAAACAGCGACGGCAGTCTGGATAAGATTATAAACCTTGTTTATTCCAATGCTGTCGGTCGCTTTATGCTTAATATAGTTACTCAGCCTTTTGTATCAAAGGCTGTCGGTGCTTTTATGGATTCGCGTATATCGTCTGTACTAATAAAACCGTTTATTAAAGCAAACGGCATTAATACGGATGATTTTATTATGGATGATGTTGATACCTATAATAAATTCTTTACACGAAAAATAAAGAACGGAAGACGTTCTGTTGATATGGATAAGGATAGCTTTATAAGTCCGTGTGATGCAAAGCTTTCTGTGTACAGGCTTAATAACGACAGCGTTTTTAATATCAAAAACAGCTTTTATAAGGTATCGGATCTCGTTAAATGTAAAAAGCTTGCCGATAAATACAACGGTGGCTGGTGTATGATTTTCAGACTTGAGGTTGATGATTATCATCGCTATTGTTATATTGATAATGGCAGAAAAAGCGGTAATAATTTCATAAAAGGTGTACTTCATACCGTTAATCCTATTGCTTTTGACCATTATAATGTCTACAAACAAAATTGCAGAGAATTTTCTGTTCTGCATACCGAAAATTTCGGTGATGTTACTCAGATAGAGGTCGGAGCCATGTTTGTTGGTAAAATATCCAATCATCATGGCAGATACCGTTTTCGCAAAGGAGAAGAAAAGGGGATGTTTCTTTTCGGCGGCTCGACAATAGTTCTTCTTGTTGAAAAGGACAAGATTTTACCTTGCGGCGAATTTCTTGAAAATACTGCCGATAACTGCGAAACTATCGTTAAAATGGGTGAAAAAATCGGTACTTCTTTACATTGATTTTAGGAGGAGTTATGCTTAATAAATTATTTGAAAAAAATTTCGTTATTCTCGATGGCGGTTTAGGCACTATGATTCAGGCTTCCGGTGTCGAGGTTGGTCATATTCCTGAAATTCTTAATATCACTCATCCTGATACGATTATTGACATTCATCGTCAGTATGTTGAAAGCGGTTCTGATATATTCTGCACAAATACTTTCGGAGCAAATTCGTATAAGCTGAAAGACAGCGGATATACTGTTGACGAGATTATTAGAGCAGGTGTTGCAAACGCTAAAAAAGCCGCAGACGGAAAAGCTCTTGTTGCTCTTGATTTAGGTCCTATCGGTCAGCTTCTTGAGCCTACCGGAACACTTACATTCGAAGAGGCTTATGATTGCTATAAAGAGATGATTCTCGCTGGCAGTGAAGCGGATTTAATTGCGATTGAAACAATGACTGATATATACGAGGTCAAGGCGGCTGTTCTTGCGGCAAAAGAAAATTCTGACAAGCCGATATTCTGTACTATGACATTCGAAGAAAGTGGACGCACTTTTACCGGAGTAAGCGTTGAATGTATGGCAACGGTACTGAATGGACTGGGCGTTGATGCAATTGGTGTAAACTGCTCTCTTGGTCCTGACACTCTTTTGCCTATTGCAGAGAAGCTTGTAAAGCTTACAGGGCTTCCTGTAATTATGAAACCAAATGCGGGACTTCCTGACCCTGTTACAAATAAATTTAATGTAGGTGCTGATGAGTTTGCTGAAAGTGCCGCTGAGCTTGCAAAGCTTGGCGTTAAGATTTTCGGCGGTTGCTGCGGTACAACTCCTGCACATATAAAGGCACTTAAAGAAAAGCTTTCTGAAATTGAATGGAAAAAGCCTGTTTATACTCCTGTTTCGGCTGTATGCTCCGGAACTCGTTGTATTGATATTTCTCAGCCCAGAGTTATTGGTGAAAGAATTAATCCAACAGGTAAAAAACTTTTCAAAGAAGCTCTTTTGAATAATGATATCAATTATATTTTAAATCAGGCGATTGAGCAGGTGAGAGCAGGAGCAGATATTCTTGACGTTAATGTCGGACTTCCTGCGATAGATGAAAAGGCTATGATGGTAACTGCTGTAAAAGCTATTCAGTCAGTTACAGATGCTCCTTTACAGCTTGACTCTACCATTCCTGATGTTCTTGAAGCAGGACTGAGAGTATATAACGGAAAGCCTATTGTAAATTCTGTAAACGGGGAAGATGAGTCGCTTGATACTATTCTCCCACTTGTAAAAAAATATGGTGCCGCAGTTGTCGGACTCACTCTTGATAAAAATGGTATACCTAAAACTGCTCAGGGACGTTTTGAGATTGCAGAAAAAATTCTCAACAGAGCTTTGGCTATCGGAATTCCGAGAGATGATGTGTATATCGACTGCCTTACGCTGACAGCTTCTGCTGAACAGGAAGGCGCTATGGAAACTCTCAAGGCTTTGAAGCGTGTGAAACAGGAGCTTGGACTTAAAACTGTTCTGGGTGTTTCAAATATTTCATTCGGACTTCCTAATCGTGAGCTTATTACGCGTACATTTCTTACCATGGCTCTTGAAAATGGTCTTGATTTGCCGATTATAAATCCGAATGTTGATTCGATTATTGGTGCTGTAAGGGCATATAAGCTGCTTGCGTCAATCGATCGTAATTCGGTAGAATTTATAAATTGCTACGGACAAACTGCACCGCAAAATGCTCCTGCGAAATCGGAAAAAGCTTCTCCTGATATCTTTTATGCTTTTGAAAACGGACTTAAAGATGAGGGCGTTAAGGCTGTCGAGGCTCTTTTGCAGACAATGGCTCCTATGGAGATTATAAACGGTTATCTTATTCCTGCACTTGATAAGGCGGGTGAAAAATTCGAAAAGGGACAGATTTTTCTTCCACAGCTTATTCTTACTGCAGGTGTTGCTCAGGCTTGCTTCGAAGCGTTGAAGAGTGCTCTTGCTTCAAATGGTGAAAAGCCTGTTTCAAAAGGCGAAATTGTTCTTGCGACGGTTAAAGGGGATATTCATGATATTGGTAAAAATATCGTAAAGGTTCTTCTTGAAAGCTATGGATACAAAGTTATTGATCTTGGAAAAGATGTCGATAAATGTGATATAGTTGATGCTGCAAAAAAATATAATGTTAAACTTGTAGGACTTTCTGCGCTCATGACAACTACTCTCGGTGCTATGGAAGAAACTATCGCTTTGCTTAATCAAGAATATCCTGAATGTAAGACGGTTGTTGGCGGTGCTGTTCTTACTGCGGATTTTGCTCGTCAAATTAATGCTGATTACTATGCTAAAGATGCTAAAGAAACTGTTGATATAGCTTCTTCAATATACGAATAATCATTTTTAAAGCACTTTTGATGTATTTATCAAAAGTGCTTTATGTATTATCTCTAATCTGATAGTTTGTTTGTTGATTTTTGATGTAAGAAAAGTAGAAACAAAAAATTTTTGTGATTTTCTGTTGACAAAGCGATAAATATGGTGTATAATAATTAAGTCGCATGAGGAAAACGAAAAAGCGGCTAATATGGCGGCATAGCTCAGCTGGCTAGAGTACTCGGTTCATACCCGATTGGTCGTTGGTTCAAATCCTACTGCCGCTACCATTTATGGCCCGTTGGTCAAGAGGTTAAGACACCGCCCTTTCACGGCGGAATCATGGGTTCAATTCCCGTACGGGTCACCAC
>SVNL01000069.1 GCA_015066925.1 Ruminococcus sp.
AAAAAACGGACTTAAAACAAGTCCGTTTTTTTCAGATACTCTCTTTTATCGCCATTCTGGCTTTAGTTACAATATTCTTATCATTTTCATACGACAGAATATTATTTGCGTGAACTATATCCACCCATTTGATTTCAGAAATTTCATCTGCCTGAGGGACATAGTCAACGTTTTTCGCTTTCGCAAGAAAATAAACGACAACCTTTGAAGTATCGCGTCGGGGTGAATAGGTTACGGTTTCTCTGAATGTAGGGTCTATGATAACATCAATAGAGGTTTCCTCCATAATTTCACGCTTTGCAGTTTCAACTTCTGATTCACCTGCTTCAACGTGACCTTTCGGGAACGACCAATGACCGCTGTTAATATGCCGAATTAGGAGAATTTCAATATTCCCGTGTGATTTACGGTATACAATAGCCCCACATGATTTTTCATGCAGCATATTAAATCCTTTCTTTAAAAGAACCGCATTTCATTACAATTCTTACAATGTTGTTGCTTCACCGTTTTTACCGCAAGGCAACGGAGAAGTATTTGTTAATATAAGTATATCATATTTTGTTTAATTTGTCCAGTATAAATATTATTTTTTTATTATAAGCTCACACAAAAAACATCATCATTCGACTTTTATACGGGTTTTAAGGCTTTTTATGGCTGATACAAAAATAAAGCCTGCTGAGTTTATAAAAAAATTTTTATTTCAGGAGGTATTTTCATGAACATTAAAAATTAATTGCCGCTTCTCTTGCATTTACACTTATTGCAGGAGCTTCCAACGGATACAGCACTACTTTAAAAGTATCGCTGTCGAAAACGAGATTGCACAGCAATCTGATTGAAATTTTATTGCGGCACTGCACATTATTTGTGTGGTGCCGATTTTTATTTATATAAACTGTCGGGAAAATTTTTTACCTGACAGTTTTTCGTTCATTTATACAACAAACATATGTTTCTTTAAACGCTTATCTGTATATTATGCTGATTTTGAAAAAAACTTTTTCAAAATGTTTACGTTTTCGTTTACATTATGTGCTTTTTCAGACTACTTATGAACGGTGGTTTTGGCAGGTTCTTTTTTATGAAGCTGCTCACCCGAATTAAAGGAGGTTATGCTATTGAAGAACTCACTGAATGAAAAACAGCTTTTGTTCTGCTGTAATTATGTGAAGCTCGGAAACGTAAGAGAGTCTGCTGTAAAGGCAGGGTTTCCGTCTGAAACAGCTCTGAAGGACGGTCTTGAATGTCTTAAACGAGTAAGATGTCAGCGTATTATATCTCAGCTTCGTACTGTTTCTGCTGTAAAAAGTGCAGAAATTCTTTCGGGACTTGAACGTCTTGCTTTCGGAAGCTGTAACGACGCTGTTTATCTCGTTTTCTCAGAAGAGCTTCCACCTGCCGATGTCATTTCTCGTCTTGACCTTTTTAATGTTTCTGAGGTGAAGCGTGTTAAGGGTGGCGGTGTTGAGGTAAAGCTTTTCGACAGACAGAAGGCTCTTGAAAAAATGTTCGAATTCTTGAATTCGACTGACAGCGCTGAAAATGCCGCAAGTCTTTTACTTGCTCTTGCTGACGACAATTCGGAGAACGAATATAATGAAAATTGATAAGCTCTCTCAAAAGCAGAAGCTTACTCTGAAATGGTGGACAAAGCCTGAATACAGCCGCTATGACGCTATTATTTGCGACGGTGCTGTAAGAAGCGGAAAAACACTTTCAATGTCACTCGGCTTTGTAAGCTGGGCTATGACAAGCTTCAACGGAGGCTATTTTGCAATATGCGGTAAAACTGTTACTTCACTTAAAAGAAACGTTGTAAATCCGCTTATTGACATGCTCTGGAGCCTCGGGTTCGTTTGCACCGAAAAAGTAAGCAAGAACTATTTTGAAATCAGTCTTGGAAACAGAGTCAACAGGTTCTATCTCTTCGGAGGTAAGGATGAGTCTTCCGCTTCACTTATTCAGGGAATTACTCTTTCGGGTGTTTTTCTCGACGAGGTCGCTCTTATGCCTCGCTCTTTCGTTGAGCAGGCTATTGCAAGATGCTCTGTTTCAGGCTCTAAAATGTGGTTCAACTGCAACCCTGAAAATCCTTATCATTGGTTCTATTGCGAATGGATTAAAAAAGCCGATGAAAAAAAGGCTCTGTATATTCATTTCACTATGGACGATAATCCTGCACTTTCCACTGAGGTAAAGGCACGTTACAGCCGTCTTTATTCGGGCGCCTTCTTCGAGCGATTTGTTCTCGGAAAATGGACTGCCGCAAGCGGTGCTGTTTACACCATGTTCGATAAGGACAGACATATTTTCGATAAGGATATTAAATGCACACGTTTTGTCATCTCATGCGACTACGGGACGGTTAATCCTTCCTCGTTCGGTCTTTGGGGACAGTGCGGCGACAAATGGTACAGATTAAAGGAATATTATTACTCCTCAAAAAAAGAAGGCATTGCGCGGACAGATGAAGAGCATTATGCCGAGCTTGAAAAGCTTGCGGGTAATTTAAACATTGAAAAAGTTATTGTCGACCCTTCAGCCGCAAGCTTCATTGCGTGTATCCACAGGCACGCAAAATTCAGGACGGTAAAAGCTGATAACGACGTTATTACGGGTATCCGCAGAGTATGCGACGCTTTGAAGCAGGATAAAATATTATTCCACAAAAACTGTACCGACATTTTAAGAGAGTTTTCACTCTATTGCTGGAACGAGAAAGCAGGCGGTGATGTTCCTGTAAAGGAAAACGACCACGCTATGGACGATTTGAGATACTTCGTTTCCGAAATGCTTACAGAAAAAGACAATGACGACTTTTTTGTCGGTTCTGTTTTAAGATAAAAGCCGTTTTTTTATAACCACCGTTCAAATATTTTTTAAGGAGGAAAAATGAAGCTCTTCAAAAACAAAAAGGATAAACAGTCCTCTTTGGTTTCGCCTGAAATTCATACAGCCTTTCGTGATGAAAAGGAACTTTTTCCGCTTCCCGAATGTACTCACAAATATGAATACGAGCTTTATGAGCGTCTTAGAAGTGCTGTTCCGATTGTTGATGCGGCACTTATGAAAATCGTAAGGCTTACGGGCGGCTATAGGGTTATTTGCTCAGACGATAATCTTCAAAGTGTTCTTGATTATTTTCTCGATAATGTTCCTGTTGGTATCGCGGGAAAATCTGTTTACTCCTTTACCGACTGTTATCTTGATAATCTGCTTACTTACGGAAGTGCTGTCGGCGAACTGATTATCGACGAAAATTCCAATGAAATCTCAGGACTTTATATCGGCAGGACGGATAACCTTGAAATTGTAAGAGGAAAAACTCCTGTTGACAGATGCTATCGCTTAAAATGCGGTGACAGCTACAAAAGCATAAAACGTCCTGACAGAATTTTATTCACCTCTCTCGGTACTTCTGAGGGAAAGGGTAAATCCTTGCTCTACGGACTTCCTGCTTTAAGCGGAATTTTACTCCGCATTTATCAGTGTATCGGTCAGAATTTCGACCGTGCGGGAAATATCCGCTATGCTGTTACCTACAAGCCGCCGTCTGACAGCGGTGAAAGAAGCTTTGCAAAAGAACGTGCAATTCAGATTGCTAAGGAATGGTCAGACGGTATGACATCAGCAAAATACGGTCAGGTTAAAGACTTTATTGCTGTAGGTGATGTCGATATAAAGGTTATCGGTGCTGAAAATCAGCTTTACAATACCGAAATACCCGTCCGTCAGCTTCTTGAACAGATTATCGCAAAGCTTTCAATACCACCGTTTCTGTTAGGGCTGAACTGGTCATCTACTGAGCGTATGTCGGCTCAGCAGGCGGATATTCTTACATCTGAGCTTGAGTATTACCGACGTCTTATGACTCCTGTTATATGCTCTGTAGGAAACGCTTATCTGCGCTCTGTAGGAAGTATGGCAACGTGCAGTGTTGAATGGTCAATCATTAATCTTCAGGACGAAAAGGAGCTTGCCGAAGCCAGACTTAAAAATGCACAGGCAAGTGAAATCGAACATCGTCTTGCAAACAATATTTAATTTTTGGAGGTTTATTTATGTATAACGAAATCAGACTTGAAAAAGGACTTTATAATCTCAGCGGAAAAAGCTTTACCGAGGCTCTTGAAGCTCTCGACCCGTCTTCAGCTTATGAGAATTCTCCTCTCTCCAGACTCGACGCTTACGAAAGACAGCTCAAGCGCTTCGATATTAAGGTTTCAGGTAAAAACTGCGATACGGTTGAAAAATTCTTTACTACAACAGAAAGTGCTGTGCTTTTCCCTGAATTTCTCAGACGCTCTATAAAGAAAGGCTTTGATGAAGCTATTCTCGGCGGTATTGTAGCGGCTAAAACCAGCTGTGACTGCAACACATATATCGGCTGTCTGCTTGACGACGCTACTCCTTACACTACTACTGCTGAGGGAACTGCTCTTCCCGAATCTTCTGTTACAGAAAATACTTCTGCTACAACTCTGCTCAAGTACGGCAGAATTATCAATGCTTCTTATGAGGCTGTAAGACAACAGCGTCTTGATGTCTTTGCTGTTATGCTCAGAGGTATCGGTATTAAGCTTGCAAATTCTGTTATGGCGGCGGCTGTTACAGCTCTTACTGACGATACAGACGCTATTACAACTTCTTCTCTCGTTTACGGTGACCTTACAAGACTTTACGGTCAGTTCAGCAACTTCGATATGAATGCTGTTCTTGTTTCTCCTGCAACTGCGGCAAGCATTTTTGCTATGTCAGCTATGCAGGAAGCTTCATTTGTTTCTGCTGACGGCAAGACATATTTACCGTTTGGTGCAGAACTTTTCAAGTCTTGTGCTGTTGATGACGATACCGTTATCGGCTTTAACAAGGATTTCGCTCTTGAGCTTATTACAAGCTCTGACTTTATTATGGAAACCGATAAGCTTATTAATCGTCAGCTCGACTGCATTGCTGTTTCTGTAAACTGCGGATTCAGAAAGCTTACTGCTGACGCTGTTAAGGTTCTTACGATTTCTGCATAATCGGAGGTTATTATGGAGAATAATCAGCTTTCTAAAATAAACAGCTTTACTCGCAGAAGCTTCTCTGCCGATGAGGTTTATATCTTCGACGTTATTCTCTGTGATAACGAAATCGACAGAGATACAGAGCGCTTTTCTCACAAAGCACTCTGTAAGCTTCAAACACTTTTTGTCGGCAAAACAGGTATAACCGACCACAATGCAAAATCCGAAAACCAGCTTGCAAGAATTTTTGATACACAGCTCGTTACTGATAATCAGCGTCTTACTTCATACGGTGAGCCATATGAATATCTCAAAGCTTCTGTCTATATGATTCGCACAGATGCAAACAAGGACCTTATTTCTGAAATCGACGGCGGTATTAAAAAAGAGGTAAGTATCTCCTGTTCGGCAGGAAAGCGTATATGCTCGGTATGTGATAAGGATAAATCTGCTGAAGGCTGTAATCACGTTAAGGGAAAAAATTACAACGGCAAGCCCTGTCACATCATTTTAGATGATATTACCGACGCTTATGAATGGAGCTTCGTTGCTGTTCCAGCACAGATCAATGCAGGTGTTACAAAGCATTTTTCCGAAGAAAGTCACTACTCTTCACATCATGCAGATATTACTGCTCTTAAAAATGCTCAGGAGGATATCCGACGCGATATTATAAGGCTTGCTTTTTTCTGCGGCGGTGAGGAATTTGCTAAATCAGCCGAAACACTTTCTGTATCTATGAATACCGACGAGCTTATCGGCTTCAAAAGAAAACTCGAAAAAAATAAATCAACAGAATTTCTATCTCAGCTTTCGACCGACGATAACAATTCTGTTGACGGCTTTTCGGTATAAATTTATGGGCGGATTAACCTCCGCCCGATTTTTTAAGGAGGTTAATATGCATATTGATTCAGTTAAATCACTTTTTACTATGTTCTCGGGCGAAGAAGATTACGAAATGTTTATGCCGATAATCGTTCTTGCTATTTCCGAAACAGAGAAAATGCTCGTTGAGGGTGCTGACAAGGACGATATTCGTCTTGATTTTCTTGCGGCTTCTATTGCAAATTTCAGACTTGCACAGATTAAATCCGCCAAAGACAGAACTCAGGCTACTGCTTCGGGAAAGGCTCTTGTTTCCGATACAAACAGCGGTACTTTGAAATACGCCGAAAAGCTTATGTATAATTATATGAGCCTTTGCCATGAGCTTATCGCTTCCGACAGCTTCGTTTTCGCCTGCTTTGGAAAGGAGTAGTTTTCCATTATGATTAATACGGTTATTTCTCAGATTATAAACTGCATTAAGGGCGAAGATGTAAATTATGTATTCTCAGCCTTCGGCAATCAGCCTGTTGAAAATATGCCGAAAAAAATCGTTACCATTGTCGGTATCGACAGCTTAAACCTTAAAAAGCCTGTTCGTTCTCAAGGGCATATATGCTTTCCGTTTGAAGCTTGTGCCGACATAAGCATTAAGGCTCCGCAACGCTGCGGTGCTTCTGAGCTTTACGACTTTTTCAGCAGTATTGTTCTTGAAAGGCTTGCTTCTTCGACTTTTATCTGCGACGAGGTTAAGGTTCTTTCTCTTAAATCCGAAAAAAGCTTCGGCGAAATTGCTTTGAACACTAAAATTCAGCTTTCGGGTATCTGCTCTTTCGAAAGGAGTGTGGCTTCTTGAATATCATTTCGCAGGGAATTAATCCTGTTCCCGTTGATATCGGCGATTTCACCGTTTATGCCGAGAAAATACGCATATCAAGCTCTAAAACCATTGCCGAGGGTACTACTCTGAGAGATGAGCTTGTTTACACTAAGCATCGCCTTAAAAGTACCGTACTTTTTCTAAGCGGAAGAATTTACGGTGAGGACGCTATTAATTTCGCTCTCTTTGCAGACTCTGCAATACGCTCAGGCTTATCCCTTGATATCGTTTACAAAAATATCACCTTCGATTCATGTAGATTTATTTCTTCGGTTTGCGAGGATAACTCTGACGGCTTCTTCGACTTTAAGCTTGAGTTTATTACTCCTGCTCCGATTAAGGAGGTCAATACCAATGCTTCCTAGAATTATTCTGCGTGATGCAAACGGCGGTAATTTCGATATCACTCAGATTTTAAGCTTCGTCTTTAAAAAGGATATCTATATGCCTTATACAACCCTTTCAGCTGTATTCAAGGCTCTGCCGTTTGAGGCTGACAACATCAGCGAAATCCTGTTTTACGCTGACGAAAAATGTATCCACCACGGTATTGCGGATGTTATCGACTTTTATTCCGAATACGGTGAAAACTTCTGCAAAATTTCTTCCCGCGGATTTACTTCTCTTTTATGCCTCAACCAGATTGAACCCGGAATTAAAACAAATATTTCCTTTAACTCTCTTATGGACAGCTTCTATACCCTGCCGTATGTCACCCACGAGGATAACTCCGATACGAGCAACTACATCTATGTTAAATCAGGCTCTAATATGTGGGAGGGCGTTGCTAATCTCGGCTACAAGCTCTACGGCTTTTATCCTTTTATCAGAGATACCAATACTGTGAGAATTACTCCTGTTCCTCAGCCGAATTCTTTCGAATACCCTGACACCATGCTCCTTAAACGTGGCAAAAAACGTGATACAAGACGTATGAAAAGTCACTACCATATGGCTGATTTCGACGGCGTTTACGGTGTTTACGAGCTTTCTGATTCCTATGTTTGCGACCTTAATATTGTTCGTCATTCATTTTTCGACCTCGACAAGCAGTTCCTTTATTCTCCTCAGGACGCTCTTGTCTATCGTGACAGGTTTAACTGCCGTCAGTCTTTGGCGCATTACTGCATCTATTCAGGCTATAACTTCGAGGACCTTACCGATTTAATCTCTTTCGGGACTATTTCAAATAAGAAAATTTCTTCCGTTAAAATCGTCGGTAATAATAATGGTATTTTTACTGAAATCGCTGTTTATTCCGATTATTTCAATCGTGATTAGCTTGGGGGAACGCTCTTTTTCGGGGCGTTCCTTTTTTATGCTCTTTCATATATGCAAAAAGGCTTCCCGATTGTTT
>SVNL01000070.1 GCA_015066925.1 Ruminococcus sp.
TCCCATTCCGAACACGGTAGTTAAGCTCTTCTGTGCCTACAATACTTGGCTGGCAACGGCCCGGGAAGATCGGTCAATGCCGATATCTTTACTCCTTTAGTTATCCTAAAGGAGTTTTTTATTTTATGATGCAAATTTGTATATATATGAAAACAGATAATAGTTATAAAATTGATATACACCCCAAAAGTCAGATGATTTTGGGGTGTATATCATAAAAGGAATTAATTTTTACTGAAATTGTCGAGGAATATTAATTTTTTTCTTAACTTCTTCATCGCTAATTTGAAATATTTCAATTGTATAGTCTTTATAAGCATTAGGTTTCAAATAATTTTCAGCATTTCTTTTATTTGAAAATTTTCTTGAAAACGCAGGATTTTCAACAATTAACTTTTTCGAATATACATATTTATTTAGTTCTACTAATTTTATAATCCAAGACATAGATTATCCTCCAATGGTAAATTGATAAGTCACGCCAAACAGTTCTCTGACATAATATGTTGGAAGAAGCCATAACGCTGTTGAAGCAGACAAATTTTTTATATCTTTATATCCTTGTTTTTTTGCAATTAATTCTGCACGAAGTTGATGAAAGCCATCTGTAACTATAGTAATTTTTGGTGAAAGATGATTTTCATCTATTAATTTTTTTGAAAACGCTAAATTTTCATTTGTTGAAGTAGATGCAGATTCCATATAAATTCTATCAGAAGAGATTCCCTTAGACAGAAGATAATTTGTCATACATTCTGCTTCACTTATTATTTCATCCGTGCCTTTTCCACCCGAAACAATAACCTTCGCATCCGGATTGTCATTAAGGTAAGTATAAGCAGTATCAAGACGACGCTGTAGCATAAGTGAAGGCTCACCATTTTTCACTTTACACCCTAAAACAACTAAGGTTGTATAGTTGTTTTCAGGAGTATCATTTGCTGTTTTAACCATGAAAAAGGTTATTATTACAGATATTATTAAAGCGGATGCTATGCATATATTGACAAAATTAATCAATATACATCCTGTTTGAGTTGCTTTGATGTTTTCTATCAATGCTGTAAATTTGCTGTAAAAAACTATATAAATTAAAACAGATGCAGAAACAATACTACCAAAAATGTTTCCCAGATTAATTATACGATGAAGCATCGGAATAATAAATATAAACAAAAAAATAATTGAAGCAAGGGCAATAAATGCCCTTACTCCAAAGTTGTTCAAGTTAAAAATCACAATAACTCCTTTAATGCATCAGCAAGCTGTGCAGGACAGGAAGTATTTTTCATACCGCAAGTAATACCGTCAAGACGTTTAATAACATCTTCAACATTCATTCCCTTAACAAGCTGACCGATACCTTTCAGATTACCGTTACAGCCGCCTAAAAATTCAACATTTTCAATAGTTCCGTCATCATTAATGTCAATAAAGATTTTGCGTGAACAAACATTTGTTGGGGTATATTCGTATCTCATAAAAACCTCCTATTTAAGCTTAGCAACGTTTGACTTTATTGCAGCCTCTGCAACAGCTTTAGCTACAGCCTTAGGTACTTCTCTATCAAAAGGATCCGGAAGAATATTATCGGCATTCAGCTTATCAGCAGGAACGCTGTCTGCAATTGCATAGGCAGCAGCAAGCTTCATTTCTTCATTTATATCAGATGCTCTTACAGCAAGTGCGCCTTTGAATACACCCGGGAATGCGACAACATTATTAATCTGATTTGGGTAGTCGCTTCGTCCTGTACCAACAATGAATGCACCTGCTTCTTTAGCGTCCTCAGGCATAATTTCGGGAGTAGGATTTGCCATGGCAAAAACAATAGCTTTATCAGCCATTGATTTAATCATATCCTTAGAAACAAGATTAGGTCTTGAAACACCGATAAATGCATCAGAATTCTTCATTGCATCTGCAAGAGTACCCTTCAGCTTATTTTTATTTGTAAGCTTTGCCATTTCATAATGTGCAGGGTTTGTAAATTCATCGCCGTCACAGATAATACCATTAACATCAACCATAATGATATCACCCATGCCAAGAGAAATAAAATGCTTGGCAATAGCTATTCCGGCAGCACCTGCACCATTGATTACAAGAGTCATTTCTGAAATTTTCTTACCTGCAACCTTAGCAGCATTCAGCATAGCAGCACTTGCAACTATTGCTGTACCATGCTGGTCGTCGTGGAAAACAGGGATATCAACAAGCTTTTTAAGCTTTGCCTCAATTTCGAAACAGCGTGGAGCAGAAATATCCTCAAGATTGATACCGCCGAAGCTTTTTGAAATCATAGCGATTGTATTAACTATTTCGTCTGTATCTTTTGAATCTATACAAAGTGGGAAAGCATCCACATCTGCAAACTCCTTAAAGAGTGCACATTTCCCCTCCATAACAGGCATAGCGGCAAGAGGACCGATATCACCGAGTCCCAGAACAGCAGTACCATCAGTTATAACAGCAACAAGATTGTGTCTGCGGGTAAGTTCATAGGATAAATCGGGATTTTTTTCAATTTCAAGACAAGGTTTAGCAACACCCGGAGTATAAGCATGTGAAAGCTGGTCACGATTATTCACAGGAGTTCTTGAAACGATTTCTATTTTGCCCTGCCATTCCTTATGTTTATTGAGGGCTGATTCCATAATATCCATTTTTTTCTCCAATCTGCCGCAAGGGGATAACAAAACCGAAAAAAATCATATGCGGCTGATGAAATTTTACGGGATATAGATTAATCTGATGATTTATTGGCGAGTTTGATAATTCTATCAAGATTTTCCTTAGTTGTTGATTCGCTTCCGAGATGAGTCGGAACAGCGTTATAAAGACCGTGGAAATCCGAACCGCCTGTTTCAATCAGCTCATATTTTTCAGCAATAGAGTGAAGCTCACTGCGGTAATCATTATTGGCTGAATAGTGATTTACCTCAACGCCATCAATTTTACCCTGTTTAGCGAGTTCTTCGAGAAGTTCTATATTATTATACTGAGCCGGGTGAGCCATAACAGCAACACCTCTTGCTGAGTGAATTAAATCAAGAACAGCGTTTACGTCCGGATATTCACGCTCAACATAGCATGAGCCTGTTTTAGGATTGAAAAGCTCACCATCGAGCTTACCGTAAAATTCGAGAGCATATCCGTAGTCGATAAGCGCACGCATAATATGCTGTTTAAATATACTTTTACTGCTTGTTGTATGTTTAAGAATACTTTCAAGGGTTATAGGATATTTTTCCATAACCTTTTCAATCATTTCTTTAGAGCATGCCTTTCTGATTTCGCATGATTTAAGGCAGAGTACCTCAAGGCGGTCAGGCTTTTTAGGAGCATAACAAAGGATATGTACCTTAGAATTCCTAGCTTTATCCCAAGCAGAAAGCTCAACGCCGTGAAGAATTTTTACGCCATGACGTTCACCGAGAACATCGGCTCTTGAAAAAGAAGCCATAGTATCGTGGTCGGTGATAGAAAGGAAGTCGATATTCATTCTTTTTGCCTGTGAGATTACGTCCTCGATACCGAGCGAACCGTCAGACAGTTTTGTATGACAATGTAAATCACAAATCATAGTAAAACTCCGTTCTGCCGTTATGTAGATAAATAAGTGCTGAAACGGCGAGTGGTTAAAATATTTTAATAGGTCACAAAAACCTTTATTAATTATACCATAAATCTTTTAAAAAATCAAGAAAAATTTGTTTTAATTTTTTGGGAGAAAATACTGACAAGAATTAATTGAAATTAATTAAAAAATGATGTATAATAATATTAAATAATTGTATAGGAGCAAGTATAATGCTTAAAGCCATATGTTCGAAGAAAAATCTCTCGGAAAACTTATATTATGAGTATATCCGTGATATTATTGAAAGTGATGAATTTATAAAGCTGAAAGACATTACACATCACAGAGTTACAACAAGGTATCAGCATTGTCTGAATGTTTCGTATCATAATTATGTTATATGCAGAAAGCTGGGGCTTGATGCAGTTTCAGCTGCAAGGGCAGGACTTCTGCATGACCTTTTCTATTATAATCGTAAAGAATATAATAAATCAGATAAGGTTATGTCACACAGTCGTTTCCACTCACTTATTGCACTTGATAATGCAATTAAGCTTACTCAGATAAACGACCGTGAACGTGATATAATTGAAAATCATATGTGGCCTGTTACAAAAAAGCGTCCAAAATATAAAGAAAGCTATATAATAGTAGTGGTAGATAAATATTGTGCTGTTTTAGAAGTGTGTCTGCCAAAGCTTAAAAAGCTGGCACGATTTTGTAAAAAGCGAAACTGAATAATTATTCAGTCTTATATTGTTCAACCTGATTTACAAGCTTTATATCGACAAGCGCGTCAATTAAAGTACCATTTGGCTCATATTCTTCGGTAAAAATTTTACCGTCAATGCGTATTTTACCTATAAGAGCAGTTTTGTCATAGGGAATTAAAAGCTTCATTCTTCTTGCCGTTTCTGGTAAATTTTTTGCTATACATTCAAGAAGTCGTTTAAATCCGTCGTGATGTCTTGCACTGATTATTACGGTGGTATCATCTTCAAAAACGGTATCAAGATTTAATGCCGCATCGCATTTATTCATAACGTTTATCTGAGGAATTCCGTCACAGCCAAGCTCTGAAAGGAGCTTGCGTGTAACTTCTGCCTGCTGCTCTCTTTCCGAGGAGGACAAATCCTGCACATTAAGAATAATATCTGCCGCCGCAGCTTCTTCAAGCGTAGATTTAAATGCTTCTACCAGATTATGCGGCAGTCGTCTGATAAGACCTACAGTATCAATAAGCATAACACTTCGTCCATCAGGGAGTTCAAGTGAACGAGAAGTAATATCGAGTGTTGCAAAAAGCTTATTTTCAGCTAAAACCCCTGCATCTGTGAGTGCATTGAGAAGAGTGGATTTGCCTACATTTGTATATCCTACAATTGCCGCACACAAAACGCCGTCTTTTTTACGTCTTGAGCGTGAGAATGTACGGTGTTTTTTCAGTTCTTCGAGTTCAGCTTCAAGATAAGAAATTCTTTTTCTTATATGACGTTTATCTGTTTCAAGCTTTGTTTCACCCGGACCTCTTGTACCGATACCGCCTCCCAGACGTGAAAGCGATACACCAAGTCCTGTAAGACGTGGAAGACGATATTTTTGCTGTGCAAGCTCAACCTGAAGCTTACCTTCTTTTGTTCTTGCTCTTTGAGCAAAGATATCGAGAATAAGTGTAGTTCTGTCAATAACGCGGACGTCTATAATATCCTCAATATTTCTCACCTGAACTCCGGTAAGCTCATGGTCGAAGATTACAAGCTCAGCATGAAGAGCTTCAATTTGTCCTTTAAGCTCTTCCAGTCTGCCTGCACCCATGCACGTTGCAGGGTCGTATGCATTTTTTTTCTGCATACAGACACCCACAACTTCGGCATTTGCTGTTTCGGCAAGCTCGGCGAGTTCGGCTATTGAAGCCTCAGCGTCAAATTCGCCTGTATCGACGGAGGCAAGAATGGCTTTTACAGGCTGTTCTTCGATTTTATTTTCGTACATAATTACCTCCGATGTTATTTATTTTAAAATTACTTTGTGGAAATTCTTTTTACCTTTTTTGATGATAACTTCACCGGTAATAGGAATAATCTTCTTAGGGTCAGTGATTTTTTCGTCGTTTACGGCAACGCCGCCCTGCTGTACATTTCTTCTTGCTTCAGATGTTGAAGGAGCAAGCTTTGTTTTTACGAGCAATGAAAGTATACCCATTCCGCCGTCAGTTAATTCATCGGAAGAAATTTCAGTTGTAGGCATATTTTCGCTTGAACCGCCGTTTGCAAAGATTGCCTTTGCAGCTTCACGTGCCTTATCAGCTTCTTCATCCCCATGAACAAGCTTTGTAAGCTCATATGCAAGAAGTTCTTTAGCCTGATTGAACTGTGCACCTTCCATAGACTTTTCCATTTCTTCGATTTCTTCAATCGGAACGAATGTAAGCATTTTAAGGCACTTGATAACATCGGCATCAGCGACATTTCTCCAGTACTGGAAGAAGTCGTAAGGAGTTGTTTTTTCAGCATCGAGCCATACTGCACCCTTTTCAGTTTTACCCATTTTCTTACCTTCGCTGTTAAGGAGAAGAGTGATTGTCATAGCGTAAGCGTCTTTACCGAGTTTACGACGGATAAGCTCTGTACCACCAAGCATATTAGCCCACTGGTCATCGCCGCCGAACTGCATATTACAGCCATACTTCTGGAAAAGCTCCATAAAGTCGTAGCTCTGCATAATCATATAGTTGAATTCAAGGAATGTAAGCCCTCTTTCCATTCTCTGCTTATAGCACTCGTGAGAGAGCATTCTGTTTACGCTGAAGCAAGCTCCGACATCACGGAGAAGCTCAACGTAATTGAGATTCATAAGCCAGTCAGCGTTGTTAACAATAATAGCCTTATCCTCTGAGAAGTCGATAAAACGGCTCATCTGCTTCTTGAAGCAGTCAACATTGTGCTGAATTGTTTCAGGAGTCATCATCTTACGCATATCTGTCTTACCTGATGGGTCACCAATCATAGCAGTACCGCCGCCGATAAGTACAATAGGCTTATTGCCTGCCATCTGGAGACGTTTCATAAGGCAAAGTGCCATAAAGTGACCTACATGGAGTGAGTCTGCTGTAGGGTCAAAGCCGATGTAGAATGTAGCTTTTCCTGCGTTTACAAGCTCCTCGATTTCCTTTTCGTCGGTCAGCTGTGCAAGCAGACCTCTGCGTCTGAGTTCTTCAAAAGTAGTCATAATTTTTATTCTCCTTTAAATTTTTATTTCCATTTTATATGTGCGCGGAGCAAATCCCATTTCTGAGTAAAATTCAACTGCATTATGGTTTTCGCACCACACTCCAAGCTCCACCGACTGACAATTGTTATCAGCGGCAAGCTTTTTTATGTAAGTTATAAGCTCCGTTCCTATGCCATTACGCCTGTATTTTTCATCAACCGCCAATTGCTCTATATGGCATTTTTTGAAATTGTGATTTACAGGCTCTCCTTTTTCAATGAAAAAAATCAAGGCATATCCGGCAATTTCAGAATTTTGTTCACTTACTAATACCGTTATTCCTTCCGTTTTCAGAAGTTTCTCCATATCTTTATCGAAGAAATTATCTTCGGGCATTTTGTAGTAATCGTTTCTGATGCCGCAATGAATTATATGAAGTTGTCTATAGATTTCCGCAAGCTGTGGAATATCGGATATATTTGCTTTTCTAATCATTAAAATTCCCTCACTTTCATAAGTTTTATTACAAAAGTGAATCATAAGCGATGAAATCTATTGCAGATTTCACGGATACCACCGCCTTTCAGAAATTTTCATAATTTTTCCCCTTAAACTACTTCTCGTTTTCCTTTATTAATCCATTTGATATTGAATGAATACCATATTAACAATCAAGATTTTTATATAAATCGCTTAATATATCCATAATCTCAATACAAGCATCTTCTATTTTAATAGCATCTTCGTCAGAAAGATATCTGTTTCCGCCGGCAATTTGTTCAATAAGATTTGCAACAGCCAGTAATCCCGATGTTGATAAACAATGATTTTCGTTCCAGATAGAAACAAGTTCTTTTAGGATGTTTTTTACTTCAATGTACTTCTGATCATTAAAATAGTTTTCACATCTTAAAGCGACAAGAAAACCATCTTCGGAAACAACAAGATTATGAAGTTTTGCACTAAGTTCTTTTTCCATTTTCCCTCCTCAAAAAAACGAAAGCTGATTATCCCCATACCCCATTTTATAGGCGGAAATAATGCTTTTCATATTGTAGATTATCCCGTATCTTTCGCAGTCCTCGGTAAATACTTTCCACAGCTTTTTCATATTCGGACTTACACATTCATATCTGTTTCCGTAGTAGCTGATATACTGTTGCCGCAGATTTTTGTCAGGAAATCTCTTTTCCAGTTCATTGAGAAAATGCTCACGCTGATTTGTTCGCAAAGTTACTCCGAAAAACGGA
>SVNL01000071.1 GCA_015066925.1 Ruminococcus sp.
ATAGGGCAAAACAAAGTGCAAGAAAATTTATCAATTCCATTATCTTTTCTTGCACTTTGCCAACTTAAAATTGGCTTTAAAATGCTATATTAAGCCATTTTTAAGTTGTTGAGCAGACATTAATTATGGCAATTTTTGATTTTGCGTCATTCTATAGCAATCTATAATAAAAACAGCGGCGGACTCTTTTTGCAGTCCGCCGCTTAAATTATGTAAAATTATCTTTTTGTTTTATATAACAGCCATACAAGTTCAATTGCACCTATTCCGATAAAACACAGCATTGCTTTCATATCAGGCTTTTTCATTTTAAAGCGTGTAATAAAGGCAATCGCTATGAATATCATGAAAACACCGTAAACAACAGGAAAATTCTCGTTTCCTATTTCATTTTTAAAGCTGTAAAGCAACGGAATAATGAGTGCAACACTGGTTACAGGTAATCCCTCATACTCTTTTCTTGTTTCGGAAGTTTTTTTCTGCCTTGTTTCCTCCGTTACATTGAAATAAGCAAGACGTATAACGGCACAAAGCGGAAACGCCATCAGAACAATCATATCCGCAGGGCCTCTCATTCCTACTGCATATCCGATAACAGATGGTAATACTCCGAAACATACCAAATCGCACAACGAATCTATCTGAATACCAAAATTCTTTTCATCTTCGGTACGTTTTCTTGTTCTTGCAATTTTACCGTCAAACATATCAAAAAGCCCTGAAACCATAAGGCAGATTATCGCATAACGAGGATTTGAACCCACTCCGTCAATTCCTAACGCAAAAAATATGCCAAGCATTGAGGAAGCAAGACTCATATAGGTTAGTATGACGGTATAATTATAAAATCCTATCATTAATTATCCCTCTATTAAATAAGTGAAATTTATATTAACATTATTCATTATATCACAATTATTTCAGAGTTGCAAGTCAAAAAAACTTATTTTTCATTCTTTTCAGATTTTTTTCGACTTTTTTGTTTTTTTGCTCTTTCTTTTAGTCGACGCTCATTTTTCGCCTGTGCATTTTTATATGCTTCATCGTAAAAATATTCCTGTGCATTAAGTCTGACAGTGCTATCTGACGCTTTTTTTGCATATACGCCGTCATTGCTCATAACTCTTGCTTTTACGTTATCAGACATAAGTGTTCTGAACATATCATACACACGCTTTTTCAGCTTTTCACTGAGTATCGGTGCAGCAACCTCGACACGCTTCAACGTGTTTCTGGTCATAAAGTCAGCAGAGCTTATATATATTTTCTGTCGTTTTTGAGTACCGAATATATAAATTCTGCTATGCTCGAGAAAACGTCCTACTATACTTTTTACTGTTATATTTTCGCTGTAGCCGGGCACTCCTGCAACAAGACAGCAGATACCTCTTACAACAAGCTCAATTTTTACTCCTGCGCACGAAGCTTCGACAAGCTTATCTATTATCTGTTTATCTGTAAGTGAATTAATTTTAACTGCAATATAGGCTTCTTCACCATTTTTTGCAAAATTAATTTCATCGTCTATCATATCCAGAATTTTATTCTGCAAACAACGAGGTGCTACAAGAAGCTTATTTGTACTTTCTACAAATGTTCCCGTTAAAAGACCGTAAAATACGTTGTCAGCGTCCTCAGCGATTTCCTTGTCAGATGTCATAAGAGTTAAATCAGTATAAAGTGATGCTGTTTTTTCGTTATAATTACCGGTACCGATTTGCGTAACATATTCAAAGCCTGAGTCCGATTTTTTTGTAATGAGCAGAAGCTTTGAATGTGCCTTATATCCCTCAGGACCATAAATAACATTACAGCCTGCATTCTGGAGTATCTTCGACCATTCAATATTATTCTCCTCGTCAAATCTGGCACGAAGCTCAATCATTACAAGGACTTCCTTGCCATTTTCAGCCGCACTGCACAACGCATCTATAACCTTGCTGTTTCTGGCAAGACGGTAAAGCGTTATTTTGATAGAGGTGACCTTCGGGTCCTTTGCAGCCTCTCTCAAAAGACGTATAAATGGTTCTATTGATTCATAAGGGAAGCTAAGAAGCACATCCTTACTTTTTATCTGTGAAAGCATTGAACGCGTTTCTGTAATGCTTACGGCATTCTGAGGCTCTCTTTTTTCGTATTTCAAAGCCTTGTCGTTACTCAGTCCGTGAAGTGAAAAAAGATACGACAAATCAAGCGGTATCCTCGAATAAAATACACGCTCATTTTTTAATTCAAGCTTTTTGCATATATAATCAAGTGCTACACGGCTGAATTCATCAGACAGCTCAAGTCTTACAGGAGCAAGTTTTTTGCGTTTTTTTACAGCTTCTGTCATAAATTCTCTGAAATCGTCACAATTCGGAGAATAATCTATATCCGCATTTCTTGTTACACGCATAATTGTTTTGTCAATAACCTTGAAATTCTTAAAGACAAGCCCTGCATATTCAAGTATTACTTCTTCAGTTAATACAAAACGTTTTCCTGTTCCGTCAAGCGGTATCATTCGTTCAAAATGCTCATGTCTTACGGGAATAATTCCTACTTTAACATTTTTCTTGCTTAAAAGCTGAACAGCAACATAAAGCTCCTTATTTTTCAGAAAAGGAAATGGATGCTCCTTATCAATTACAACAGGTGAAATAAGCGGTTTTATTTCACGTTTAAAATAAAGCTCAAGAAATTTTCGCTCGTCTTCACTTGTTTCACTCATTGAAACATGTTCAAAGCCATATTTTTTCAGCTCAGCCATTGTTTGCGTATAAGCTTTTTCGACAATAAACTGCATACGTCTTACTGCTGTGAAAATTGCATCGAGCTGCTGCGACGGAGTCATATTGGTTTTATTTTCACGTTTATTTTTATTTATAATCCCCTCGTCTGTTATAGAGCCGACTCTTACCATAAAAAATTCATCGAGATTGCTCTGATATATCGATGAAAACGTAAGTCTTTCAAGTAGCGGTACGTCTTTATCCAAAGCTTCTTCAATTACGCGTTTATTGAATTTAAGCCATGACAATTCCCTGTTTTCAAGATAATCCATAAAAGCCTCCTGCTTAAAGATGTTATTATTAATATTATACAACTTTTCATCTGTATAGTCAAGTTATTTTGTCCGAAATATTATACAATTTATAATATTTTTTTTGGACATAATATTATTATATACAAATAAAAAGCCAACAGCAACAAGCTGTCGGCTTTTGAGCAATTATTTACCAATTAATCACAGAATGACTATGAATGTAGAATTCCTCCTGACTTGGCTGCCAAGCCTTGACCTTAGGCGGAAAGAGCTTATCGAATTCCTCGACAGCAGCGTCGTCGTTGCATGGCTCGTCGGCGTTATTCGGGTGATAAAACCATTTTCTGCCGTCGAGCGCGTCCTCAGAGAGAACCTTCACGAGCAATGCGGCAGGGAAAACGTCACCTTCAAAGCAGACGTTATACTTTTTACAGCTTTTATAGCCTCTTGCGACGTAGTTATCGGGATTACCGAAATTAATAACGGTATCGTAGCCCATATCCCTAGCGATAGGGAAGGTGTGTTCGAGCAGAGCCTTACCAAGACCCATACGCTGGTATTCGGGGTGAACGCAAAGCGGTCCCATTGATACGACAGGCTTTACGTTGCCGTTTTCATCGACAAATTCTGCCTTTGAGTACATTACAAGAGCAACAATTCTGCCCTCAATTTCTACCACGTAATCAAGCTCTGGAATAAATGCCTCATGTTTTCTCATTACATGAATAAAGTAATGCTCATTACATCCGGGAACGCTTAAATTCCAGAATGCTTCACGAGCAAGATTTTCTACTTCACGATAATCGTTTTCTGTTTCTAAACGGATAATATAGTCATTTTTATTCATTGTTTTTCCTCCTGAAAATTGTTGACGCAATATGGGAGGTTTGTGTGAGAATGTATTCGCAAACCTCCCGTTTACGCTACTATCTCAGGTCTGTTATTTTTCTTCAAACAACAATCTCCTTAAAATAAATTTAAATAACGGCACGATTTCTGAAAACTGCCGTTTTGCAAAGAATGAAGGATACAAATCAACATCCTTGCCGTCTTAAAACAGCAAAACCTGCTCCAACTTCTTTACAGTTTTTATAATACCACAAAATTCACCATATGTCAAGCGCTCATGTTATATTTATCTGTGTATTATTTATATTTTTTCGAATTATCACTCACTTATGCGAAATATAAAATAAAACGGCAGAAACAGAAACTCAAACGTCTCTGTTTCTACCGAATTCAACTGATTTTCTTTTGTTATGTCATATTTCAAGCATTATTTGATATCATTTTTCTCATCATTAACATATCAAATATATCAGGATTTGCATCCGACATTATATCTGCCGCATAAGCCTGCTCTCCGGTAATACTTTCTTTACCGAGAATATACTTGTTCATAACTACTGCGTCAGCAATATCAACTGTACTATCAAGGTTTACATCACCTTTTTTTCCTTTAACAGATGCAGATTCTGTATCTGTAGGACGAATGATGATATAACAGATATTTATAGCTTTATCGTCAGAACGAAGATTTATTGTAAGTTCTCCGTCAGTAACCTTTGCATTGCCCTTTACCGCAGATCTGTCAGTTGGAGCATTTGTTGCAAGAACAGCTTCATTGCTCTTTCCATAGTTTGCATAAGCAGTTGGATTTTTTGAACATCCCCATGGATCAGTAAACGCAAGTTCTATAGAATAATTTCCGTTCGGAAGCTCGAAGCTGTAATCAAGATGTCTTGCTATGCCTGCTTCGTATTGGTTTTTAGTATATCTGAAGCTGTAGGATTTATCTGCACCGTCGGCTGTATTTGCCTCATCAGGCCATGTATTTGCTGTATATATACCACTGCTTTTTCCTGAACCGTTATACTGATCCTCAGAATCATCAACAAGTCCCCATTTTTTACCTGTAACTTCATCTGCACCATAAAGCTGTTCAGTTATACAGTTATACATACCAAGCTTATCTCTCCCTGTAACAGTAGTTGTATTATGATCTCCACAGTCAACATAGTAAGCAATACTGCTGTCATACTCATACAATGGCTGTATTGCATCCATATAAATAAAATCGCATACCTTTGCAGATTCCTCGCCATCTACGTCCGATGAGAAAGTAACATCCATTACGCTATAGTCTTTTTCATCAGCAGTTATGTTATAGATACATCTTTCACGAACATCCTCAGGAATAGCAAGCATTAATTCGTAAACATTCTGTTCACCTGTATAGTCAAGTTTGCCTGCCCACAAAATAGCGTCACCTACTCTTACACGTAAACTTTTTCCATTATCAGCCTTACGAAGCTTGATACGAAGTCTTAACATAGGAGCATCAGCGTCAACAGCCATTCTGTATGTAAACCAGCCGCCTTCTTTTGCATAACGATATGTACTGTCATTTGTTACGCTAACTGAATTCAGCTCAACCATATTATGCAGGTTATCGCTTTCGTACTGACCGTAACCCGGCTGAACAGTATCTGTAGTAGTTGTTTTTGCACGCGGTAATTTTTCTTCAATTACCGTACCGTTTGGAACAAATTTCCAGTAAATACCGTATCTCTGCTCATACTGCTTATAATGAGGAGTAAAAACAAGATTTGTATTAGTATCTTTAAGGGTAAATTTCATAGTTCCCGCTTCACGAACAAGATGTTCATCTATCTCTGCCATAAATGCGGCAACTGACTGACCTTCCTTAGCAAGCTTTATTGTTTCGCTTGGCACAACCTTTTCCTTAGGTATAGTAACCCACATACCTGTACTGTCAGTTTTCATATTTTCTTTTCCAAGCTCAGCACTCAGAACAAGAGGACCATATTTAAATCCATAAACATCAGGAGCATCAGGAAGAGAATATGCACGCACCTTAGACGGAATTGTAAGTTCAATAACATCTCCGCTTGAAAAATCACCTGTAACCTTTGCATAACCATTTACAGTCTGATAATTATATTTAACTCCGTTGATATTAATTGTCATACCACCTGCTATCCAATCAGGAATACGAAAACATATATCAAGCTTTGCATTACCCGTTACAGTGAATTTTGCAGTATTTCCATCGGGTATATTACTCTCTTGTTTTATAGTACAGCCTTTTTCAGACCAATCAAGAACAGAACTCTGATAAAGATTTACATACAGTGTATTGTCATCCTGCATATAAATTGTATCTCCAAGCTTTGTAAAGTTTTCCATACCACTTCCTGTACAGCACCAGAACTTATCCCAAGGTGTGCTATACACCTTAAAATAACCTGTTGCCATTGGCTGGAAATAAGTTGTCATACCTGTTTCAGGGTTTTGTGAAGAAAGAATTGAGTTGTAGTATGCTGTTTCATAAAAGTCCATATACTTGCTGTCGTGAGTTATTTTGAATAATTCACGCGACAGTTTGAGCATATTGTATGAATTACATGTTTCACAGTTACAGTTTGTACGTTCACCGTCAAGAATATTATCTTCGCCAAAATGCTCCCATTCACTGTTTCCGCCTGTGATATATGTGTGATGAGTTGTTACCATTTCCCAGAAGGTTTCTGCATATTTCAGATAAATAGACGCATCTACTTTCTGTCCGTTTACACTTTTTCCGTCAAGTACGGTATAGCGTTTAAGTGCACCGATAAATTTCGGAATTGTAGTATTTGCATGACGATTTGTAAGAACATTTCTTCCACCATTCAGC
Organism: Ruminococcus sp.; assembly: GCA_015066925.1. Lineage (GTDB taxonomy): Bacteria > Bacillota > Clostridia > Oscillospirales > Ruminococcaceae > Ruminococcus. The sequence continues at coordinate 6,729 of SVNL01000071.1, forward strand.
ACCTTATCAAACAATGCTGTTTCGTCAAAATAATGAGCTGCTACTGCGTGTGAATCCTTACCTGTAACAGCGTAAAGGTCATACATACAATCATTCATACCACCGTATTCAATTGAAAGTACAGTTCTATGAGTCTGCTCACTCCATTTGCTGCAGCGATTGTATACCCAGTCGCCAAGATTTGAACCCACTTCCTTTGCAGGTGCATATCCTGTAGCTTTATATACATCTACAATACCTGCAATAAGCTTATGCATTGTATACCACGGCACCCACGCATCATCAAAAATGTTTGCCTTACCGATTTCAACACGGTCAAACTGACGTTCTACATTTCCGTCTGACGGAACAGGTGCTGCCCACAGAAAGCCTGTTTTACCCTTTGAATTTTTCTGGCATTGCTGCATACCGTCAATTAAAATTTTCATTCTGCTATAAAGTGCATTTTTTTGCTCTGCAGTTATAGTCGGATTCTGATATGCTTGTGCAATAGCAGTCAGATAATGTCCTACACTATGACCGGCAATATTTGTATTTTCCCAGCCGCCATAGCGTGTTGCACCATTGGTACTTAATCCTGCATTTTGTCTGAAACCTGCAAGAAGCTTTTCTGTGTCAAATGCCATCAGATAATCCATTTCTTTGCTGAAAGCATTAGTACAGTAAGCATCTGTCATAGTAACGTCGGCAATGGAAAAATCCTTAATGTCCGCAGCTTGGGCTTCTGCATCTTTAATATAAGATTGCGGAACATAAATCAGACTGCAAAACATCGCTGTGGCAGATAACATTGCTGTTAATCTGCTTAAAAAACGATTTTTCATATAAATCCCCCTAAAAATATATATTTTTTCCAATTCCTTATTTTCCGGAACAAATTCATTATACTGAATTATACTTTTATAATAAAATATTAAAGCATTTAATTCAACTCACAATTTAGAGAAATAGTGGACGTTTTGTATGATAATACAGAATACCCAGCTACTATTTTTATTACATTTCACGTTGTTTGACAACACAGCTTAAAAGTGATATAATTAATGTGTCCTCAATAACCGCCGTCAGGCGGTTATT
>SVNL01000072.1 GCA_015066925.1 Ruminococcus sp.
GTTTATACTATGCCGCAGGAAGCGTATAATGAAATGGAATATTGCATGAAATGGTATGAAAGTCATATTCCAGGATATAAAATATTGGAATAAAAGGAGAATGAAAATGAACTTTACAAACGAACAACTGGCACTTATTAGTACATTAATGTATTGCGAAGAAATTACCGATGAAACAGGTAATTAGGAGTCTGTACTTAAGAAGGTGTTTAATATGAGATTTTGTCGTCTGTTTTGTGCTTGCATAGCCTGTTTGTTACTTGTGGGATGTTATCCCGACATACATTATGATTTAGGCGATTTAAATGAGACAACTGTTCACACAAGCAGTGTTTTTGTATTTCTTGAAGAAGAACTTGAGAAAAAATATGGAAAGGATTTTGAGGTACTTGGTGGGGGCTCTGTAGGATTGTTGTCAGTCGCCAAGGATTGTGACGTCAGATGTGTTGAGGATGGCATTGAGTTTGAGGCAACCGTGCATACCAAGGATTATTATGAAGTGGTTAGTGAAAACTATCTGCGTCATAAGTATCTTCCGCAAGTTCAAGAGGATATAGAAGCATATTTAAAAAAATACTTGTCAGATTTTAAGTTTGTTGAAATTAGAGCTAATGATAAAGAACTTCCCTTTAACACAAGTCCGAATCTCACTTATGAGGAACTGAAACAACATACTGATTTTACGTGTGATGTATATATTTCAGATCAAAGAATTTTTAGTAATGAAGAAATGTCCCTTCTTTTTGAGAAATTTGCAAGTGCCACTACGCTTCCTGCTGATGAAACAGATACCACCATAAAATTTTATAGAGAAGAACTCAATATGAAAGTGAAATTCTATGTTTATACCGTGCCACAGGAAGTGTATGATAAAATGGAATATTGCTTAAAATGGTATGAAGGCTCTTTTCCAGGATATAAATTATTGATAAATTAAAAGGAGAATAGAAATGAATTTTACAAACGAAAGAATGGTATAAGGAAATGGCTGACCGCGCGGTCAGCCATTTCAATTTCTATCTGTTCGACAAACAGTAACAGGTTTATCGAACTGTTTATACTGTAAAATGAAAGACCGCAATTCGTGAGAACTGCGGTCTTTTGGCGCAGTGGGTGGGATTCGAACCCACGTCCCTCAAGGGGCATCATGATTTCGAGCAAATTACATTTCTTCCCAATTGGTCACTTATCGTCTTGAATTAACCTTGTTTTTACGTGTTTTTGAACATTTTTCTGCGAGACGCTGGAAAATTGCGAGAAAATTGCGAGAATTCTGCGAGAAAATTCAGCGCATAAAAGTCTGGAAATGAAAGGACTAAAACTATGAATAATGAAGAAAAACGCAAAGAATTAGAACGTATGCTCAAGAGATGTCCGGAGATACTCTCACCGATAAAGGCTGCGAGGTGGTCGCCGCTTGGAAAGAATAGAGTGTATGAGCTTATACATAACGGAGAGCTTCGCGCATTTGTTTATCAGGGTGGATATATAATCAGCAAAGATGATCTGATTGATTATCTTGTGAAGCATTGTGATGACGAACCTGCAAGGTCGGTCAAGCGAGGTAAAAGCAATGAATGATTACAACTTCCTATACGATGATTTTTCTGAGATAATATCGGGCGAACAGCTCAGAAAGATACTTCATATAAGCAAACGTAGATGTGCATACTTGCTTAAAAACGGAGTCATTCCCTGCACTGACACTGGTCAGAAAAGCCGTCGCTATTACATAAGGCTCAATGATGTAATCGAATACATCAAAAATGCCGAGGATACATTCGAGGCGATGAAACCGCAGATACTACCCGAAGGCTTCCGTGAGAGGCTAAGTGATGAATGGCATGATTTACCCGAACTGCTTACAATAACTGATGTTGCAAAAATAACAGGTTATACCACAAACGCTGTTGACCGTTGGATAGTGAAAGGAAGTCTGCGGTCGGTAACAGCTCAGATGGGACTTGTTACCTGTCGTGAATGGCTTATCGACTTCTATTGCAAAGACGGATATAACATAGCAAAAAAGGTTGACAGACATATAGAGCTGCTTGGAAGATTATTATATTGTTGATGCTTTGGTAATAATATCGAACGCATGATTTATTGTTAAGGAATTTATTTATACTTCGTCAGAAGCTCTGCCATAGCGACAACAAATTCTGATGGTAGCGGTGGAAAGGTCTGGTTTAATTTCAGATATTCAAACAGCTTGTGGTTTTTGTTGACCGTTCTGCAAAACCACGCCGCATCAAGTGCATTCTTTATTGCACCGTTTACACTCATGGGACCAATTGAATATTTCTGGCCGACGATTTTCAGTATGCTTTTATATGTATCACTTTCAATCGGAGTATTCATCCAGAGATATATTGCCTCCTTTACATAAGTGAAACCCTTGTACTTCTGCAATATGCCTAATTCAATCAGTATTTCGGATATGTGCTGCATAAGAGCTTCATCAGTTGAGACGAGTGTTGGTGCGTTCATTGTAACTTAGTTCCTTTCATTTTGGGGGTCTGACAGAAGTATGTGCATATCATACGGTCTGCATATATTGGGAGTGCCGTTTTAACGGCACTCCATTTCTTAAAAAGCTATTCTGTTTTAGTTTGATTTATATCAGTTCAGACCGAGAAGCTGTCTCTGGATATGTAAAGCATCAAGTAAAGTTACTCCGTCACGATTGCCTGTTACATCGGCGTAATCCGGAACGAGCAACGGAAATCTATACGGGTTTGAAAGATACTGCATTATTGCTACAGCATCTGCAAGATTAACGTTTGAATCCATGTTGGCATCACCGGGCATAAAACCATTAAATGTAGGTATCTCTGGCAGTTCTGTAGGTGGTTCTACTACATAATCTGTAGTTTGAATCATGTAAACATATTCAAGCTCTGAAGCTTTAAGAATCTGCTCAACACTCAGCTCAGCTTCAATTCTCGGAACATGATACAGTGTTTTGACAAATGTTTCATCAAGACCAAGATGCTCGATTATTTCTTTATTGCGTGAATCATAAAAAGCGTCATTGACTACGGACCAGTTCTTTTCATAATACTCCTCAGTCATAACGTCAGCAGTTTCCTCGTCATACCCTTGTTCAATGAGTGATGACTTATAGTTTTCTCGGAATGCTTCAGCTCGCTCAAGAACTCTATCCCTATAGCATATATAAACAGATATTATTTCAGCTCCGGATTCTATATCTTCTATAACGGACGGATAAATGCTTTCGGGGTATTTTGATGAAATTTCTTTGGGTATTCCCATTGACATTAATGCCGAACATGCAAACGCAGCAAGTACGCATATTGTAATAAATCTGTTTTTTCTCATAATAGTACCTCCTTTTTTATTACATAATTGATTGTTTTTGACATTTTCTCTGTCAGAAAACGAATAACATTTCCCTGAGTGTATTATGTCACGTATTTTCTTTTCTGTTAATAATCCCTCGCATAAATCACAAGGTATATGTTCTTTTTATAGTAATAATACCCTTTAAATTATAATTCACCTTGTAATATGTATATAGAATCGGCTAAATTAATAATCCCGTCATTGTTTGCATCTCCTATATACATTTGTAAGTTATTAAATGCCACAGAAGAAAGCATATACTGTTGGATTAATGACGCATCATCATTGGAAATTAAACCATCTGTATTTACATCGCCACGTCTATACTGTACTGTTTCCAGTGCCCATTTTTGAGATTTATTATTAGAGCTGAATGACATCCACGACGAATATGCATTGCTTGACACTGAACTTCCGTAAATACCTAACGCTAAAGAACGATTGTTATAATTCTGTTTGAAGGTAAATGTTCCATCATCATTAAAAGTTACATAAATGGAATTAACGTCAACTTCATTTCCTTCAACAGCTTTATATTGGGAGGTTGATAGTTCTCCACCTATCTTTATTCCATATTTATTACCTGACGCACTCTGTAAAACATATTCGCTTGGAGAATTCAATTGTTTTAATATCCACATTTGGTTTGTGTTACCAGTAAAAGCTGATTGTTTTATCTCTAATGTTGAGGAGTTTGTAGTAAGATACAAATTACTATTATTATTCCTTAAGAAGAATATTCCTTCATCTTCTTCATTTGCAACAAATTTAGTAGTATCTGTAGACCATGCATATCCATAAGCTATATTGGTTGAATCCCCCCATGCTCTATATATTTGTAAATTATATATATTATCACTTAATTCCATAATATCTTCATCTGGTAAAGTAAAATATATCATTTCAGTTGAACTATTTGATTTTGTGGAATATTTGGTTTGAATTAAATTGTTAGAAACAAACATATCATAATCATCAGCTGTACCAGCAGTGTTATCAGGCGAAACATTAGTTAAAAGATAAGACATTGAGACATTCATATATTTTGCACCATATTGAGGCTGAAAAATGTGTGCTAAAACCTGAGTTGATGTTGTACCATTAAGTATACCACATGCATATGAGTGCTGAGCAGCAATGCTTATCATTGTATACATATTAGGAATGCCTGCCCCCTGTCGGCTTGTTAAGCCTTGAAACATTGTTTCATTTAAGGAAGTAATGGTGCCATTGCTATTATATAATTTAGAAGCTTTTTTATGGCATGAAGCCATTAATATGGATTTTACTAACTCAGGATGTGCTGCAAGACTTGGTTTGTACTGAATAAGAAGCGCAATCATACCAGAAATTACTGGAGTCGCTGTACTTGTCCCCATTAAACCAAAAGTTGTAGCAATAACATCTGGTTTTAGACATCCTGACCCGTTATCATAAGAATAATCGCATAATACATTTTCTTTTTCATTATTAGAGGGGTTTACATCTGTAAAACCATTTACAGCAATACAATTATACGCTGCAGAAGGACTTCCTATATATGATGCACTATTATTACCTGTTGCACAAACAATTGTAACTTTATTGTAAGCAATTAAGTAATCTGTATACTTTTGCCAATAATTGTAACAGCTTTCATCGTTTTGAGAATTCCAACTAATATTTATTATTTTCACACCATTACTTATTAAGTCTTCTAATTGAGAGAGTTGTACATTATCATAGTCTCCCCATGAAAATGTTTGAAAATCATGCTCTAGAGAAGCTGAGTATATTTCCGCATCTGGAGCTACCCCTTTATTTCCTGCAGCCACTGAAGCACACCATGTAGCATGATGAGGCATATACGATCCTATGTATGGGCTTCCTATAACCGTTACTTTTGACATATCTAATTCATAGTCATTGTATGTAGGTGAAACCACAGAAGTTTCATAAATTCCAATTTTAACTCCTGAACCCGTTAGTGAAAGATGCTGGTTTATATCATTGATGCCCATTGTGTCTTTCATCGTAGTTTGTGGAAATGCACACTCAACAATATCCATCTTTTTATAAAGCATGATTTCTTCAATATCTTCTCGCTCAGATAATTCATTTATTTTTTCGGGTGAAAGCAAACACACTATCATCGGAGAGTACTGACTTGCAAATTTAACTTCTAACTCTGATAAACATGTATCATTAATGAATGATTTGGAATCAGCAGAATAATAATCTGATAATGCGGAACGTCGTGCAGCAATATACTGATTTGTTTTTGTAGTCTCAATACTCCTGGATACTCTAGTTAAATCCATATGGTTTTTCATTGATCCTTTTAAATCAAGAGTTCCATTATCTGTAGCTGCTACAGCCAACTGTTCAATTAATTCCTGAGTTGGCGATGAATAATCTTCTTCTAAATCATTGATTTTGAAACCTGTCTTTTTATATATTATCTCTTCAATATACGAATCGTCTACTTGTTTTCGCCATATGACAACAGGGATTTTTTCATTAGTCTTTTCCATTGCAGCACGCACTTCCGATGTTATTACCGATTTATTACCCGTTCCATTTTCATAATCACTGTTGGCTTCGACTTTGCTAAAAGCCAAATTATTTATTGATATTATAAACGACAGCAAACAAACTAAAGCTTTGTGAAATACGTTAACTTTCATAATTTTCTCCTAATATCGGGCGAACAGCTCAGAAAGATACTTCATATAAGCAAACGTAGATGTGCATACTTGCTTAAAAGCGGAGTTATTCCCTGCACTGACACTGGTCAGAAAAGCCGTCGCTATTACATAAGGCTCAATGATGTAATCGAATACATCAAAAATGCCGAGGATACATTCGAGGCGATGAAACCGCAGATACTACCCGAAGGCTTCCGTGAGAGGCTAAGTGATGAATGGCATGATTTACCCGAACTGCTTACAATAACTGATGTTGCAAAAATAACAGGTTATACCACAAACGCTGTTGACCGTTGGATAGTGAAAGGAAGTCTGCGGTCGGTAACAGCTCAGATGGGACTTGTTACCTGTCGTGAATGGCTTATCGACTTCTATTGCAAAGACGGATATAACATAGCAAAAAAGGTTGACAGACATATAGAGCTGCTTGGAAGATTATTATATTGTTGATGCTTTGGTAATAATATCGAACGCATGATTTATTGTTAAGGAATTTATTTATACTTCGTCAGAAGCTCTGCCATAGCGACAACAAATTCTGATGGTAGCGGTGGAAAGGTCTGGTTTAATTTCAGATATTCAAACAGCTTGTGGTTTTTGTTGACCGTTCTGCAAAACCACGCCGCATCAAGTGCATTCTTTATTGCACCGTTTACACTCATGGGACCAATTGAATATTTCCGACCGACGATTTTCAGTATGCTTTTATATGTATCACTTTCAATCGGAGTATTCATCCAGAGATAAATTACGTCCTTTACATAATTGAAACCCTTATATTTCTGCAATATGCCTAATTCGATCAGCGTTTCGGATAGATATTGAAATATTTGCAGAAGCCGCATTGGCTAAAATCCCGGTTACTCCTGTTGAGAGAATTGCTACTGCCATAACAGAAGCGGCAATTTTCTTAAAAGTCTTTTTCATGATAAAATTCATTTCTGACAAAAATGTCTAAGATGATTTTGAATTGCATTTGTTTTCTTGGATTATATCCCTGCGTTCACAGTTACAATATTGAAGGAAAGAACTGTATCTAAATTGATTATACAGCCTCACCTTGACTTTGTCAAGCATACAGTACCGTATGCTGAAAACACAGGGAATAATAATCCTTTTGTGTGGAGCGTTACTGATTACTTCTGCTTGGAAATTTGCTTCAAGCATTTGGGTTCCTTAGGCTGATGATAGCTAAAAGTTGAAGCAGCACCTGCTGACTTAATAGCTGAACGCATTCCTGCCTTTGCCATCAGGTTAAGAACCGATTTTTTAGTGTTTTTCATAGCAA
>SVNL01000073.1 GCA_015066925.1 Ruminococcus sp.
TTGCAACAGCATTCACAGGATTTTTTATCAACCATTAACATCCTCCTCTCATACCCATAGGGGGTATTTTTATTATACACTTTCTGAGATTATATGTCAATAGGAAGGTAAAGCAAGAATAAATATAGTATTACAGCATCACTGCTAATTCCGGCTATTTATTTCGGATTTTTTATTGACAGAGAAGTAATGTAGTGCTAGAATAAAAAATAACCAAAGTAAAGAGACCAATATTGACTTGCATGGTATAATTAAGAAAGAGAAGAAAAAACTGGAGGAAAACATGTCAAGACAATATGAAAAAGAATTCAAGGAAAACGCAGTTCAGTATCATCATGACCATCCTGAACTGACGATAAAAGAATGTACTGAGAAGCTGGGAGTACCATACGATACATATCATGGTTGGCTTAATTCATACAAGTATAAAGGAGAAAACGCCTTCAGAGGTTCAGGAAATTACTCATCAGATGAAGCTAAAGAGATAGCACGTCTAAAACGAGAACTTCGCGACACACAAGACGCACTTGAAATATTAAAAAAAGCCATCGGCATTCTGGGAAAATAACCGAAACTATATATGAAGCAGTTTCGGAAACGACAGAAAAATCTGAACGTCGTATTTCTGTCAGCGGAGTGCTGAAAATACTGTGTACGTTTTGCAAGTGCCTGTTCTGCTATTGCAATATCAAGATTTCCACTGCCTCTTAATCCACCTACTATGGATGAGGTTGAAAATTTGATAAATGGCAATTAAAATCCTTTGTTCTTATGAATTCGGCGAGCTGATTTCAGATTTTCATTATGCAGTAAACACTATGAAAAATTTTTCTTGATAATGTGTAAGTTTTTCATATAAAAGTTGTCTTTATAGGTAAGAGAGTACATCAGAAATCAATAATAAAGGAGGAACCGCCTATGGATGACAAAGATATTGTAAAATTATATTGGGATAGAAATGAACAAGCAATAACCGAGACTTCATCAAAATATGGTAATTATTGTCTAAGTATTGCAAAAAATATACTTAGCAGTCATGAAGATGCTAAAGAATGTGTTAATGACACATATTTAAACACATGGAACAGCATACCTCCGCAAAAGCCTAAAATACTTTCTGCATTTCTTGGTAAAATCGTTAGAAATTTGTCATTTAATAAATATAAAGCAACTCATTCGTTAAAACGTGGCGGCTATGAGATAGATTTGATACTTGATGAACTTGGAGAAATCGTTTCAGGTAATGAATCTGTAGAAGACACTGTAATACGAAATGAATTAATAGTTGTTATTAATGAATTTATAAGCAATCTTTCTGAAGAAAAAAGATATATATTCGTTCGGCGTTATTGGTATTCCGATAAAATATCGACAATTGCAAATCATTGCAACCGTACTGAGAATTATATTCATGTTGAATTAAACAGAATAAGAAAAAAATTGCATAAGTATATTATTGAAAGAGGGTATGATGTATGAAAAAGGAACAATTTTATGAGCTTCTCGGTGATATTGATGAAAAGAATATTAAAGCAGCTAAGCAGCCGATTTCCAAGAAAAATCATATTATATGGATAAAATTCATTGTTCCGTTTGCGGTCTGTTTCGTGTTAATTCTTGGTATTGGTTTGAGGTTGAATGGCAAAAATAATCCACCGCCAACAGAATCTTCTGCATCTGCAGCCGATATTGCTTTGGAACATAAAAATATAAATATATATTACGTCAATAATAATGAAGAATTATTAGCTGTATCTGAATATCTGCCTTGTTCACCTGAAGAAATATTCAAGGAATGGAAAAATGCAAATAACATTGGAAATGAAGTAGAATTAATTAAAGTTGAAATAAAAAATAATGGAACAGAAAGCAAGGATTCATCTACAGCAAGCTATACTGTTGGTGATAGTTTTATTATGAATGTTATTGTAACAGAAAACTTGAAAAATTATTTTTCTGAAATTTCAGAAGATAAATTGTTAGAATCTCTGGAATTGACCTTAACAGAATATAACAACATTCAGTTTGATGAATATTACATTCATTTTGAATGATTTTAACGACCTGAAAGCTATAAGGTCTGTGTTCAAAATCTAATAATTTTTATAATGCTTAGCCGTTATATATGGGATATCGTTTCTTATCCTCATCTGTAATTTCACAAAGCACTCGACACGGTGTCCCCACAGCAATCACATTTGGAGGCACGTCCTTTGTAACAACGCTTCCTGCACCGATTACGGAATTATCACCGATAGTAATTCCGCCAAGAACAACTGCACCTGTACCAATCCAGACGTTATTTCCGATTTTAATGGGCAAAGCAACCTCAAGTCCCTCTGCTCTCTGCTCAGGGTCAAGGGCGTGTTCAGCAGTTGTCAATGTTACATTCGGAGCAATATAAATACAATCTCCGATTGTAATATTTCCTATTCCAACAAGATTTAAATTATGGTTTGCAAAGAAATTTTTCCCTACAGAATAGCTGTATGTGCAATCTGCGTAAAAAGGTGCTCTGATAGTAGTATTTTCGCCCATATTAAGCAATATCTTTTGAGTTGACAATCCATATAAAGATGATATGATAATGCTGTGGGACAGCAGAGCAAGTGTCAACTATCATTGACAGTTTAACATTTTAAGTAGAATATACTGATATAAATTCTTGAAAAAATATAAGGAATATGCTATAATATTCGATAGTGTTTAATGTTAGCACATCACATCAATAATCGTAGGAAGTGTAATGCAGAAAAGACGAGTATGATTAGTGATGTTCTTGAGCTTTATGCATTAAGAAAAGTATTATTTTAAGAATATAAAAATTTTACAGGGATTAAAGGAAAAATATGAATTACGATAAATCGTTGTACAAAAAGCTGTCAGGTATTGTTGCACCGATAGCCTTTCAGTACCTTATGGCGTCGTTTGTTACGGCAAGTGATGTGTTTATGCTTGGATTTCTTGACCAGGATTCCTTGTCGGCATCTTCTCTTGCAGGACAGGTAGCTTTTGTGTTTAGTTTGTTTTACGGAGCTTTTGTATTTGGGCTTACAGTTCTTGCGGCACAGTATTGGGGCAAAGGAGATAAAAAGACGGCGGAAGAAGTATTAGCAATAACTATGAGGTATTCGCTTCTTGTAGGATTTGTTTTCACTCTTTCCACAGCACTGATTCCCAAACAGATAATGATGATTTTCACTTCTGAAAGCGCACTCATAACAGCAGGCGCAAAATATCTGCGAATGGTATCTCTTTCATATTTTCTGACAGGTTTTACACAAGCATATTTCGGAATGATGAAGGTGTGCGACAGAGCAAAACTAAGTTCGGTTATCGGTTCACTTTCCGTTGTGATTAATATTATTCTGAATGGTCTGCTTATATTTGGCGTTGGTTTTTTTCCTAAAATGAGTATAGAAGGTGCGGCACTTGCGACTGTTCTTTCCAAAATATTTGAATCAGTAATGGTTGTAATTGCCGTAGCAGGAAAACTATGTCCATCATTAAATTTAAAGCTTATGCTTAAATCTGACAATAAAGAGCTTCATAAGGATTACTGGAGATATACTGTTCCTCTTTTAATCAATCAAATTGGCTGGGGCGGAGGCGTTACGATGTATTCGGTAATAATGGGACATCTCGGTTCCGATGCCGTAGCGGCTAATTCTATAGCAAGCATTGTGCGCAGTATGATTGCAAGCTTATGCTGGGGTATATCTTCGGGTGTTGGAATTATCATTGGAGGTATGCTCGGACGTAACGAGCTTGATGAAGCAAAGAAAGCGGGCGGAAGCTTTGTACGCTTTTCTATATGGATAGGCGTTGCTTCGGGATTGGTAATACTTGCAGTAACTCCGTTTGTGCTTCATTTTATTCATCTGGCTCCGCAAGCACAGTATTACCTGAAATATATGATGCTTATGGCGGCATATTATATTATCGGTAATTCGCTCAATTCAACAATTATTTCGGGTATTTTCCCATCAGGCGGTGATACAAAATTCGGTATGTGGTGCGATGTAATAACGCTCTGGTGCGTAGTTGTACCTATGGGAATGATAGGTGCGTTTGTTCTGAAATTACCTGTATTGGCAGTTGCATTCATTCTCACATTGGACGAATTTGTAAAAATTCCTGCGGTTTACAAACACTATATGAAATATAAATGGGTTAGAAATATTACTAAGGAGAAAATTGCGGAATAAATAACGGTTTTACAAATATTACCAAAGATAATTCATATCAAGGGCTTCTCAAATAAAATTGAGAAGCCCTTGAATTTTTATGCTTTAAATAAAGTTATCAGGTTGCAGATGTTTTGTTTCTCAGACATACCATATCAAAGATGTCTGTTTCTTCGTCTGCATTTATATCATAGTTGTAATTGGAATTACCGCTTGAACGTCCGACAAGATAGTCTGAAAGAAGCTCTGAATCTTTATAATCTACAATGCCGTCTGCATTTATATCACCTTGCAGCTCAGAACCAAATACATCAATAATGTTACAAAGATTAACAGTTCTTTCTACACCGTTTTCTGATGTGATTTTAACCGAATACACTCCCGTATCATTTTTTGAAGCGTTTTTGATTGTGTATTCACTGCTGTCAGCACCGATTATTTTTTTATCGTTATTGTACCATTGATATGAAGCGCTATTAAGTGAACATTCAGCTTTTATCGTGAATAAATCTCCTTCGTTCAGATATACACTGCGATTGGCGGAATATACATAGAATGTATCTGTAACAGTATAGCTTCCTGTAAGCTCACCCATATTTACCCATTCATTGGCACTGTCCTGTATTGATACTCTTACAGAGGTAAGCTCGGTGTTCGGGTAAATATTCATAACACTGCCAAAAGGGATTTTGAATTCAACATAATTCCCTGAACGCTTGCACTCACAGCCATCATAAGAGCCGTTATTAAAATAGACAAATCCGTTTGAAGCATAATATATCCAGTAGAATTTGTTGTTTTCATCTCCGTTTTTTATCTGAAGATTGTATACGGGAGCCTGTGACTCCTGAATAATCTCCGCCATTATGTAAAGGTATTTATCATCATTAGAAATATAAAGTTTATTGTTTCCGTCTTCTGCCGCAAGTGTATTATCATTCCATTCAGAATCGCCTGAACGCACTCCGTCAAGCATTACAATATTATTTACAGTATACATATTACTGTCGGAAGCAGGAGACTCAGAATTCTTCTGATAAATTGTATTATCGGTAAGAAGGGTTTTATTATTTGTGGGAGTTACGTTGAAGCTTCCGAGATAATTTGCCCCAAGCGAAGCGTTCCAAGTATCATTGTTCGCAAATCTTACCGAGCGTTTGTATCCGTTAGAAATATCCTGATTTCCAATTGAAAATCTTACATAAGCGTTCCATTTGCCGACTTCAAGATTTCCCGGAATTTTTATATCAAGTTTTTCGTTGGAAACAGAGCACGAATACCATTTTCTCGTATCGGTATCAATTTCTGCTACTGTATATTCTCCGTCTTTTTCAAGAATAATTTCAGCTTTCTGCTGACGTATAGGATTTGCAAAACCCGTATTTTCTATACTGAAATCAAGTTTTAAAGTGTTTCCTTGTTCAACGCTTTCGCTTAAATCAGAATTGCGCAATACAAATCTGTAGCCTAAATGGTCACGGATGAATTTAAATACAGTTTCTCCATAATATGCTGAATTATCTGCATTATCAATATCATACTGTTCGCCGAATATATATTCCTTGTAAAGATTATAGATGTTTGAATTAATATAGCTGAGGTGAGTTTTATACATTTCGGGAATTGCGTTTTCAGGCAGATATGTATCATATTTTTGTGCCCATTCAAGATTTCCCGAAAACTCTCCGCCAAAGTATGAACTTACAGTTTGATTTCCAATCCATGAAGTTTCTTTTTCACGGTTTGAATATGTTCCAAGGTCTGAATCAGAGCCCATATATCCATCATTGTATATTCCTATTCTTGCGGCGTCACTTCCCGGTTCAGATTTCCATTTGTCGATTTCAGACATTTCTATTCCTGCCCATTTTGCAAAGGTATTTGGAGTTCTTACGGTAATTGGAATATCATCAGGTGTCATATCAAGTATAGCGTCTACAAGCTGAGCTTTATATTCAAGAGATGTGTATTTGCCGCTGTGCTGTTCACCCCATGCTCCGACAAATCCTGTTTCTACGAACATAATCAGGTCTTTGTATTCTTCAAGTATACCACTTTCTTTAATCTGGGTGATGTGCTTTTTTACCTGTTCAAAGGTAGCAGGCTCAGGATTTGATTTCCCATTTTCGTCATATCTGAAACGAAGTGCAATAGTACAGCCATTTATACGGCAATTTTCAAATGTAGCTCTAAGTCCATTGAAAAATGTTTCATCAAGGTCATAATCTTTTCCTTCAACATATGTACCATCTTCGGTTATTGTTCCGTTTGCACCTGATGAAAATGCTCCGATATTTATAAACATAAGTACAAGATTTCCTGATGGATTTTTCACAGGAGTATCTCCCGGCTTACAAGTGTACCACAACGTACTTGTATATCCTGCACCCGGATTATTTATAGTTTCTGTTGTTTCGGTATAATCAATTCCTGAATCTGTAAGTGCATTTTTTTCTTCTGCTACAGGTTCAATTGGTTTTATCATTGCTACAGAGCAAAGAGTTGCGGTTAATACCGATATTATTTTTTTGTATTTCATAGTTTTTTTCCTTTCATTAGTTTTATGTTATGGAAATTATATCATATTTCATATAATTTTTCAATAATCCAGAGAACTTTTTGCGTATGGTGTGAAAATAGCTATATTCGAAAAACTCGAATATAGCTATTTATGGTGTGTTAAATTTATGTAAAGCATAGGGACAGTATATATGGGAATATCTTTTAGAGGAAATTTTAGTTAAAAAGCTTCGTTATTCATTTTATAATACTCCTTTAAATCAAAATTTAATAGTAGTTATTTTGTAGTATTTTATATATAAAATAAAAAGTTCCTTAGCCTATGCTAAAGAACTTTTGTCACTCTTGCTCAAAATAGATGACATTCTTATTCTATAAACTCATTCTACCACAAACCCACAGCTATGACAACACCCTCATTATTATGGTGAGGGTGTGATATGAGCTTCACATCATATTGTAAAAGTCAGGCATTGTATTTTATTAAGAGATACGCTGTTTTATTTTATGTGA
>SVNL01000074.1 GCA_015066925.1 Ruminococcus sp.
TTTACGGACCTACTTTTGTTTCTTCGAAACGCTTTGTCCGCATTCAGCCTATAAACATCACTCTTTGCGAGGGTGCGGAAGAGGTTATTGAAGTTCCTGTGAAAATTCCTGTTTCCTGTGTGAAAAAACGCTTTTTTTCTACACTCTATGAGCAATGCGATATGGTTTCATGCTCCGCAGACAAGATTTCTATCTCAGGAATAAAGCTTTCGCCCGAAAAAAATGATAACGAAATCAAAATTATTGCGGGCAAACCGATTTTCGCAAATAAAATTCCGCTTACACTGACCTTCGAAAACGACGGTATGCTTTTTGGAAAAAACAACCGCAAAGCAAAATATCTTTATCGTATTTCCGATATCGACGCTTCAAGCCGTCAGATTTTACTCAGATATATCCGAAAATCCGCTTTGAAGGAAATCACCCGTCAGATTACAAGTCAGGCTGTTGATTACAATAAGAAAAATATATTTAAATGAGCCGCCGCAGTTTCTACTGCCTCACGGCTCATTTTTTTATTATTTCTTGCCGAAAAGCTCTTGTAACAAATCCTTCGACGCACCTGTTGCCGAGCTCTTATTTTCTTCAATTGTTTCTTTAAGCTCTGAACGCAATACAGTTACCTCTTTCGGAGCAGTAATGCCTATCTGCACCTTATCACCTGTTACATCAAGAATTTTTATCTCAATATTTTCACCGATGAGAATTGATTCTTCTATTTTTCTGGAGAGTACTAACATACTTACTCACTCTCCTTCCCTGAGAAAAGCTGGTATCTTACCGGAAGAGGACTTTCTGATATTGCCTGTGCTCCGAGTTTTTCCTTTGTATTAATAATAATCGGACTTTTAAGGTTAACCTTTGAATTTGAAACATCCTCATTGATTACGGCTACAAGCCACATTTCATCATAGCTTCCGCCAACCGCATTTAAAAAGTCTTTATTTATAATCGGTTTATAATCGTCGCCGATAAGCTTTGGATTTGCAAGTGTAAAACAAAGCTCGCTCTCTTCGGTTGACTGAAGCCAACCAAAGTTCTCGCCGATTGATTCGTCTATAAGAACCACATACTTTGTGAATTCATCAAAGCCCAGAACAGGACACTTGAATGTTACTATTTCTTTTTCGTCTATTTCAATTTCTCCGAAATCTCTTGTTTTGATTATCATAATTACTCCGTCCTTTCTTTATACGGTTTATCAGACTTCTTCTTCATAATCGGGGTCTGAGCTCGCTGGAACATACATAAATCCGCCTGTATATTCGATATTGACCTCCGGAAACTGTGTGATTTCCATTTTAAATCGTCCCGGTACAAATTCAAGCTCATTCTTTGATACAACCCACTCGCTTGGCTTCGATGAAGCTATATTGAATGATTCTCTGTAGAAGCTGTCAGGAGAACTGAATGCCATAGTCTGAAATTCGAAATCCGAATCAAGCTGAACAGACTGCATCTGCTGCGTTGAATCCATAGCAGCACCAACTGCCTGACCTGTATTTACCGTATTCATTTTCTGAGGCATGACAGCGTTTACAGGTGTTGATTTTACCTTTGCCATACGCTGTCTTGCTAATGCCTGGAAATTTTCAGAAGCATTTTCAGCTTTATTCAGTTCCTTTGAACTTGCTTCTATTCTTATGTCTGAAATCTGTTTTTGCTGTGTAAGCTGTTTTATACGGGCTGAACTCTTGTTCATTTCCTGTTCTTTAACTTTCAGCTGCGCTTTTTCTATTTTGATTTCATACTCAATTGGCGTTGTTGTAATTTTCAAAAGTCCCATAAACTATACCTCCTTGTATCATATTATTCCACTTAAAACTTAAAAAACTACTTTATGTAATCCATAAGGCTCTGCGGAAGAAGATTTGCGCCAAATTTAAGAGTAAGCTGCCATGAATAGTTATATTCTTCCATTGCAACAATCTCGTCAGTATCCTCAATACCCTCAAAGGTTTTCTGCATTTCTGCAATTCTTACGTTCGCATCACCAAGCTCCAGCTTTGAAACCTCAAGCTTCTTTGCTCTTACACCAAGCTCTGCAATTCCCTTTAATATTGTATCATACTGCTTTTTCATATGGTCGTTAAGTGCTCCGAGGCGGTCCATATCATTTTCTTCAAGTGCCTCCTGCATTGATGACATAATCTGATACACGTTATTTGAAACCTCTTCGGTAACCTCGTCACCGTTTTTATCAGTATAATTTATTTCACTTATTCCGTATCCTGTCCATGCTATACCGGAAAAAGTCATCTTAAAGGCTGTATCCTTATTGAAGTTATCGCCGTGCATTCTAAGGCCAAGACCGATATCAACGTATGTTTCTTTGCTCATTGGAACCTGATTTCCGTCCTCGTCGAAATAAATTCCGTCAGAGAATGAAATATCGTCAACATTTACTCCGTTGAAGAAAAGATTTCCATCGTCATCAAGTGTATACGGAGTTGTCTTGTTATTTACGCCTCCGAGAATATATTTATCAAGGTTTACGGCATTAAGACTTTTAAGTACTCCGTCTTTTGTCTGCTGAAGTGTTTCTGAGAAGATTTTTCTTGATGTTTCATCTGTATTTGTACCGTTTACTGCTTTAAGGATAAGCGAATGTACATTCTGAACTTGGTCGCTTATTTCGGTTAGAGTACCCTCTGCGGCGTCATACTGTGCTGTTACAGCATCTACGTTTCTCTGATACTGCTCATTTCTGTACATCTCTGTTCTTGACTGCAACGCTTTTCTTGCTGACGGAACATTTTCAGATATTTTCTTATAGGCTCTGCCTGTTGCAAGCTTTTCCTGCTGCTGAGTGAACTTTTCGAGATTGCGGTTTGCGTTATATAAATATGTACTTGTAAGCTGTCTGTTTGTTAATCTTGTAATTCTCATTTTTATCAGACCTCCCTTTTATTTGAATTCAGGCAATTAAACTGCCATTCTGTTTATAATTACATCAAGCAGTTCGTCCATAACAGTCATCATTCTTGAAGCTGCCTGAAACGCTCTGTTATATGCAAGCATATTTGTTGTTTCTTCTGTTTCGGATACGCCCATTACGGAATCTCTGTAATTGCTGAGATTATTTCCTACAAGAACTGCTGAATCGTATCTTTCGTATGCATAGCTTACGTCATTACCGAGTCCTGTTGTATAGTCTGCGATGAAATCCTCAAATGTTCCCTTGAAGTCGCCGAAATCAATCTGTGTACTTGAAAGCTTGGCAACAAGATTGAGAATATATGTATTATCGGTATTTCCTCCGTTATCGAACAGGAGATAATTCGAATCTTCATTAAGTTCATTTGAAATTGCAATATTTTCAGCTGTTATATACATATCTGTATATACATCGCCGCTTCCGTCCTCCTGACGCATATCTGCTCCGAAAAGCTTCTTGTATGAAAGTATGTTTCCGCTGGCATCAACATCTTCCGGAATTGTATTGTTACACATATCGGAGAGGTATGTTGCAAGTGTATTGAGCTTATCCTTATAATAAGGAATACCCTTTGCAAGTGTTTCGTTTGAATTCTGTATCTTTGGACCTCTTCCGTTGAGAAGGTCTACTGTTGCTGAAAGAATACCTCTACCCGGAACAGCAGACTGTCCTGCACTTTTCCATGTAAGGTTAACAGTTCCGTCAGAATTTTCACGATATACAATCGAATCAGCTATTTCGCCGTCAACAGCCTTATGACCGCCGATTGTTACATCAACCGTACCGTCGCTGTTATATTTTACTCCAACCTCACCGTATGTAGAAATTTCATCTATAAGGAGATTTCTCTCGTCGAGAAGCTCATTAGGTCCGTACTGCTCGGTATACTGATTGCTTACCATAGATTCACGGATATCCTTATTTATTGCGGCAATTTTAGCTAGGCCATTATTCACAACCGAATTATAGGTCTGTAAATCAACCTTATATTTTTCGCCGACCTCCTCAAGATTTACGAATTTTTCATTCAGAGTAGCGGCAAGATTATCAAACGCATCAACAACTACTGCAGCATATGTTGCAGAGCTTGTATCAATAGAAAAGTCCTGCAAGGAATTATAGAGTGTTGAGATTGCATCTCTGATACCATAGCCGTTTCCATCCTCACCGATATCAAACTCCTGAAGAGCCTCTTCAATACCTGAGAGAATATCACCGCGCTGCTGGAATTCACCGATATCGGAGCACTGCTGACGAAGAGCTGTATCAAGCTGTTTATCTCTTGTCTGACCGATACCCAGAATACTTGTACCCTCACCTGCAAGGGCAGTTCTTACACCCATATAGCCTTTTGTAGCGTATGTATGGTATTTTGCTGACACCTGGTCAACACGCTGTCTTGTATAGCCCTTTGAAGATATATTTGCGAGGTTATTTCCTGTTATATCAAGCGCTTTCTGGCTTGCAAAAAGTGCTGTTTTACTGGCCTCAAATCCTAAAAATGTCGGACGCATATTTTTCAAATCCTTTCGAAAAAATTTCGGTATATTTATCTGTTCCGCAAAAGCTGAATTACTTTCGGCGGATTATTTCATATCTGTTTATTGAGCAAATTCGAGCCTTTTAATGCAGGTTCCGTTTCACCCTTTGAATTATAGCAATTTGTTGCTTCGGGAAGCTTCTTTGCCAGCTCTTCCGAATATCTGAGCTGTATATCGGAAATTTCAAGCGATTTTTTATTAAGATAATTCACCGTTTCAACAAGCATTTCAAGACGCACCTTCTGAAGTATGAGCTTACGTTTTTCTTCGCCCTCAAAATGCGACACAACCGAATTGAAAGAGGTTCCGTCAATACCCATTGATTTACAAAGCTCGAGACGTTTTTCCTCATATTGCTGTGCCTGCTTGACGATACGCTCATAAGCTGACAGAGAGCTTTCCATCTTTGTCAGGTTATTTGACATAATAGCCTGTAGCTTTTCTTCCTCAGCCTGCTTGACGGTTTTGTAGAATTCTTCATATTTATCCATAAAATCGTAGTACATTGAAAATTTGCTCATCGCCGCAATCCTCCGTATTTAACATTATCCACTCCGAAAGCAACTACCGGAAGTGAATTCCTTCACACAAATCTGTCGAGAATTTTTCCCGCAACAGCTTTTGACGAAACTTCATACGAGCCGTTTGCTATTGCATTTTTGAGTGAAGCAATTTTTTCTGCCGAACCACATTCATTTACTCCGCTTGAAACAGAGCTTCTGATTTTAGCTATTCCGGAATATTCCGAAGCGTCCGAACTTATTGAGATTACATCTGCTTTTATTTTTCCTGTCTGTGAAGGGGAAACCTCGCTTCTTCCTACATTGCTTGTGCCTGTTAAAGAGCCGGTTTTATTTATACCCTTATTGAATGTATTAAAATTGATGTTCATTAAATCACTCCCTTTCAAATGATTACAATGTCTTACATAGCTTGCAAAACATCGCTTATGGTGACAGCTCACCTTATCATACAAATTATTCATCGGCACTTTTTTTTAATTTTAAATACCCCAACGCAAATTTCTTGCATCAATTTTTACCATTTTTTCTTCATGTTCTGCAAAATTTTGCTTTTTACTACGCAAAGTATTTAAATATCGGAGAAAGTGTCGACTTATATTATGTATAAAATTTTCAAGGAGGTGTATGTTATGGAAATGAACAACCTGTCAAGCATTAATAACGCTGCAAATGCTATGCAGAATCTGAAAGTACAGAACGCCGTTGCCGATTATAAACTCAATAAGCTCAGCAAGGACGCTGAAAAAGAAACCGATGCTGTTAAATCAAGCGACGCCTTTAATAAGGAAGAGCAGGCTGTAAGCTCAGAAACAGGTATCTATTCCAAAGAAAGTATTCAGAAAACCGTTGAGGAAATCGAAGAACAGCGCAAGTCTGCTATGTCTAATATGGTCAGAGAAATGCTCGGCCAGCAGGCTAAAGCCAAGGGTATGGATTATATCGGGCTTAAACCTGAACAAATTGTCGCTTCAGCTGAAGATATCGAAGAGGCAAAGGCATCAATTTCTGAGGGCGGTTACTGGTCCGTTGACGCTGTTGCCGGTCGTATCATGGATATGGCTGAACTCATTGCAAACGGCGACTCTTCCAAGCTTTCAATGCTGAAAGACGCTATTATTCAAGGTTTCGGCAATGCCGCTAAGGATTTCGGTCGTGACGGTCTTGACGATATGCCTGATATCACCAAGGAAACCTACAATGAGGTTATGCGCCGCTTCGATGAATTCGAGAAAAATCTTGCGGGTACTGCTGTAGAGGAAGAATAATCCACAAAACAGTATGCTGTAAATCCTTCTGAAAATCTTTAAGCCGAAAAGGGTGTAAAACTCTTTTCGGCTTATTTTTGTTGTATCGCAAACTTCAAGTCACGTCTAGCATTATTCTGTTGCTTTAATCTTAATACTTTCAATTTCACTGAAGTCTTTAATAAATTCAAATTCGATGTAATTATCGTTATTAAGATAGTAACATATATTATTATTATATTCTTCGTCAGGTGTTCCAAATGCTTCGATAATTTGTTCTTTTGATGTTGCATAGTTAAATCCGTGATAAGTAAAATCTACATCTTCAAATCCCATATCAGGGTTTAATTCAAAATATGTGACAATATTATCGCTGACATCTTCATCATTTGTATCAAGCTCCTTTAACATAACACGACCTATTCTTTTATTGTCTTTATAAATAGCACCATATACGCCGTTCTCCTCATCGGGAATCAGTCTTGATGTATCAAGTTCAATATTACCGAGCTTTGAAAATTCACACGGAATTGTAATTTCGTTACCGTTAAAATACAATGCAGCGTTTAGTTGCATTAAATCTTTTGAGCTGCTCTGCTCAGTATTTTCTTTTGGACTTAACGGGAGGTTGCCGGATTCGTTACTATCTTCATTACCACATCCGGTCAAACTGATAGTTGACAATATTACTGAACAAAGAAACAAGCAATTTTTTCTTTTCATATAACTTCCTCTTTTAATGTACTTATATTTTAAGTTGGCATTGTATTATCGCAAAACCACTTTAATATATTATAACGATTAGCACTCGTTAAATCAATATTTTTCTACAAATTTATATAATAGCAGTATAATTTGTTGTTTTTAACAAAATGCAAAAT
>SVNL01000075.1 GCA_015066925.1 Ruminococcus sp.
TTTTTATTATTGAAATACAGGACAAGCAATATAGCTGAAACAAGTACAATTGACGTTATAATTCCGCCCTCTATACCGAAATCGCCGCCGTTTAAAATTTTCATACCTTCTTTCATATCTGATTTTATAAGAGATTCGCCCGTACCTGTACCGCTTACGCTTATGCCGTAAATATTTCCCTGAGAGAAATTCCACATAGAATGTATACCGCATACACACCATATATCGTCAAGCACAATCATAAGAACAGCGGCAAAAACGCCGAATAATACAAGGTTGATAACGGCAATTACGGATATACCCGGATTTGCAAGATGAGCAAATGAAAATGCAAAAGAGCTTACAGCAATTGCACAGGCAATACCCTTAAAAGAGCCGACAGAGTTCATAAGGTATCCTCTGAAAACGAATTCCTCACTCATTCCCTGAATGAGAAAGCCTGCAAGATAGAGGAAGAAAATTTTATAGTTGATGTCAAAAGAAAAACGGGCAACCTCTAAAGCACCGCAAAGATAACCTATACCTGTAATAAGTGACATAAGTATAAAACCTATGGCGATACCGGAAAAATATTTTTTAAGAGCACCTTTTTTTCTCATTCCGATAGAAGAAACAGGACGGCATTCAATACATCTGCAATAGAATATAGTCATCAAAGTAGCTGAAAGAGTGGCAAAAAGAGAAAGAATTGTAGCTGAATCCGATAGCTGAAGGTCTTTTACAGCCTTATAATATTCCTCTGAGCCTAGCTTGATTGAATGTGAATTCATATGGTCCATAAGCTCACTGTAAACTTTTACAGCGGAAATTGCTGATTCAACAACTGCAACCGCAAAAAAGAAAGCAACGAATATTATTATCTGTATGATTAAATTTTTCGGAGTTCTGAGCATTTCGGCTTCTTTGAACATAGAAGGTCTTTTAAGCATAATACAAGCTCCTTTTAGCAAAAAATTACAAGAAAATTATAGCATTATTGCAAAATAAAGTCAACACGCTTTATAAATCTTAATTCAGACACAGACTGTACATTCACATATTTTATGAAAACCACATAATATATAACAGTCGCAAGACAAAAAATACGATTGGAGAAATCGCTATGAGCAACAAAAAGAAGATACTTGTAATAGGTGGAGATTTACGACAAATATATTGCAGTCATCGTCTTGCGCAAAGCTTTGATGTATATATAAACGGCTTTGACGATGAACACTTAGCTGTTTCCGATATAAAAAAAGCCGACGCTTCAATGAAAAGAGAATTCGACTATATAGTATTACCTGTTCCTGCAATAAGGGATATCAGATATATAAACGCACCGTTTTCAAAAAAAGCAATCGGTATTGAATATGTAAAGGAATTTATAAAGCCAAGCGGTATTATTTTTGGCGGAAAGCTTAATGAATATGCAAATGAAATATTGGGTAAAGACAGGATATATGATTATACACAAAGAGAAGAATTCAACATATTAAACGCAATACCAAGTGCAGAGGGAGCTGTACAGCTGGCACTTGAAGAGCTTCCTGTAACGCTTAACGGAGAAAAAATACTTGTAACAGGATATGGCAGAATAGGCAGAGCGCTTATTGGAATATTGAAAGGCTTCGGAGCAGATGTAACAGCACTTGTGCGAAGTGAAACATCAAATGCATGGGCGAAGCTTGCTGGAGTAAAAACGTGTCGGGAAATTTCTGGTAATTATCGTCTTATATTCAATACGGTTCCCGATATGATATTTACAGGAGAAGTATTTAAGCGTCTGAATTCCGACGTGATGATAATAGACCTTGCCTCAAAGCCGGGCGGAGTTGATTTTGAAACGGCGTCACAGCTCGGTATAAAAGTTATATGGGCACTTGGACTTCCTGGGAAAACGGCTCCCGTAACATCAGGAGAAATAATTGCAGATATAATAATTACAATAATAAACGAAAGGAGCGCCATTGATGTATGAATTAAAAGGAGTAAAAATAGGCTATGCTTTGACAGGTTCGTATTGTACATTTTCCAAAGCGTTTGAGCAGGCAGAGAAGCTTGTTGAGCTTGGAGCAGAGCTTATACCTATAATGTCTGAAAATGCGGTATCAACATCTACACGTTTCGGAACTTATGATGAGAACATAAAACGCTTAAAAGACATAAGCGGCAGAGAGGTAATATGTACAATTGCAGATGCAGAGCCGATTGGACCCAAAAATATGACAGACCTTATGATAGTTGCACCATGTACATCAAATACAGCAAATAAGCTTGCGATGAGTATAACCGATACGGCAGTAACAATGGCGGTAAAATCACATTTAAGAAAAGGCAAGCCCGTACTTCTTGCAATAGCGTCGAATGATTCGCTTATGGGCTCTGCCAAAGGAATAGGAATGCTTTTTGGGTGCAAGAATTATTATTTCGTACCAATGGAGCAGGATAATATCAAGGATAAACCGTCATCACTTGTAGCAGATTTTTCAATGCTGCCGCAATCGGCAATAGCAGCACTTGACGGTAAACAGATAAGACCGATTATCAGATAATATTTGATATATATGAAATAATCAAGGGTATCGACTTAAAGCTGATACCCTTGAAAATTTAAAATCAGTCATATAGCGGTAAGCTATCATATTTTCTGATGTAGTTTTTATTTCCTTTTTCATCGTAATTATAGATGCCGATTTCATCAATGAAATATCCTGCAGTTAAACTATCTACATAAATTTTTTCTCCTTTTTCATTAGAATAATACAAATCCATATCATCTGAGACTATATATTCAGCGTCGATTTTATATTTGTTATAAATTTCGTTTAATTTTTCCTTATATTCAACAGGCAGATAGTATATTATATTATCTATGATGATTACGCCGCCGTTTGCATTGTTGTCATAATAGTGATTTGCGTATTTTAAAAGCTCACAGATTTCATCAGCGCATTTATCAAGCTCTATATTAGTTGGATAATTGGTGTTAGTGTCGTATCCTGAACCAATGAGATTTTTATTTATAATATATTTGGGTTCATTGGATTCCGGATTATATTTTATTTGTGCATTAATAATATTTGGATAAATTGCAACTGAATGAGTTTTAAGCTGATGCGGTTTAATATTGGTGAAATCTTTTTCTAAGTCGTATTGTTCAAGGACGAATTTTTCAAGGAGTGAAATAGTATTTGTGTAGCAACCATTAATAGGAATATCGTTAAAATCACCGTTAATTCGTACTATACCTGATGCGTAGTAATAATCTTCGGGTGCAAGTGTAGATGAGTCCTTTTTATATGCTTCACATAATTTATCAGTATCACTTTCATTGAGTGAAATGGCAATACTATTTTCAAAATTATCTGTAATTATTATTTTATTATTACGACTTTGTTTTATTGTATATTTCAAATCTGTTATTATCTGTTCCGTATATGTATCTGAAGTTACTATGTAAGGAATGATTTCGGAAAGCTGAGAAAAAGGAACCTGATAGTTTCTTGAAACAATCGAACCGTTTTTCATTATATAATTTATGGTGATATAATGCATATCATTGCATAAATTAATCGCAGTGTCATCAATAAGCTTTGAAAATTCAAATTCAGATAAAACTTCTGCATTATCATTTGAGTCATTGTTTAAGATTTCAGAATGGAGGTTGGTAATTTTTTCTATAATCTGTTTATCGTTATAATATAAAGATGATGAAGAATTAAGATAAACAGTGTCTGAATAATCGTTAAAGCTTACGTATTCAACGGAATTTGCATTCGGAATATATTCTGAGTATCCAAATCCTTCTGTTACAATACAAATTTTTCTAAAAGCTACAGCAAATACAATTGCAAATGCAAATCTTGCAACCGAATGAAAAAACTTTTTTATTCCTCTGTTTGAAATGAATTCTGCAATGAAGAATACTACAGCGCTTGTTATAATAGCAGGAAGAATGTTAACAGCGTAATTTTCAAAATATACTTCTTCAGCATACGGAGTATCGTAATAATATGAAGGATACGAAGAAGCATAAACGGTACTGGAGTAAAGCGAGTTTATAAGATTGAATATACAGAAAACTGTAAAAAACATAAATATATGATAGAAGATTTTGAATACATAAGGAGTAGCAACCTGTTCGGCTTTTCTTTTTTTATAGATAATGTAGGATAAAGCAAGGAAAAGTGCGATAACAACACAGGCAGAAAGTATCCATTTAAAGATTATGGGAGAATTGAAGATGAATTTGTTGTCGTAGTTGAAGAGAATCATTATTGCGCATCCGATAGGGCTTGTGTATACAATCTGAGACATAAGTATCGGAATATCTGATGAAGTAGAAGTAGTCAGAAAGCCTTCTTCAATAGAAATGCTTGTGGCAGTCAAAGTAAGTGGAATAACTGTGTTGATTAAAAAAATGTTTATAAGCGAATCTATGAGTGTTCCGCAATATACGACAGAAAACACTGCAAAAGTATAGAACATAATCATACCGATTATGATTATTATTGCAAAGGAAGGCAAAATCTTGTCGACATTATCGAAATACAGCGGATAATTTGCAGCGCCCATAAATAATGGGATAGAGGCAAGAAGCATTGCGAATATAGCAGGAAGAAGATAAATCAGAAGTCCCGAGGAATAATCTATCCAGAAGCGTTGCTTTGCAGTAAGCGGCAATGCAAGCTGCATATCCGAAAATGCATGATTATGGAGGTATTTGAAATTTGAAGTGATGATAAATACGCCCATTAAGATTGCAGCCAAAAAGGCGAGTGCAGATAATGTCATAAAGAAGTTGTAGTCTGTATCATAGATGTTTGTTGATAACTCTTTTGCTGAAAGGTAAGCAAGAAGACTGATAACAGGTAATCCTAAAAGCTGAAGAAATGTAGTAATAAACATTAATTTTCTGTTTTCGGAAATTTTATTTTTAAAATGAACCAATATGAAATTTTTAGACGTTGATGTCGTTGCAGTCATATCCGAGCACCTCCAGTTCATATATAAATATCTCTTCAAGAGTAAGAGGGACAATGTCGAAAACAGTAGGCTTCTTTACAGCGAAAGCGGCTTTTACCGTATCAACATCTCCTTTAACGATAATATGATAAACGCTTATATTTTTTTCAAAATGAAGAATTTCGAGTCCCATTTCTTCGAGCGATTCACGTGTAAGCTCAGGAGTTTCACTGCTGAAAGCAAGCTGAAGTTTATGAATATCTCTTTTGACGTTATCAATTTCGCTTGACAAGACGATTTTTCCGTCGTGAAGCAGTCCTATTGTATCGCAAAGGTCGTTCATTTCTTTAAGGTTGTGCGATGAAATCACAACGGTAAGATTACGGTCGATCATGGTATCAACGAGCATATGCTTAACGATGACGCGCATTGTAGGGTCAAGACCGTCAAAAGCCTCGTCGAGCATAAGATAATCTGCGCCGCTTGCTAGAGCTATGATGAAAATAGCCTGACGCTTCATACCCTTTGAAAATGTACTGATTTTCTTGTTTAAAGGGAGCTTTATTTTATTTCTGAGCTTTTCGAAAATCTCCTCAGAAAAATTCGGATAATATGATTTATATAAATTCTTGAGCTTTTCAATTGTGAATGAAGCGAACTGGAATGTTTCATCATTTATAAAGAATATGCGTTGTTTAATATCAACATTATCATATACATTTTGTCCGTCGATTAATATATCTCCTGCTTCTTGTTTATAGATACCTGTAATCAATCTTAAAATAGTTGATTTACCTGCACCGTTAGAGCCGAGAAGACCGAATACAGAGCCTGTATTTATAGTAAGGCTTACGTTATTGACAGCGTCGAATGTATCAAAGGTTTTGGTAACGTTTTTCAGTTCAATCATTTGAAGCGTCCTCCTTTTCAGCGATTTCGTCGATACGTTCTTTCAGCTCAACAGGCGGAATATTTTTTTTCAGAGCATCTTTTACGACATTATCGAAATCAGCCAGAGCGAAAGCTTTGAGCATTTTTTCATCGGGTTTGGCGATAAAGCTTCCTCTGCCTGTAAGAGAGTAGATAACACCGTTACGTTCAAGTTCCTGATAAGCTTTAGAAACGGTATTCGGATTAACGCCGGCTTCTTTTGCAAGACTTCTTACGCTTGGAATCTGGTCATTTTCTTTGAGGGTTCCATTAATAATGAGTTCGATAATTTTTTTATAAATCTGTTCATATATCGGAACACGACTCATAAGGTCGATAGAGAACATACAAAGCTCCTTTCATAATAAGGTGTACCAAGTTTATTAATACACTTATGATATCACGTTTTTTTCTGATTGTCAAGCATTATAGAGAGCTTTTCTTAAAATTATACCTCAGAAATTATGTGGATTTTTGCCTTAAAGTGAAGAATTATAAAAATTGATATTTCAAAATGCCCTAAATCACTTGACTGTCAATATGCATATTTAACAAAAAATGTAAATTTTCTTTAAACTTTCTAGACATTTTCTAAACAAGGTGATATAATTGTAAAAAGGAAATTTTTAGGGGGATTATTCCGTATATTTATTTTTTTAAGAGGTGATTTATTATGAGAAGGAGCAAATTAATATCATTACCGTTATCTCTTGCTTTAGCGACATCCTCGTTTGCAACAGGTTTCGGTGCCAGTGCGGAAAGTAATGATTATCTTGAGTTTTCAATGACGAATATTGAATATGATGCCTCGTCTGAAGAACAGTGGATTGATATATTCGTTACTCATGCTTACGGAAAAGACCTTGAAATGGATGGCTTGTATGCTGTGCAGGGAGCAATTTACTATCAGACTGAATATTTTGAGTTTGTAAAAGGTGATACTGCTAGCTGTTATGGCACGCTTACAGGAAATGATAAAAACAATGGCGAGATTGTAGCTGACGGAAAATTTGATATTCCCGAATCGTATGATGGAGCATATTATTTTACAATCATGTCCTCAGGAAATGAAATTAATCCAATAATTGCCAATGAGGGTGATCTGGTATTTTATTTTGGCGTAAAAGTCAAGGATAATACTCCCGATGGTGTTTATGAATTTATATTCGATACAAGTAGAACTAAAGGAATAAATATGGAATGTATGTATACCGGAGAAAGTGTTCC
>SVNL01000076.1 GCA_015066925.1 Ruminococcus sp.
TAATTTATCTGCGTCTTTCTATTTTCATTTTTTTGTAATATTCTGCTTTATCGGCATACATAAGCTGTTCAGCTTCGTGAAGTATTTCACGAATACTTTCGCCGCTTTTTGACTGCCATGAAGTACCGATAGCCATAGAAACAGCTTTATCTTCAACAGCTTTTTTAAGTCGGACACTTCTTTCATTAAATTCTTGCTCGTCGATAGTGGAGCAAAGTGCAAGTATTTCATCTCCGCCAATACGAAACACGCCGTAATCTCCATAAATTTCATTTACGATTTCGCTTGCCTTACAGATAAGCGCGTCACCTGCGGCATGACCTTCAGTATCATTGACACGTTTCAGCCCTGTAACATCACAATAGACAACACCTATGCTTCTTGATTTATTCATCTCATTCACATATTTTCTCATAGCGTGTCTGTTTCCGATTTTAGTGAGCTGGTCGATATAGCTCATATTATTAAGCTCTTTGATAAGGTCACGGTTTTTGATTTGTGCGACGATGAAATGACCTGTAATTTCAAGCATATTTTTAACATAGTCAATATCATGTAGGGGAGGATTATCAATGCCGTAAAAACCAATAGCCTTATTTTCGTAATAAATCGGAACGACAACTATTGATTTTATATTCTGAGCTTTAAGAATTTCATATTGCTTAGGGTTATCTTCAATAATATCTTCAATATCATTAATTACAATGGGTTTGCCCTCATCAAAAAAAGCGTACCAGTTTCCACAAATTTCAGGCTTTATATTCTGGAGATTTTCTTTTTGAGGAGTAACACCCATAGCAACCCATTCGTAAGTATTATCATCACAGTTGTTTTCATTTTTTTCAAACACATAGGTTCGTTCGCCATTAAGAGTTTTTCCGAGATATTCAAGAATGATATTAATAGCGTCATCAGAATTATGCATCTGCATGGCAGTTTTTATTGCTTCATTTACAACTGTTTCGAGGTCCTGATATTTTTTGAGAGCTTTTGTATAGGCTTCCTGCTTAGTCACGTCGATAGAAAGATTTAATCTGTATAATCTTCCGTTATATTCAACGATAGTATCCTTAGTAAGCAGGTGCCTTTTTATACGAGGGTTATAGCTTTTGCCCTCTACAAATTGTCCTCGTTTTAATTTTGTATTTATACAGCAAGTACAAGGTGTAGAGCTATTATGCAAAACCTCGTAGCATTTTTTTCCTTGAAGCTGTGATTTAGATTCAATTCCATAGGTTTTAAGAGTTTTTTTGTTCATATAAATTAGTTCATCGGTTTGTAAATCGCATATATAAACGAATTCGTCGAGATTATCAAAAAATTTCCATACTTTTTTCAAGTTGCTACACCTCTCTTTTTCTATATATATCTATAAAAATTATACAATATTTATTTTCGATTGTCAAGCAAAAACGGCATAAGTTACGAGGGGGAAGCCTTTCGGTATTATGATTACCGCTGTTTTGTATTTTGTATTGATTTTCTGTATAATAACAAAAACAAAACAAACAGCAGAACGCTCATAAATGGTGCATTGCAGAATAATTTAAAAAAGGCTGT
Source organism: Ruminococcus sp. (assembly GCA_015066925.1). Lineage (GTDB taxonomy): Bacteria > Bacillota > Clostridia > Oscillospirales > Ruminococcaceae > Ruminococcus. The sequence continues at coordinate 1,561 of SVNL01000076.1, forward strand.
GTAGGATTTTTCCTGCACAGCCTTAAAATTATAGCTTTAAAAATATATTACTGTAAATTAAATCATTATCGTTTTTTGAAATACTGATTTACACATTCGCTTGTTGAAAGAGTGATAAAAACAGCTATCATTCCGACAAGTGAAACGGCATAAAGAAGTGAGTTCGCAAGCATATGACCGTCTTTCTGAGGCAGCAATACAATACCTGAAATAATAATGATAATTGAGTAAACGAAGTAAATAAACGAGGTAAAGCTTTTTATTCCGCCTATTCCTGTAATAAGAAGAAGTGCGAAAAGACCCGAAGCGACGCTTATATAGAATGACCAGCTTGAAACGAAATTCGTAAATTTATTTCCTGCAATACCAGCGTCATAATTCAACCCGAAGGCATCACCCGAAGCAAACATTGCGAATAAAACTGATGCGATTACACCGATAACAGCAATAGCGATTGTGATGAAAAATCCCTTATGAGCAGCTTCTTCTTCACGTTCACGTCTTAATTCCTGCATCATTCTCAGACTTTCTTTTTCGTCCTTCTGCTTTGAAGTAAGCTGGTCGGCAACAGCTTTTTTGCTTGCCTCCTGCTTAACTCTCTCGAGGTCTTCGTCCGCGTAATTAGGAACATATCTTGCAGGTGCGGGTTCGTCGTCGAGAATAGGAGCAGAAATAGGTTCTGACGGCTTAGGAACGTCAGCTTCATTTTTAACCGGAGGAACGTAATTGTCATCGTCCAGTACAGGAGCAGTAACAGGAGCTTCAGTCTGCTGTAGCTGAGCAATCTGTTGCTTTCTCATTTCGATTACCTGAGCCTGCTGTTCAGGAGAAAGCTTATTGAAAGCTTCCTGCTGTTCGGGAGTAAACTGCATAAGCATAGAATTTGGAGCAACAGCCTGAGCCTGTTGTTTAGGCTGAGAATAATAGCTGTCAGGACTATCGAGTACAGGAGCAGTAACGTCTTTAGGGCCTTCTTTTTTAGCAGTAGGCGCAGTATAGCTGTTCATATCGTCAAGTATCGGAGCTGAAACGCCTGTAGGGCCGTCCTTTTTAGCAGTCGGAGCTACATAGTCCATATCATCGAGTACAGGAGCAGTCATACCTTCAAGACTGTTATTTTTTTTATTCTTATTAGGGTCGTAAGTAGTTTCTTCCAGAATAGGAGAATTGAGTTCATTTTCGCCGTTCAAAACATTCACCTCTGTTTTATGTAAAATATAGAAAAAATATTGAAAAAAGCTTATCTTTCGACAATCTGAGTTCTGTCAGGACCTACGCCGATCATTTTAATCGGACAGCCGCAAAGCTCTTCAAGTCTTTCGATGTATTTTATGCAAGCTTCAGGGAGAGCTGAAAAGCTCTTGCAATTTGAAATATCTTCATTGAAACCTTCGATTTCCTCGTAAACAGGAGTACAATCAGCAAGCTCTTCAAGAGCAGCAGGGAAATGCTCGATAATAGTTCCGTCAGCCTTTTTATAAGCAACACAGATTTTAAGAGTACCGAGTCCTGAAAGAGTATCAAGCTTGTTGATAGCAAGTGCGTCAAGACCATTAACGCGTACAGAGTGACGAACGATAACAGCGTCAAACCAGCCTGTTCTTCTTGGTCTGCCTGTAGTTGTACCGAATTCGCCGCCTACGTTTCTGATTTTTTCGCCTATTTCGTCATCAAGCTCAGTTGGGAAAGGACCTTTACCAACACGTGTTGTATAAGCTTTGGCAACACCTATAATATTTGAAATTACTCTTGGACCTACACCTGTGCCTACGCAAACGCCTGCTGAAAGCGGATGAGAAGAAGTAACATAAGGATAAGTACCGAAGTCTATATCAAGAAGAGTAGCCTGAGCGCCTTCAAACATAATAGTCTTATTATTTTTATAAGCGTCATAGGTAAGAACAGAAACATCGTCCATATATCCGGCAAGGCGTTTGCCGTACTCAGTATATTCAGCAGTAACAGCGTCGAGGTCGAAAGCTTCGCCGCCGTAAACAGCAGTGATGATTTTGTTTTTAAGGTTACCTGTAGCTTTAATTTTTTCAGCAAGTATTTCAGGATGAACGAGGTCATACATTCTTATGCCGCAGCGTTCATATTTATCCATATAAGTAGGGCCGATACCTCTTTTTGTGGTACCGATATCAGAGTTGCCTCTGAACTGCTCAGAAAGGCCGTCAAGAGCGATATGCCAAGGCATAACGATATGAGCTCTTGGGTCGATTTTAAGATTAGCGGTAGAAATACCTCTTTCCTTCAAGCTGTCAAGCTCGCTGATGAAGTCCTTAGGGTCAAGAACAACACCCGCACCGATAAGGCAAAGGGTATCGGGATAAAGAATTCCCGAAGGAATAAGATGAAGCTTATAGGTTTCACCGTTATTTACAACGGTATGGCCGGCATTATTACCGCCCTGTGAACGTACAACAACTTCTGCACGAGAAGCAAGGATATCAATAATTTTACCCTTACCCTCATCACCCCATTGAGTTCCTACAACAATATTAGCAGGCATTTTATTTCCTCTTTTCATATAATTTTGTGTATAAACATACAGTTACACTTCATTATATCATATTGCCGTATTATTTGCAAGGATTTAAATCTAAAATTTCAACAATTATCTTACTTCTTTTTTGGTAATATTTCAGGCTGAATACTTCTTAAAAGCAGGTAAAGTAAAAGGACGAATAAAAATTCGTCCTTTAAGTGTGTGTAAAAAGGTATTGCAACGTTATAGTATCGCTGATGATAAAAGTCAGGGGAGATTGATAGGCATTAATCCTTTTTGCTTAAAAAATCTTTAAGCGATTCTTTTCCGCCTATTGAAGCATAGGAATAATAGCTCAGAACGAGTGAAGCGTCAAGAGCATTAATTTGAGAGTCACTGTTTATATCGGCATAAAGATTTATATTACCTGTAAATGTACCGCCACCGCCTATATTTATTGAGGCATAATGTGCCAGAATCAATGAAGCGTCAAGCGCATTGATTTCCAAGTCACAGTTTACATCTCCCAGAGCGTTTGGAGTTCCGTAGAATTCAACAAGATATTCTTTTCGACAAGTAGTGGAATTACCAATATGAGTGTTAATAAGATTTGATTTTGGTGCTTTCAAATCGGATTCAGTGGTATAGTTTAAATTAAAGTAGAATGAATTATAACGTGCACTGTCGCTATAAGCAGTATTTTCTATTATTATGTCTTTGTAGGTAAATGTTTGTCCCTTTTCGGAGTCCGGTGATTCGGGGACAAAAATAGTTAATGTATAAACAGCATCATCAACAGCGTCGAGAGGCAGAAGATATAGGGTTGGATTACTGCCTGTAGAAGATATTTTTTCGTCATAGTAATAACATTCCGGATTTTCAGGTGAAGACATATATACTTTAACATGGGCAGTCATATTTTTTTCAAAGTTAAGCATTATATCTCCGCATTTATTGAATATTTCATAGTTTGATTCAATAATTGTCGGGTTATCGGTAGGTGGCGCAGTATATGCTGTAGCCGAAGTGAATACAGGTGTTGAGAATAATAATCCGATAGCAGTTAATGCTGATGTAATTTTTTTGATAATCATTTTAATTCCTCACTTTCATTTTCTTTTTTGGTATATTCGGGATAAATATACTGTAAGAATGTATAGTTTAATTTTTCGAGATATGTATCTGACACATTAGCATAACCGTTACAGCAATCATAGTTTGTCCATTTATCATCAATTTTCACCTGATTCCAGTAATGAGGAGTACTGCTTCTGCCTGTTCCGTATACAATTCGTGATTCATGACCTGCCGCTTTAAGAAGAATATCGGTTAATGCGGCGAAATATGTACTTACAACATTTCGCTCATTCATTGCGTATTCAGCATAGTAGCTCCAGCCCTTTTTCTCGGTTTCTTCCGGAGTGGTTATTTTTTCAATATTTGCATGATTGTTATTTCCGCGTATATAGCTGAAAATACCGGTAACATCAGTTCCGATTTCCGAAATAATTATAGCCGCTTTTGTTTCGGCAGTATTGGATTTTACAGCAATTCCGTCAGCACCGATAACATAATCCTTGTAAATTGTGTTTATAGCCATAACGCCTGTATCTTCATCGAATAAATAGAGGTTTCCGTCAATTTCGCAAAGACCTGTGAGCATTTTTCCGGGAGTTTCACCGTCTTTTTCAAAATAATATTTTTTATTTTCTATTTCCTGCCAGCCTTGAAGAACAATGCCGTCTTCGTTAATGAAGTATCTGTTTCCGTCTAAATCAAGCCAGCCTGTATTTATTATTCCGTTTTCATCGGCATAATAAAGGTCATTGTTTATGGTTACAAAGCCTGTTTGAAGTGAACCGTTGTCAGGGTGCAAAAGATATTTTTTTCCGTTAATTTCAGTTGTTCCCTTTACAAGCTTATAGGTATCCGGGTCGAAGTAATATTTTAATCCTCTGAAAGTATTCCAGCCACTTAAAATGTGATACTCCGAATCGGCGTAATAAGTATCATCACCGCTTTTCAGCCAGCCTTTTGAGAGCTTTCCGTCCTCGCTGAAAAAATATGTAAAATCTTCTATCTTCTTCAAGCCGACAGCGGCTTCTCCGTTTTCGTAATAATATTTGTAATTGTCTATTTCCTGCCAGCCCTGGAGCATATATCCATAGGTTTCATCGAATTTATATGGTATGCCGTTGATAGTGTAATCTCCTGTTATTTTTCCGTTTTCTTTGTCAACGTAGTAATAACAGCCGTTATAGAAAATTTTCCCATAAACTTGTTTGCCTGTTTTTCTGTCGTAGAAAAATCTTTTATTACCAAAAGGTGACTGCCAGCCTGTTTTTAAGACTCCGCTTTCGGCAAAGGCGTATTCTATGTCGTTAATTTTAAATGTACCCCAGACAGGACTTCCGTCTTTGTCGCAATAATAGTGGTAGCCATTAACTTCAGCAAAGCGACTTCTATAGAGTATTCCGTTTTCATCGAAAATATATTTGTCGCCATCGATATTAACCATGCCTGTGACCTTGCCATCTGATTTGTCTATGTAATATTTTTCGCCATTATAATCAAACCAGCCATAAACGTGGGCACCTGTTTTTTCATCGAAATAAAATCTTTTATTATTAATAGATTGCCAACCTGTTTTCAGCACTCCGTTGGGGGCGAAAAGAAATAGTTCACCATCTATATTACAATGTGTACCTTTAATCATGCCGAAGGTTTCGTGGTAATAATACATATTTCCATTTTCATCGCGTACCCAGCCGACTAAAGTTTCTTCTGCACCTGCTTCTGCTTCTGCACCGGCTCCGGCTACGGCTTCAGATTCTGATTCAGCCGCAGCGGCAGACATATATTCAGCACCGTTAACAATTGTCATAAGAGCACAGGCTGTACATAAAATCTTTTTTACACCTTTTTTCATATTAGTTCCTTTCTTTTCCTCAGTATATTTTATCCTTTGTATTGCCTTGATTTGTATATACTTGTTATTATA
>SVNL01000077.1 GCA_015066925.1 Ruminococcus sp.
AGGAGCTGTTGTACCAGGTGTAACATCACCTTCAACAGTAATCTTTGTGCTGTTAAGCTCAAGACCGCCGAAATAATAATCATCATATGTTACCCAACCGTCAACTGAAACAACTGTTGTAGCGTTGTCAGTACCAACGTAATCAGGGTTAACGTATGTCATATCTTCATTGATAAATGTGATTTCATAGTCACCTGCAGCAGCACCCTTTTCAAGTGTTACTTCAAATTCAGCAACGTGATAGTCTGTTGACTTTTCACCGATATAGCTACCATCCATAGTAGCTCTTGACCATGACATTGAGCAGATATCATCGCTTACTTTTTCTGCCTGATAGTCACCTTCAGCACTGAATGCCTTTGTTCTGTTTACGATTGTACCTACATAGAACGCACCCTTTGAACAGTTTAATACTGTACCGTCAGGTTTTGTATATGTACCAGGATTTGCAAACATGTTTGTGATGCCTGTCATCTTGATATTATCGCTTGCGCACTTACCAAATGTCATAAATGCCTGAACACAGTTTGTATCGTTTGCACCATTTACATCATCGAGATATACATAACACTTAACTTTTACATCGCCTGCTGCAATTTCTTCAGCTGAAATAGTTGTCTTTTCAGCTTTGATTGTGAGTGACTTCATTGTCTTGTCATAAGTTAAAGCATCAGCAGAAAAAGGAACTGCTAACGCACCTGCTGTAAGTGAAGCACTCATAGCAAGTGATGTAAGAGTTGAAATAAATTTTTTCATCGGTTTTAATTCCTTTCTTAAGGCTTGAAGCCAATATTTGATTTTTTATTGGGTTAGCTTAAATCAAGCAAAATGCTTTTGCGCTCGGATTAGGAGTTTTATTAAGCTACAGGAAGAGTTTCGATAATATGGAGAATGCTCTTCTGAATTGCAACTACGTCGTTACCATTGATACCGTTTCCAACGCCCTGAACGTCAGCGTTAGCCTTACCCTGTTCAGTCATTGAATACTTACTGCTGTTGAGAAGCCACGACTTAACAAGAACAACGTCTGAAATATCTACTGCACCGTCGCAGTTTGCATCGCCGTATTTTGTTACAGCAAGCTGAGCACTACCGATAGTTACTGAACCGTTTTCTACCTTATAATCATACATTTCCTTTGCGTTGTTGCTGTAATAGCCAACCTTAATCTTATCGTTCTTTGTGCCAGAACCCGGATATGTGTCACGTGAAATTGCCTCAATTTCAAAATCTGCTACTGAGCCACTCTTAGCGTCGCTGTTTACAGTACCTGTAATAGTAACCATTACGCCTGAACCCTGTAACCAGTACTTTGAATCTTCAGCAGCTGTTGACCAACATACATTGATTGAGCTATTTGTCTTATTAACATAAGCATCGAACAACGGAATTGATGATGATGATGAATCTGCGCTTTCTGCATTTGTCTTTGTGAGAGCGCCTGCTTCTACACCTGTAATTGTAACGAGTGAGCTGTCATAACCAACAGCAAATTCACAAGCATTAATGCCTGTTGATGGAATGTCGGAAAGTGAAACCTCTACAGTGAAATTTTCACCTGGAAGTGCATTTTCCTTGCTTGCAGAGAATACAACTGTTCCACCTGCAGCTACTGCTGTTGCCGGAGCAGCACAAGCCATAACCATTAATGCCATAGCACCTGCAATAATCTTATTCTTTTTCATTTTTCTTTTTCCTCCTTCTCTTATACCGATAGCACCTTTTTCGATTTTGTGCTACAAGATTTAAAGCCATATTGAGAAAAATTAATATGACTTTCTGCGAAATGTACACACTTCACTTAAATTTACTTATAGTAACCCACACTTTATATTATAAAATAGACGTAGTTTAAAGTCAATAGATTTTTTTTATTTTGTAAAAAGTTATAAATGATGATATTGAAAATTGTATATAATATCAACTTTCGGCTTTAAACTACATTGCGCAAACCGTCTGAAAGCACCGCTTATCAGTCTCGGTTTATATCTTATAATCCTAAGTAAATAAAGAGATATAGGCACATTCCTTGACATATGGCACTAACTTACTTTATTCTCATCTTCATTATATATCAACTGTTTTAAAAAGTAAATAGCTATAAAAATCTTTTATGTTTTCAATAAAACCGCACCTTGTTTTTTTGTGACATTTACCAAACGATGTTGATTATTTTATCCGTTTTCAACAAGCATTTCTGTCTTAAAATTAACAAATTAATTCTTTTAATCAAGTTTTCTGAATTCCTCGGGAATATTGTTTTCTATTATATTATCAATAACTCCCATATTAAAGCTTTTCGCTGTGCCAAGAGGAGCATATGGAAGTCCGTGAGTATCGGCAAGCTCAGATGTATACATATTATATGGATAAAGTCGCATGTTCGAGAACTTTCCGTCGTCGTAATGATTTATTACAGGTATTGCATATACATCTTCAAGTGTAACATCACCCGTTTCACCATCTACAACAACTGTGAAATCAGCTATTTCTCCCACTACATTGAAATTATCGGTCTGTGCGGAAATAAAATTGCCGAGCGAATAATACACAAAGCCTCTTGAGCCGTCCTCTCTTGTGATATATTCCATTGTTTCCGCAGTATGAGGATGTGTTCCGAGTATTACGTCACAGCCCCAGTCCACAAGCTTTTGTGCAAGCTCTTTTCTGTCCTCTGAAACAACGTGTGTATCCTCTACACCCCAATGCATTGCAGTGATAACTACATCGGCAATTTCACTCGCTTCTCGTATCTGAGCCTCCATAATTTCCTCTTCGTCGGTGAGGATAACTCTCATTTCCGAGTCGGACGGCATTTTATAACCGTTCATATGCTCTGTATAAGCAAGAAAAGCTATTGTTACTCCGTCAACCTCCATAGTTCTTATATTATTTGCATCAGCTTCATTTCTGTACGCTCCGCATACGACAATGTCGTTAAGCTGAGATTTTTCATCCCAATAGTCAAGAGTTGCCGAAAGTCCTCCGACACCCTTATCAAGAACGTGATTGTTTGCAATCGTGAACACGTCAAATCCCAGGTCAATCATATCCTGCCCAAGCTCAACAGGAGAATTGAAATTAAAGTTGCTTCCCGACACTTCATATTCTCCGTTGCAAATGAGTGTTTCCTGATTTATAATGCTTACATCTGCACCCTCAATTATGTGGCGGACATTTTCATACATAGGCTTGAAGTCGTATGAAACTCCGTCACCTGCAAGCTGCTGAGCATTTTTGTAAACCGCTGTCTGAACAAGGTTATCTCCTGTTGCAACAATATGTATTCGCTTATCGACTACCGGTGGTTCTGTAGGCGGCTGAGTTGTAATCGGTACTGTTGGTTCTGTAGGAATAATTGCTTCTTTTCCCGCATTAACATTCTTTGCATCTCTTTCGACAACCTGTCCGCATGAATACACCGTTAAAGCCAGTATTAACGCCGCACCTGCTGCCCTTCCTTTTCTAAGCACCATTTTTCTTTTTTTCATTTTAATCAATTTCCTTTATTATATAATATATTTTATCTGTTTTTCTGCAAATTTATAAATTCTTCCGCAAGGCTTTCTGCCTCAGCATAAGACGAAAGATTATAACACCTTGCTCTGAACTTGGCTGAGCCGTAAAAGCCGTTCATATACCATGCGGCATGCTTTCGTGCTTCACGGATTGCCATTTCAGTCGGCTTCTCACTAATCTCAATAATAAGCCTTATATGCCTGAGCATTGTCGACATTCTCTCCTCCAAATCAGGCGGAGTATATTCCTTGCCGTTAAAATACGACGCTATTTCCTTAAAAACAAATGGATTTCCATAGCTTCCTCTGCCTATCATTACAAGGTCACAGCCTGTTTGCTCATACATTTCAAGACACGATTTAAGGTCTGTTACATCTCCGTTGCCAATTACGGGTATTGTTACGCTTTTCTTAACCTCGGAAATAATTTTCCAATCCGCTTTTCCTGTATAGAACTGCTCTCTTGTTCTGCCGTGAACAGCAATTGCGGCTACGCCTGCTGATTCCATCGCCTTGGCAAATTCAACTGCATTAACACAGTTGTCGTCCCAGCCCTTGCGGAATTTTACTGTAACGGGAACCTTAGCTGCTTTTACAGTCGCTTTTGCAACCTCATACGCAAGCTTTATATCTCTCATAAGCGAACAGCCACAGCCTATTCCAACAACCTTTGGCACAGGACATCCCATATTTATATCAATTATATCAGGATTGTACCTGCTTACTATTTCAACGGCTTTTTCCATAAATTCAGGTTCACTGCCGAAAATCTGAACAGCCATTGGACGTTCCTTTTCAGTTACGGTACAAAGCTCATTCGTTTTACGGTCGCTGTAGCAAAGCCCTTTTGCCGATACCATTTCGCTTACGACATATGCTGAACCGTACTCCCTGCATATCATGCGGTATGCTCTGTCAGCCACGCTTGCCATTGGTGCCAATGCCGCTGTTTTTTCAATTTTTACATTTCCTATTTTAATATATTCCATCAGCCTTCTGCCTGTTCCTTATTAGATGCGCCCTTTTTGAATACAACCAGCTTACTGAAAACGTAATTGAGTATGAGTATCATTACCTGTGAGAGCATTGTCCAGATAAATTCATTAAGAAGAAGCGGTGAACCCAAAAGCTTGCTTGCATATTTATTTCCTAAAATTCCACTTTCGTAATTGAGCTTGTCCAGTCCGAAAAGCTCCACAAAAAAGTCTGCACAGGATTCTACAAATATAAATGTTATAAGCAGGTCAAGCAGAAACGTTACTCCTCTGCCTGCATAAAATGCAAACGCTTCTTTGGCAAGCTCGCCTTTTGTTGTGGTTTTACTCTTAAACACAAACTTTTTGTTTGTTATAAATGCAAATGTAATTGCTACTATCTGTGCAATTGCTGTTGCAATCAGTGAAGCTCTGTTTATTTCTCCAAGCAGAAGCCTTGATGCTATACGGGCTATGTAATAAACAAGTGTCGTACAGCCTCCCATTATTATATACATTATTACTTGCTCGTATTTACGGTAAAGTTCTTTTATTTTCGCCATTTTTATGCCTCCGTTATATTTGCGGCTTTTCCGCTTTTATTTTTATTCCGTATTTTTAAGGAAGTTTTTCCGCTTACGCAAACTGCCTCAACATTAATAATAACAATTTACTTCCTAAATTGCAAGCGATTACAGAATTTTCATTGATATTGCTGTTTATTTTAATAAAACACCTTGATTATTGTTAAACTATATGCTATACTTAATATGTATACTTTGTTGAAGATATATATTTTTGCTCTATCAGCAATAAATCATATACAAATTAAAATATACAATATGAAAGGACTTTTATGGACACTCAAAACATTGGCAGGATAGCTATAATCATCATCACTATAATTTTTTCTGCCCTATTCTCAAGCTGTGAAACAGCTTTTTCAAGCGTAAACAAAATAAGACTTAAAAACTATGCTGCTCAAGGAAATAAACGTGCAGCAAAAGCATTGAAAATTGCAAATGCTTTTGAAGATGCTCTTACCACCGTTCTTGTCGGAAACAACATCGTTAACATAACTATGGCTTCAGTTGCTACAGTTCTTTTCACTAGCCTTCTCGGAAGCAAGGGTGTGGGTATTTCTACTGTCGTTATCACTGTTCTCGTACTGATTTTCGGTGAGGTGCTTCCTAAATCATACGCAAAGGAAAATGCTGAAAAGCTTTCTCTGTTATTCGCTGCTCCGCTTTCCGCATTGATTTTTATTTTCAAACCTATCGTACTCTTCTTCAACCTTCTTGCTTCTGTTCTTAAATCAGATAAAACAGAGCCTACCGTTACCGAAGATGAGCTTAAATACATTATCGACGAAATCGAAGAACAAGGCGTTCTTGAAGAACAGGAAAGTGACCTCGTTAAAAGTGCTCTGGAATTCGACGAAATCACCGTCAACGAAATTCTTATTCCTCGTATAAAAGTTGTCGGAGTTGAAAAAAATGCTTCTATTGAGGAAATCAAAAATTTATTTATTGAGGAAATGTATTCGAGAATTCCCGTTTACGAAAAAAGCCTTGATAATATCATCGGTATGATTACCAATAAGCGCTTCTTTAAAATGCTTTCACAGGGTGGCGATGATATTTCTGAAATTATTCAGGACGTTGCTCATTTCTCCGACCTAAAGCTTATAAGTGAGGCTTTGCGTGATATGCAGCGACTTAAAACGCATCTCGCGGTCGTTCTCGACCAATACGGCGGCACTAAGGGCATTATCACTCTTGAAGATATTATCGAAGAGCTTGTCGGAGAAATCTATGACGAAAATGACGAAATCGTTCCTCATCTGATAAAAATAAGCGATAACGAATTTGAGGTAACAGGTGACCTTAGTATCAGCGATATGCTTGAAGAAATCGGTCTTGACGAAAATCTCATTGAAAGTACCTATACATCGGTCGGCGGTTGGGTTACTGAGCTTCTTGAGCATATTCCGGAAAATAACGAAACCGCCCAATACGGTAATTTCTTCATTACCGTTCTTAAAGTTAAAGAACAATCCGTTGAAAAGCTTAATATCAGAATAAGCAGCTCTGAAGCTGAAAAATAACTCTATGGCATATAAAAAGGCAATACCGTAAAATTAATTCGGTATTGCCTTTTCTTTTTATTTTTATACGCCTTATTCTTTCATTTTCTCTGCAAATTTATCAAGATAGAATGATACTAAATCCTTCATTGGCTCACAAAGGCGTAATGCCTCTCTAAGACAACGTATATATCCGATATCATCACCGTCATTCTTAGCTGTAAATGCAAGAGTCATATAGAATCCGAATCTGTGAAGCTCAGGAAGAACATCAACGTCATCCACGTTGAGAAGCTCCTGATTATAGATGTTGTAAATATAGTCCGAAAGCACACATACAAATGTATCGTAGAGGACAGCACGCTGCTCTTCGTACAAATTAGCGGAGGAAAGCACCGCTGTTTCAAGGGCGGATGTCATCCACAGCATTGCGTGAATTGACTGTGTATAGTCAAAGCTCTTGCA
>SVNL01000078.1 GCA_015066925.1 Ruminococcus sp.
TGTTTGATAAATTTAAATTGAAGGGTAAGCGTGTTGCCGCAATAGTATCAGGCGGAAATATTGATGTAACAAGTCTTTCGCGAGTTATAGAGCGTGGTCTCAGAAATTCAGGACGTTCTTCAAGTTTGTTAATCGAGCTTATTGATAAACCGGGACAGCTTAAGAATATATCACGTATTATTGCTGATTGCGGTGGAAATGTTACGGGAGTTCATTACGAAAAGGGAAATACAAAAAGCGTAAACGGATGCTTTTTACGTATTGAAATGGAAACAAGAGATTATGAGCATGTTAATCTGATAATGAAATCATTGCGTGATGAAGGCTTTAAAATAGTGTGATTTTTAGAAAAGATAATTTATAAGCAATTAAATTCAGGCGTGATATGCATTTATTCAGAATAGAAAAGGAGAAAAATTTATGATGGATGCAACTAAATACCGAGTTGGATATTTTCCTGTAGATAGAAAATATAATAAATGGGTAGAAAAAGATCATATTAAAAAACCACCTGTATGGTGTAGTGTAGATATGCGTGACGGAAATCAGAGCCTTGTTATTCCGATGAGCCTTGAAGAAAAGCTTGAATATTATAAAGTTTTGTTAGATGTTGGATTTAAGGAAATTGAAGTTGGTTTTCCTGCCGCAAGTGAAACAGAATATGAATTTCTTCGTACCCTTATTGATAACAATATGATACCTGAAGATGTTACTATACAGGTATTGACGCAATGTCGTGAGCATATAATCAGAAAAACATTTGATGCCTGTAAGGGTGCTCCAAGTGCAATAATTCACTTTTATAATTCTGTAAGTGTAGCCCAGCGTGAACAGGTATTCAAAAAATCAAAGGAAGAAATAAAGCAGATTGCTATTGATGGAGCAAAACTTGTTAAAAAGCTTGCAAAGGAATATGAAGGCAATTTCCGTTTTGAATATTCTCCCGAATCTTTTACAGGAACTGAGCCTGAATATGCTCTTGAAGTATGCAACGCTGTACTTGATATTCTTGAGCCGAATGAGAATAATAATGTAATTATTAATCTGCCTGTAACGGTAGAAATGAGTCTGCCGCACGTTTACGCTTCACAGGTTGAGTATATAAGTGAAAATCTTAAATATCGTGAGTTTGTAACTTTATCATTACATCCGCATAATGACCGTGGAACAGGTGTTGCCGATACGGAGCTTGCACTTCTTGCAGGAGCTGACCGTGTAGAGGGAACGCTTTTCGGTAATGGTGAAAGAACGGGGAATGTGGATATTATCACTTTAGCGATGAATATGTATTCTCACGGTATTGACCCAAAGCTTGATCTTTCAGATATGAATTATCTTGTTGAGAAATACGAAAAATGTACTCGTATGCGTGTTTATGAGAGAGCGCCTTATGCAGGTGCACTTGTGTTTGCCGCTTTTTCAGGTTCTCATCAGGATGCCATAGCTAAGGGTATGAAATATCGCAACAGAAAAAAACTGCATCAATGGAATGTTCCGTATATTCCCATTGATCCAAAGGATATAGGTCGTACGTATGATTCCGACGTTATTCGTGTAAATTCACAGTCAGGCAAAGGCGGTATCGGTTATCTGCTTGAACAGATTTTCGGATATAATCTGCCTCCGAAAATGCGTGAGCATTTCAGCTATCTGTGCAAGGATATTTCTGATCGTGAGCATAAGGAGCTGAAGCCTGATGAGGTGCTTGATATCTTTAATGAACGTTATCTGAATTTAGAAAGCGATATCAAAGTTGTAAATTACGACTTTATGCGTGAGAATAATACAGTCAAAATTGACATTACATTTATGAAGGACAACGAAGAAACTCAGATGGAATCTGAAGGAAATGGTTCTCTAAATGCTGTAAGCAATGCACTTAAAGCATATACAGGAGAAGAATATACCTTACAGGTATTTACTCAGCACAGTATGCAGGGACAGGGTTCTCAGTCAGTAGCGGCATCTTATATCGGGCTTGAAGATAAATACGGAATTATGTTCTGGGGTGCAGGTACTGATACCGATGTTATTACCGCAAGTACAAAAGCACTATTAAGTGCATTTCATAATATGACTAAAGGAGATGTGAACTAATGGGAATGACTATGACGCAAAAAATTCTTGCCGCACACGCAGGGCTTGAAAAGGTTGAAGCAGGACAGCTTATTTCAGCAAAACTGGATATTGTTCTCGGTAACGATATTACAACACCTGTAGCTGTAAATGAATTTAAAAAAGCGGGCTTTGAATCGGTTTTCGATAAAGATAGAGTGGCAATAGTCCTTGACCACTTTGTTCCGAATAAGGATATAAAAGCAGCAGAACAGTCTAAAACCTGTCGAGAATTTGCGTGTACTCATTGTGTAAGTCATTTTTATGATGTAGGAAAAATGGGAATAGAGCATGCTCTTCTCCCGGAGCAGGGAGTAGTAACAGCAGGTGACTGTATTATAGGTGCAGACAGTCATACCTGTACTTACGGTGCCCTCGGAGCCTTTTCAACAGGAGTCGGTTCAACTGATATGGCGGCAGGAATGGCTACAGGTATGGCATGGTTCAAGGTACCGTCTGCAATAAAATTCAATCTTACAGGTAAGCTTCCGAAAAACTGCAGCGGTAAGGATGTAATTCTTACAATTATAGGTATGATAGGCGTTGATGGTGCCTTGTATAAGAGTATGGAATTTACGGGTGAGGGTTCTCATACACTTTCAATGGATGATCGTCTTTGTATTTGCAATATGGCTATTGAAGCAGGAGCAAAAAACGGAATTTTTGCAGTTGACGATGTTACTATGGAATATTTAAAAGGCAGAAGTGAAAGAACTCCTGTTGTTTATGAAGCAGACGAAGATGCAGAATATGAAAAAGTTATTGATATCGAACTGTCAGAGATTGTTCCTACTGTTGCTTGTCCGCATCTTCCTGAAAATACACACCCTGCAAGTGAACTTCATAATATCAGAATAGACCAGGTTGTTATCGGTTCATGTACAAATGGCAGGCTGGAAGATATGGAAGCGGCATATAATATTCTTAATGGTAAAAAGGTTACAGATGGTATTCGCTGTATAATTATTCCGGGAACAATGCAAATTCTCCGTGAATGTGTTCAGCGTGGTTGGTATACTGCATTTATTGATGCAGGAGCAGTTGTTTCGACTCCGACATGCGGTCCATGTCTTGGCGGATACATGGGTATACTTGCAGCAGGTGAAAAGTGTATTGCTACTACAAACCGTAACTTCGTTGGTCGAATGGGACATGTTGAAAGTGAAGTATATCTTGCTTCTCCGCAAACAGCTGCAGCAAGTGCGCTGACAGGTTATATTAATGAATACAAGGAGGGTTAAATAATGAAAACACAAGGTAAAGCTTTCAAATATCCCGATAATGTTGATACAGATGTTATTATTCCGGCACGTTATCTTAATACTCCTGATGCAAATGAGCTTGCTCTGCATTGTATGGAGGATATTGATGCGGAATTCGTAAAAAAAGTCAATAAGGGAGATGTAATAGTTGCAGGCTGGAATTTTGGATGCGGTTCATCTCGTGAGCATGCACCGCTTGTAATCAAAACTTGCGGTACAGGTTGTGTTATTGCTAAAAGCTTTGCAAGAATTTTTTATCGTAATGCTATAAATATCGGACTTCCTATTCTTGAATGTGAAAAGGCAGCAGATGAAATTAACGCAAATGATGAGGTAGAAATTGATTTCGATACAGGTGTTATTACAGATATTACTACCGGAAAGACCTATAATGCACAGCCTTTTCCTACCTTTATTCAGAATATCATAAAATGTGGCGGACTTTTAAATTCTCTGAAAGAAGGCGAAAAGAATGGTTAAAAATATAGCTGTAATCCGTGGTGACGGTATCGGACCTGAAATTGTGGAGCAGGCAATTAAGGTTCTTAATAAAGTAGCTGAGCTTTATGGACACACATTTGATTATACTGATGTGGATATGGGCGGATGTGCTATTGATAAATACGGTGATCCTTTGCCTGAAAGCGAGCTTGAAAAATGTATCAAATCCGATAGCGTACTGCTTGGGGCAGTGGGCGGCGATAAGTGGAACGATGTTCCGGGGCAAATGCGTCCTGAAAAGGGATTACTCAGACTTCGTGCAGGTATGGGAGTTTATTCAAATAATCGTCCCACAAAAATATGGAAACAGCTTGCAGATGCTTCACCTCTTAAAAAGGAAATTGTCGATAAAGGTATTGACTTTATTATTGTAAGAGAGCTTATAGGAGGCATTTATTTCGGTGAGCATAAAACTGAGGGCGATACTGCTGTTGATATATTAAAGTATAGTGAAGCAGAAATTGAGCGTATCGGCAGAATAGGCTTTGAAACTGCAAGAAAAAGAAACAAAAAGCTTTGCTCTGTTGAAAAGAGCAATGTTCTTGATTCAAGTCGCTTATGGAAAAAGATTTTGCATCGTCTTGCAGAAGAATATCCTGATGTTGAGCTTTCGGATATGCTTGTTGATAACTGTGCTATGCAGATTGTAAAAAATCCTTCACAATTTGATGTAGTGGTAACTGAGAATATGTTCGGTGATATTCTTTCTGATGAAGCATCTATGATTACAGGTTCTATCGGTATGATTCCGTCATCAAGTCTTGGAGCATCATCATGCGGATTATATGAGCCTATTCATGGTTCTGCACCTGATATTGCAGGTAAAGATATAGCAAATCCTATTGGTACAATTCTTTCTGCTGCAATGATGCTTCGTTTCAGTTTTGATATGCCTGATGAAGCCGATGCAATTGAAAATGCTGTTTCAGCTTATCTTGATGCAGGTTATCGTACAGCTGATATTATGAGTTATGGAATGACACAGGTTGGCTGCGAAAAATGCGGCGACCTTATTAAAAGCTATCTCGTAAAATAAGATAATGATATCTTCATTATTTTATTACAATACTTCCTTACCAATATTCACAAAGTATCCTTCTTGTATTGCAGCGAATGTAGAAACGGAACAAGTGAGAATGCATTCAACTGCCAGTGCTTGATATGGTAAGCATTCCATCGCTAGTGTTATTGGAATGAAAAATAACAATATTCCTGTTGATTTATTCATTATTGTATGTTCAGATAAAAATCTATGATGCAGTACATATCCTGATATTAATGTAGTTATTTTTATAAGTGTTATGAGCATTATCCATATACAAAGCCACATTGGAATATGCACATTTAAGGTGATTTTAATAACAACAGCAACTACAAAAACAAAATCTGCAAATGTATCAAGTTTTGCTCCAAAATCAGATTCTTGTTTCAATACTCTTGCAACTGTTCCATCAATCATATCGGTGAAAGAACCTAAGAGATAAAACATAAAAAACTTAACAGAAAAAATAGGGACAAATAAAATTAACACAGAAAATATGATTCGGCTTGCTGTAAGTTCATTTGCATAATTGAATTTTTGCTTCATTTTCATACCTCGCTAAACTTTGATTTATTGTTCAGGTTATTATAACAAAAAAACACCTGAAAGTCAATGTCATGACAAACTCAAAGCCATTTTTGACACAAATGATATGCACCCCAAAAGTTAGACGCTATTGGAGGTGCATATTTTTATGTGCACAAGCAGAATTCACTTAGTTTATATTGAAGCCGAGATAATTATTGTATTTTATGAAATAGAAAAAATCAAATATATTGAAAGTAAGGAAAATTAGTGTGAATAATAAGATTTAAGTTGTGTTTTCTCCTTGACTTTGTTTTGATTTAGTGATATTATATATGTATTATATTGTGTTGGAGGATATATGAAAATAATTATTGTCGGTGCCGGAAAAATCGGAATAACACTTGCTGAACTTTTTGCAAGTGAAGGGCACGATATCACTATTATTGATAAAAATCAAAAAATCGTCAATGCGGCAGTAGATAAATATGACGTAATGGGTGTTCATGGAAACGGTACAAATGTTATTGTTCTTAAAGAGGCTCATGCCGATAAAGCAGATATTCTTATTTCTGTTGCTTCAACCGACGAAATAAATATGCTTACATGTACAATTGCTCAGAAGATTGGTGTAAAATATACTCTTGCAAGAATACGTAATCCTGAAAATATTGAGCAGATTAATTTCATATATAATGAACTTGGAATCAATATGGTTGTTAATCCGGAATACGAAACTGCTGAGGAAATTTATCGAACTATACGTTTTCCTTCTGCACTCAAGCTTGAAAAATTTGCAAGAGGTGCAGTTGAAATAGCAGAAGTGGTTATTAGCGAATATCATCCGCTTGTGGGAATAAGACTTTGCGATTTGAGCAGTCACAGTAAGGTTGAAATACTGATATGTGCTGTAAAACGCGGTGATGATGTAATAATTCCTGACGGTAATTTTGAAATATGTGCTGATGATATAATTTATATTATTGCCTCACATTCAGAGCTTCTTCTTTTCTTCAAAGAACTTGATATGCTTAAAAAGAAGATACAATATGTTATGATTGTCGGCGGAAGTAAAATTGCATTTTATCTTTCGAAAATGCTTCTTAAACAGGGAATATCAGTTAAAATAATCGAAATTAATAAAGAACGCTGTGAGGAGTTATCTGTACTGCTTCCTAAAGCTATTATTATAAATGCTGACGGAAGTGACGGAGATGTTCTTACAGACGAAGGTATAGAAATGGTTGACGCTTGTGTAACGCTTACTGATATTGATGAAGAAAATATAATTATTTCAATGTTTGCTTCATCAAAAAAGGTAAGTAAAATTATTACAAAGATGACAAGAATGTCGCTTATGTCAATGATGCCACAGGTTAAAATTGAAAATACTGTAGTATCTCCGAAATATCTTATTGCAAATACTATTATCCGTTTTGTACGTTCAATTAACAATGCCGACGGCGATAATTCAATCGAAACTCTGTATAAAATTGTTGACAGCAGGGTAGAGGCTATTGAATTCAAGCTTAAAGAGAATTTTAAAGCGT
>SVNL01000079.1 GCA_015066925.1 Ruminococcus sp.
GCAGCCTGAGCAGCAGCGAGTCTAGCGATTGGAACGCGGAAAGGAGAGCAAGAAACGTAATCGAGACCGATCTGGTGGCAGAACTCAACAGAAGTTGGGTCACCGCCGTGCTCGCCGCAGATACCGCAGTGGAGCTTGTTGTTTACAGGCTTACCGAGCTTGATAGCAGTTTCCATAAGCTTACCAACACCAGTCTGATCGAGCTTAGCGAAAGGATCGTTCTCGAAGATCTTAGCATCGTAGTAAGCGTTGAGGAACTTACCGGCGTCATCTCTTGAGAAGCCGTAAGTCATCTGAGTGAGGTCGTTAGTACCGAAGCAGAAGAAGTCAGCGTTAGCAGCGATTTCGTCAGCAGTAAGAGCAGCTCTTGGGATTTCGATCATAGTACCAACTTCGTACTTGAGGTCAGCGCCAGCTTCAGCGATAACAGCGTCAGCAGTTTCAACAACAACCTTCTTAACGAACTTAAGTTCCTTAACATCACCGATGAGAGGGATCATAATTTCTGGGCAAACATTCCAATCAGGATGAGCCTTCTTAACATTGATAGCAGCCTTGATAACAGCCTTAGTCTGCATAGCAGCGATTTCAGGATATGTTACAGCAAGACGGCAGCCACGGTGACCCATCATTGGGTTGAATTCGTGGAGTGAAGCGATGATAGCCTTGATTGTTTCAACAGACTTACCCTGAGCGTCAGCGAGAGTCTTGATATCAGCTTCAGTAGTAGGAACGAATTCGTGGAGTGGTGGATCGAGGAAACGGATAGTAACAGGGCAACCTTCAAGAGCTTCATAAAGAGCTTCGAAGTCAGCCTGCTGCATTGGTTCGATCTTAGCGAGAGCAGCTTCTCTTTCTTCAACAGTGTCTGAGCAGATCATTTCACGGAAAGCAGCGATTCTGTCAGCTTCGAAGAACATGTGCTCTGTACGGCAGAGACCGATACCTTCAGCGCCGAGTTCTCTTGCCTTCTTAGCGTCAGCAGGAGTATCAGCATTTGTTCTAACCTTAAGAACTCTATACTTATCAGCCCAAGCCATGATTCTACCGAATTCACCAGCGATCTGAGCGTCAACAGTTGGGATAATACCGTCATAGATATTACCTGTTGAACCGTCGATTGAAATGAAGTCGCCTTCGTTGAATGTCTTACCAGCGAGTTCGAACTTCTTATTTTCTTCATCCATCTTGATGTCGCCGCAGCCTGATACACAGCAAGTACCCATACCACGAGCAACAACAGCAGCGTGTGAAGTCATACCGCCACGAACAGTGAGGATACCCTGTGAAGCCTTCATACCTGTGATATCTTCAGGTGAAGTTTCGAGACGAACGAGAACAACCTTTTCGCCTTTGTTGTTCCAAGCTTCAGCATCTTCAGCAGTAAATACGATTTTACCGCAAGCAGCACCTGGTGAAGCACCGAGGCCCTTACCCATAGGAGTTGCAGCCTTGAGAGCCTTAGCGTCGAACTGAGGGTGGAGGAGTGTATCGAGGTTTCTTGGGTCGATCATAAGAACAGCTTCCTGTTCAGTTCTCATACCTTCGTCAACGAGGTCGCAAGCGATCTTGAGAGCAGCCTGAGCAGTTCTCTTACCGTTTCTTGTCTGGAGCATATAGAGCTTACCGTGTTCAACAGTAAATTCCATATCCTGCATATCTCTGTAGTGATTTTCGAGAGTCTGGCAAACTTCTGTAAACTGCTTGAAAGCTTCTGGGAACTTTTCTTCCATCTGAGCGATTGGCATAGGAGTTCTTACACCGGCAACAACGTCTTCGCCCTGTGCGTTTGTAAGGAATTCACCCATGAGCTTCTTTTCGCCTGTAGCAGGATCTCTTGTGAAAGCAACACCTGTACCGCAGTCGTCACCCATGTTACCGAAAGCCATCATCTGAACGTTAACAGCAGTACCCCATGAATAAGGGATATCGTTGTCACGACGGTAAACGTTAGCTCTTGGGTTGTCCCATGAACGGAAAACAGCCTGAACAGCACCCATGAGCTGTTCCTTAGGATCTGTTGGGAAATCTGAACCGATCTTTGACTTATATTCAGCCTTGAACTGAGCAGCGAGTTCCTTAAGGTCGTCAGCAGTAAGATCAACGTCCTGAGTAACGCCCTTCTTTTCCTTCATTTCGTCGATAAGCTCTTCGAAATACTTCTTACCAACTTCCATAACAACGTCTGAATACATCTGGATAAATCTTCTGTAGCAGTCCCAAGCCCATCTTGGATTATTTGAAGCTTCAGCCATGTAATTTACAACGTCTTCGTTAAGACCAAGGTTGAGGATAGTATCCATCATACCAGGCATTGATGCACGAGCACCTGAACGAACTGAAACGAGAAGAGGATTTGTCTTATCGCCGAACTTCTTGCCTGTAACTTCTTCCATCTTAACGATATATTCGTTAATCTGAGCCATAATTTCGTCATTGATCTTACGGCCGTCATCATAGTAAGCAGTACAAGCTTCTGTAGAAATAGTAAAGCCCTGTGGAACAGGAAGACCCATGTTGGTCATTTCTGCAAGGTTTGCACCCTTACCGCCGAGGATTTCACGCATATCTGCATTACCCTCAGAGAATAAATAACAATACTGATGTGCCATTGGTATATTACCTCCAGTTTTTATACTTCTTTCCGATTATGAAAGCAAAAAATGCAGTGTGAACAAGCACGCATAATCGGAGTTAATAACATTATAACATAATTCGGATAAAATTACCATATTTTTTTCGAAAAAAATTTTTTTCTTTTTTACGGTAAATTATACAAAATTTACATAAAAATCAAAAAAATCGTCAAATCGGGTTGCAATTGGAGTGAAAATTTGTCATAATAAATAATGAATAAATAAAAACGGAGGTAACTAATAAAATGGATAACGCAGTAATACTTGCAGGCGGACAAGGCAAAAGAATGAAGGCTGATATACCGAAGCCGATGTTCAAGGTTTTGGGTGAGCCTATGCTTGAATGGGTAATTTCGGCTTGTGAAGGCGCAGGTTTTTCAGAAATATGTGTTGTAAAAGGATTTATGGGTGAAATTATAGACGAGTATCTGGGTGGAAGGTATAAAACTGTTTTACAGGCTGAAAGACTCGGAACAGGTCATGCGGTTATGCAGGCAGAAGCGTTTCTTAAAGAAAATTCTGACGGAAATACACTTGTTTTATGTGGTGACGCACCATTTATCGATAGTGAAACAATAAAAAATGCACTTGTAATACATAAGCAGCAGAAGAATTCCGTTACCGTTATTACGGCAGAGCTTGAACAGCCAAAGGGTTATGGCAGAATAATAAGAACAGAAAACGGAATAAGCGGTATTGTTGAAGAAAAGGACGCTGATGAACAGCAGCGCAGTATAAAAGAAGTAAATTCCGGTGCATACTGGTTTAAGACAGCTGATTTGCTTGATTTTCTTGGCAAGCTGACACAGAACAATGTTCAGGGAGAATATTATCTTACAGATACAGTTGCAATAGCTGTAAGCGAGGGTAAAAGAGCAGGAGCATATATGTCAGAAAATCCTGATGTAATACTCGGTGCAAATGACAGAAAAGGTCTTTTGGACCTTAATACAAGAGCAAGAATGGCTGTAATTGAAAAGCATCTTGACAACGGAATAGAATTCACCTGTCTTGACGGAGTAACAATTGAAAGAAGCGTTGAGATTGAAACGGGAACAGAAATTTTATCAGGAACAATTTTAAGAGGAAACACTAAAATAGGTGCAAATTGTAAAATCGGTCCTAATTGTGTTGTAGAAGATTGTGTTATCGGTGACAACGCAAGTCTTAATTATGTTCAGGCATTCAAATCTGAAATTGAAGCAGGAGTAAAAATCGGACCATGGGTACACATCAGACCTAACAGTGTAATAAAAAGCGGAGTAAAAATCGGTGACTTTGTTGAAATTAAGAACTCCGTTATAGGTGAAAAGACTTCTGTTGCACATCTTACATACATAGGCGACAGTGACGTTGGTAAAAAATGTAATTTCGGCTGTGGAACTGTTACCGTAAATTACGACGGAATTGTAAAAAGCCGTTGTGTTATAGGCGATAACTGCTTTATCGGCTGTAATACAAATCTCATTGCACCTGTTACCCTCGGAAAGGGAGTTTATACCGCCGCAGGTACTACCATAACAAGAGATGTTCCCGATTACGCTCTTGCAATTGACAGAGGCGTTATGAAGGTGAATGAGGGCTATAGTTTAAGAAAGCTTAAAGGCAAGCTTTAATTGACATATTACGTTTTAAATGATATAATGTAAGGGAAATTGCAGAAAACTGCAAAAAAAGACATTTTTAAGGAGTATTTGATATTATGAGTAATACAAACAGCTATGAAAGCCCATTCTGCACACGATATGCAAGTGAAGAAATGCAGTATATTTTTTCCGCAGATAAGAAATTTACTACATGGAGAAAGCTTTGGGTTGCACTTGCAAGAGCTGAAATGAAGCTCGGACTTCCTGTAACAGAAGCACAGGTAAAACAGCTTGAAGAGCATATAAACGACGTTGACTATGAAATGGCGGCTGAACGTGAAAAAATAACACGTCACGACGTTATGGCTCATGTTTTCACATATGGTCAGGCTTGTCCCGATGCAGCAGGAATAATCCACCTTGGTGCAACATCATGCTATGTCGGCGATAATACAGACGTAATTATAATGCGTGATGCATTGAATGTTGTACGCAGAAAGCTTATTAATGTAATGAACAATCTTGCTTCATTTGCTGATAAATATAAGGAAATGCCTTGTCTTGCTTATACACACCTTCAGCCTGCACAGCTCACAACAGTTGGTAAGAGAGCAACTCTCTGGCTTAATGAGCTTCTTATGGACTTTGAAGACCTTGAATACAGAATTTCGACATTAAAGCTTCTCGGCTCAAAGGGTACAACAGGTACACAGGCTTCATTTATGGAGCTTTTTGAAGGCGATACAGATAAAATCAAAGAGCTTGAAAGAATGATTGCCGAGGAAATGGGATTTGATTCAGTAGTTCCTGTATCAGGTCAGACATATTCAAGAAAGGTTGATTCTCAGGTTCTTGCAGTTTTAAGCGGAATTGCTCAGACATGCAGTAAATTCTCAAACGATATGCGTCTTCTCCAGTCATTCAAGGAAATGGAAGAGCCAAGAGAAAAGAAGCAGATTGGTTCTTCTGCAATGGCTTATAAGAGAAATCCTATGAGATGTGAGAGAATTACATCTATCGCAAGATATATAATGATTGACAGCCTTAATCCTGCATTTACAGCAGGTACACAGTGGTTTGAAAGAACTCTTGATGACTCTGCTAACAAGAGAATTTCAGTAGCAGAGGCATTCCTCGGTGTAGACGCTATTCTTAATATTATGATGAATGTTACAGACGGACTTGTTGTTTATCCTGAAATAATCCGCAAGAGAGTAATGGCTGAGCTTCCATTTATGGCTTCTGAAAACATTATGATGAATGCTGTAAAGAAGGGTGGAAACCGTCAGGAGCTTCACGACAGAATTATGGACTATTCTATGATTGCAGGCGAACAGGTTAAGGTTTACGGTAAGGATAATAACCTCTGCGAGCTTATTCTTGCTGACCCAATGTTCATGGTTAATAAGGAAGAGCTTGACGCTGTACTCAAGCCTGAAAGCTATACAGGAAGAAGCTCACAGCAGGTTGATGAGTTCCTTTCAGAATGTATTAATCCTATTCTTGAATCAAACAAGGAAATTCTCGGCGAAAACTTTGAAATGAAAAATTAATCTTAATATCAATGGGCGGCTTAAAAGTCGCCCGTTACCGGATACGGAGAAATAATATGAAAAAAGCTTTAAAAATAAGCGGAATAATAATTGGAATAATTCTTGTTTCAGCACTTATTATATTTATATTTTTTCCCGGATTGTTTACATATATAAAAGTTAAAGTCAAATACGACAATATCGACAGAGGTTTTACGGAATTCAAAAAAGTTGAAGTTCCCGATGATTTTAAAACATATACAAGAGGAAATTTAAAAATAAGTGTTCCTGACGGCTATAAACCGAAAGACATAGGATACGGTTTTGAATATTCAGACGGAAAAACAGCTCTTGCAATAATAGAAAATGATTCGCTTGAAAACGATGAACTTATGAAGGGATATTCCGAAGATTATGACGCTTGGGAATATTATAAGTATGAGGAAGCAGATTACAAGCATTTTTTTGAAACGATTGATGAAACCTTTCCGACACCTTATGATGCAAGCAGTGATATTTTATGGTTCGTCAGAAATAAACTGAAAGCCAAAGACTGCTTGAAGCTTCGCAGCAGAGATATGGACGTTTTTCTTGAACTTGCAGAATCAAAGGAAGAAAGTTGGAAAATGGAGAAAACGTGGGAACTGGATGGAGAAAACTGCTTTGTGTATATCGGTTATATAGAGGATAGCGAGATATTTAACTCTGATTTATGGACAGCATATATATATGATAAAAACAATTTGACAAAATACCATTATTTGCTTTTTAAAGAAGACGATACAGAAGTTATTGAACAGATTATTAGCTCGATAGAGCTTGAATAGTATATAAAATTTTATATGGGGGTGTTATAATGAAATTGCTATACATATCAGAGAATAAAATTTATTTTTGCGATAACGGAAAAGTGAAAGAGCTTAAAAGTGAGAGAGTCGAAAAATATACAGATGCAGTAAAAGAAATCAATAGAAATAAAGAATGGAAAAGCAGCGGAACAGGTGCAGCTTTTTTGGGAAACATTAATTATTCTTCAGAAAACGAAAACGTTCCGACAAGTATAAAAGGCGTTGCATCATTCGGAGATGAGCTTATATATGCGCTTTATCTGGGAGGAATGGGCGGAATTTATCGTAAATCAATCGAAAAGCCCGAAGCCTCTGAGGAACATATCCTTACACAGATGAATACAAAA
>SVNL01000080.1 GCA_015066925.1 Ruminococcus sp.
CATTTTATACACAGAACTTTCAGGGAGGAAAATCTTATATCATCTGAAAAACAGTGATGTAATTGAAAGTATAACAATAAGAACCTCATTTATTGACGCTGTTCCTGAACTTCTTAACGATTTACGTTTTGCGATGTGTGGGAAAAGTATGCTTATTAATTTAAATCATATTACTGCAGTTTCCGGTGATTGCATTACTTTCGTAAACGGGATTAATCTTTATGTCACACGAAAATCCGCAAAGGAAATCCGTGATATATGGTATGATTCCTTCATTGAAAAACAGAAAAACAATTTATAACCTTGCTTTTTCTCTGAAATAAACAAAAAGACGATTTCTGAAATTGAAATCGTCTTTTTATTTATGTAAATTCTATTTATTCCAATTTGAAATACTATGCATTATTTCTTTCATAGCAAGCGGTAAAAACGGTTTTGTAAGATAATCCTCAACGCCGTAATCTGTAGCTTTTTGTATGGTTTCAATGTTTTTATCACCCGTCATAAATACAACAGGTATATCATATTTATCTTTAATACGAGAAAGTGTTTCAAAACCATCCATTTCAGGCATAATCACATCAAGAAGTATAAGATTAACCTCACGCTCTTCAAGTATTTTCAATGCTTCTGCACCGCTGTTTGCACCTATAACAGTATACATCGGCTCATCCTTCATGATAAGTTGAACCATTTTTATATTTATCGGCTCATCGTCTACAACAAGTATATGCTTTTGTAAGTCTTTTTCTCTCATATTATAACCCTTATCCTCATCAATCATCTGCAGCATAACATCAGCAATTTCAGGATCAAACTGTGTCCCTTTCCCCTTTTCGATTTCAGAACGCACCATTTGCTGTGAAAGTGACATACGATAACTACGATTGCTTGTCATAGCATCATATGTATCAGCTACACCGATTATTCTTGCTATCTCTGGAATATTATCTCCTGTCAGACCATTAGGATAGCCTTTTCCGTCATACCGTTCATGATGAAACTTTGCCCCGAGAGCAATAGTCTTGTCATCATAGATGTCTTTCAGAATATGATAACTTGTAACAGGATGTATTTTCAGCATTTCGTATTCTTCGTCAGTAAGCTTCCCGGGCTTATTAATGACAGCAGCAGGGATACGGATTTTTCCTACATCATGAAGAAGTCCTGCATAGTAGATCTCCTCCTGCTCTTTTTCACTTTTATTCAAACGTCGTGCAATCTCTCTTGAATATCTGGCAACTCTTATGGAATGACCATTTGTATAGCGGTCCTTGGCATCAATTGTTCGGACAAGTGCACGAATGATTTTTTTATTCATTTTGTTTACATAATTATTGCTTTCACTTTTATATTTCACTGATTTTTTCATCTTAACAATCACGACAATAAATATTATGGTAAGAATAATAATAATTGCAATGAATATAAAGATCATGTTTAAACATATCTGAGAATTTTCAAATAACGATATATTATTCATATCTTTTCTCCTTCCATATAACATGATATTACTTTTATGAAAAAGCGATTGAACATTACGTTCTGTTTTCAAGCAAGCTTCTGCCTTCTGAAATGACTTCATTATATAGCTTCAAAAGCTTCTTATTTTCTTTTCTTATTATACCAAAATCTTCCGATTTTCCTGCTAATTCAAGTTTTTTTGCAAACTCTGAGAGCATTACCGCACCAATTGTCAAAGAAGTACTCTTTAGAGCGTGAACTTTTATAATATAATTTTTCCAGTCCTCATTTTCTACATAGGAATTAAGCTGTTCAAGCTTTTCAATCCCATCTTGTACAAACATTTCGAGTATTTCATAATAAACATCTTTATTTCCTGACGTGTAAGTAAGACCTTTTGAAACAAGAATGTGTTTTTCCTTATTGATATTATTACTATTATTTTTTAAATCATCTGTGGTATTATCCTTTGATGTCAGAGTTTCGATTTTATCAGCAGGAATCCATTTTTTCAATACTCTGTCAAGTGCAAGTAATTCAATCGGTTTTGCTATAAAATCATTAAAATCGGATTCTTTAAACATTTCTCTTGCACCGTTTACTGCATTAGCTGTAAGTGCAATAATCGGAAGCTTTTTATAGTATTCTCCATTCATACTACGGATAATACGCGTTGCTTCAACACCATCCATTTCAGGCATCATATGGTCCATAAATACAAGGTCAATATTCTGAAAACGAATTTTATTAATCGCTGAAGGTCCGCTATCAGCCGTTATCAGTTCCATATTATAAGGCTGCATTAAACCTGACGCAACCTTAAGATTGATTTCTGCATCATCAACAATAAGAACTCTTGCCTTTGGTGCTGTAAATGACACAGACGAACTTAAACGTTCAATTTTATTATAATTATCAGCCTCATTATTAAGTGCCAGTGCAACAGACATTACATAAAAAGGCTTATATATACATTTTATTGATGCCGGAAGCTGAATTGAATCTGTAATATCCTGGATTAAGGATACATTCAACTCTAAAGAAATCTTATCAAAATAATCCTTATTTTCAATGTATTCTTCCTTGCCTATAAAGCAATGCGTTATTTTGCGTTCAGATATTGTTGTTTTCAGTTCACTCAGTGATACTGTATGTACCATTTTAACACCAAGCAGACTGCTTATTTCATTCATAAGTATTGTATATTGTTTTTTAACAACTGAATTTTCAATTTTATCAAAGTCAATGAATACAGCCGCATATAGTTTCTCAGGTTCATTTACGCTTATAAACGGACGAGCATCACTTATTTTTAAAGGAATTTCAAAGCTGAAAACAGAGCCTTGACCATACACACTTGAAACATTGATAGTCCCGCCCATCTGAGTTAAAAGTCTTTTTGAAATAGCAAGTCCCAACCCAGTGCCTTCAATCGAACGATTCTTTCGTGTATCAAGCTGCTGGAAGCTTGTAAACAGTCTATTTAGATTTTCTTCAGTAATACCTATGCCTGTATCCTCAACAGATATTTTAAGTATTATACTATCCTCCTGTACGATATGTGATACACTTAATGTAACAGCTCCCGAATGAGTGAATTTAACAGCATTGGTCATAAGATTTATGATTATCTGTTTTATGCACACTTCATCCCCAATAAGTCCGCATGGTATATTAGGGTCAGCCAATACGATAATTTCAATCTTTTTACATCCCTTTCGGGTTACGGTCATATTTATAACCTCTTCAAGAACAGATGAAATATTGAATTTATCTTCAATAAGCTCCATATTGCCTGATTCAATTTTAGAAAAATCAAGTATATTATTAATTATCGACAACAGGCTTTTTCCTGAATTCTGAATATTCACACAACGTTCTCTTACTATGTTGCTGATATCATTCTCACGAAGTATAAGCTCACACATTCCGACAATAGCATTCATAGGAGTTCTGATTTCATGTGACATATTAGCAAGAAAATCGCTTTTTGCACGGTTTGCATCCTCAGCAGCAATTTTGGCAAGACGTAGTTCTTCACTCTGCTTTGCTTTACGCTCGGCACCAACAAAAAATACAATTATAATTACAATCATCAGCCATAAAAGACCAAATGTCCATAGTACCAGAGGAATAACCAGCGATATTTCTCCCGCAGGTGCTTTAGACGGAACAATACCCATTACATAGAAGTCTTCATAGTCTGATTCAGCTGCAAAAAGTACCTTTTCTTTATCTCCGTATGCTGCTGCAGAAACATTGACGTTCATAGAGTGGCGAATAGTCTCGATAGCATTTTCATTATCTTTATTTAAAAGAGAACTTATTTCACTTTCTGAACCTAAAGAACGCAGAATAATATTGCCTTCATCATCTATAAGAAAGCACTCCCCCATACCGCCGTAGCATATAATATTCAGTTTTCTTTCAAGCACTGCAGTATCATAACACTTATACAATACATACCTTACATTCTGACCATTGTACACCGGCACTGTAAACAGAATTTTATTATTATTCGTACTTACGGACGGGTTTCCTTTTACTGCCTGAAAAAAACCGTCATAGTCAGAAAAGCTTAATTCCTCGCCGTAAGCAAAAGAACCATCTATACGCATAACGCCGTATATTACACCATTCTGAGGCTCAAATATATCATCAATCTCACCTGTTTCAATATCAACTAAAGCAGTCAGCTCGGATAGTATATCAAGCTCAGTTCTAAAGGTATTGTCAATTGATTGTGCCATCATCAGACTATATCCTGCAACGTGTTTTTCTACCTGTGTTTTTGTAATAGAGTTTAATTTCAGCCACATAAACAAACATACAATACCGACGATTACAAATCCAAGAATAATCAGGGCTGCTGCATATAGTATTCGATTTCTATCTATTTTTTTTATCATATATTTCAACTCCGTCAACAAACCAATCCATATTTTCAAATAGCATTTCGTCTGTCAAAGCTTCATTTTCACCGCATCTCAACACACCATTGTTATCATATATTTCTCCTGAAAAGATGTCGTTTCCGCTTGATATTCTGTTTTTTGCTTTACTTACGGCGTTTATTATATCATTATCTACAAATGATGAAAAATCCGAAAGACCAATAACACCACTGTCAATGTCAAACCACCTGCGTTCTGCTGTGTTTGGTTTACCCTGAACATATTCTCTTATTATCTGGTAATAAAGAGAATCCCAGTTCCAGACAGCCGCAGTAAGATGTTTTTCAGAAAGTCCCTTTACATCCCTGTTATAACCGATTGAGTATACTCCCATTTTTTCAGCTGTTTGTGCTGTATAATGCTGATTCTGATGATAAGTAATAACATCTACAGATTTATTCTTAATAAGAGCTTCGGCAGCCTTTTGTTCACTTTCAGCATTTTCCCATGAATCTGTCCAGGAAACATAAACCGTTGCATTTGGGTTAATACTCTTAACTCCGAGTGTAAAAGCATTTATGCCTCTGTTCACTTCACTGTTCGGCATTGCAGCAACATAACCGATTGAATCGCTTTCAGTTTTCATACCAGCGATAATTCCTGTAAGATATCTTGCCTGATACATTCTTCCGAAATATGAAGTAACATTTTCAGCCTGATATTCTGATGAACTTGAATAAAAAGCAATATCAGGATAGCTGTCTATGGTTTCCTTTACTTCTGAAGAATAAGAATAGCTTGAAAGAATTATCATTCCTGCACCTTCATCAACAAGTTCATGTATTGCTTCGGCACATTTGCCGCTCCATTCAGGGATATTTTCTTTTACAATAAGTTTGGTTCCAAGTTTATCACAAGCAGTAACTGCACCGTTATAATGTGCACTGTTCCATCCGCTGTCATCTTTTTCTCCCGTTATAATTAGACCTACTGCATAGGATGATTTGTCTTTTTTATGACCGGTCAGAAGAATAAGAGTAATTGCTGTTATAAGAACAACACCTACAAGAATATAAGGAAGAATTTGTTTAAGTCTTAGCTTATTCATCAATTATTACTCCTTCCACATACCAGTTAAACTCATTAAGCATAGCATAATCAGTCATACTTTCTCCCTCAGCTATACGCAGTATTCCCTTGTTGTCATATATGGGACCATAAAAAACATCATATGTACCACTATCAAGATGCTTGCGTTCCTTCTCCATAGCATCAGCAATTCCCTCCTTAGCTTTATCGGATAAAGGTGCTGTTTTAATAATACCCGTTTTTGAGCCTTCCCAATAATTCCTACCATCAAATTTGCCCTGCAAACATTTCAGTATATTCGGCATATAGAATATTTCCCAGTCCCATACTGCCGCAGTAAGAAAAGTATCAGGATAAAGAGAACTGTTATCAACATTATAACCGATGCTCATAATACCATGTTTATCAGCAATTCTGACCGGCTCTAGCGAATCACTGTGCATAGCAAGAATATCTATATTATGAGAAGAAATCAGCTTCTCTGTTACTTCGGCAGTCAAAGAATTATCGCCCCATGAATTAGTCCACTTAACATAAACTTTTGCTTCTGGATTAACACTTTTCACACCAAGTGTAAATGCGTTTATACCTCTGTTGACCTCTGAAATAGGAAACGCCGCAACATAGCCGATTTCGTTTGTTTCTGTCTGTAAACCTGCTGCAATTCCTGTAAGATATCTCATCTGATACATACGCCCGAAATATGATGACATATTTTTACCGCTTTCTGTTCCCGTTGCATGGAAAAAGAATATTTCAGGATATTTCTCGGCACCTTCCACCATATATTTACCAAATTCAAAGGAGCCTGCAATTATAATCTTGCAATTATCCTTTGCAAAGCCGTTGATTATTTCTGTAACCTTATCTTCGGTTACACATTCTTTATATGTTATATCAAGATTAAGTTCAGCGGCAGTTTTTTCAAGCCCTTCATAATGAGCCTGATTCCAGCTTCGATCAGTTTTACTGCCGTTCATTATTACGCCGACCTTTGTTGCTGTTTCCGTTACATCCGCTTCGGCTTTATGATAAGTAATTAAAAATATTCCCGCAATAATTGCCAAAATAATCAATGCCATAATTATAATTATTTTTTTCATATTCCACCTCTGTCAAATATCATATTTTCGTTTATGATATAAATATAAGTTTCATTTGATACAAAGCTTCTTTAAAGTCTTTATACTATCTATATATTATACCATATTTTTTCAATAAAAACCATTCCGCACGGAATTTAACTGTTTTTACACGGAATTTATGTATTCTAATATAATCCTGTATAGTTTATTTATGCATTCTGACATATATTATGTAATTATATATGGAATATGGAGCAGGAATGCTTGCTA
This sequence comes from Ruminococcus sp., assembly GCA_015066925.1. Lineage (GTDB taxonomy): Bacteria > Bacillota > Clostridia > Oscillospirales > Ruminococcaceae > Ruminococcus. Next base: position 6,803 of record SVNL01000080.1, read on the forward strand.
TGTTA
>SVNL01000081.1 GCA_015066925.1 Ruminococcus sp.
CGTAAGAGTAAGACCTCTCATAGACTATGAGTTTGATAGGCCTGATGTGTAAGCGTGGTGACACGTTCAGCTTGCAGGTACTAATCGGTCGAGGGCTTTTCCTTTTTCCTTCATGTGAATGTTCTCAACTCAAGCACCTTTTGCTTGTTCAGTTTAAAAAGTTTTTTTGAAAAAATTTCAAAAACCGCTTGACAAATACAAAAAAGTATGCTATAATAGTTAAGCAGTTTGAAATGCACCATTAGCTCAGTTGGTAGAGCAACTGACTCTTAATCAGTGGGTCCTGGGTTCGAGTCCCCGATGGTGCACCAATTGCGGCCCGTTGGTCAAGCGGTTAAGACACCGGCCTCTCACGCCGGTAACACCAGTTCGATTCTGGTACGGGTCACCATTATATAGTCGGTGCTAATGGCAACAAGGCCACACCCGTTCCCATTCCGAACACGGAAGTTAAGCTTGTTTGCGCTGAAAATACTTGGCTGGTGACGGCCTGGGAAAATAAGACGGTGCCGGCATATATATTCCTCCATAGCTCAGTCGGTAGAGCACTCGGCTGTTAACCGAGTTGTCGTTGGTTCGAGTCCAACTGGGGGAGCCAATAACGCATAATCCGAACACTTTCGTTACTAAGAATGTGTTCGGATTTGTTGTTTATTTACAATATTGAAACTATTTGCATTTTAATGTAAAAGTGTAATTGATAAATTAATAATATAGAAGTTTCCTATATTTTGTGTAAAACTTATATAGCAGATTAAGAACAGGTTATCTACTTACCAAAAAGATAACCTGTTTATTTTTATTTCTAAAATCTATTAACATTATAATATATTTTAAGCAACCCATACCGCTAGTATAAAAAACACTGTAAAAATTATATTATCGGTAGGTTGAAAAACACAGTAATCCGTGCTAAAATGTAACCATAACATTGAAAGGAAAAAGCTTATGAAGATTAAAATTGCTGAAAATATAAAGGCACTCAGAAAGCAGCACTCCTTCACACAGGAACAGCTTGCCGAGGCGCTTGGCGTAACGGTTGGTGCTGTGTATAAGTGGGAGTCGGGTCAATCGGTGCCTGAGGTCAAGCTGATTATGGAACTTGCAGATTTGTTTGAGATTTCTGTTGACACGCTTTTAGGGTATGACAGGCAGAACGAAAATATCGTAAACAGAATCGAACGCATAAAGCAGTACGTTTTGGAAAAGGATTTTGCTGAGGCGGTACTTGAAGCGGAAAAGGCTCTGAAAAAATATCCAAATAACTTTGAAATCGTCTATGTGGCTGCAAAGGTGTATATGTTCAGATTTTCACAGGATAAGGACGAAAAGTCGTTGCTTAAATCCAACGAGCTTTTTCAAAACGCAATTTCACTTCTGTACCAAAATAAGGACAGCAGCATAAATGAGACAACTATACAGAATTTAATCGGTCTTAATTATCTTAATGCAGGACAGTTGGAAAAGGGGATTGAAATTTTAAAGCAGAACAACATCTGCGATATAAACAGCGCCCGTATCGGCTTTACATACACTATGATGAAACATCCCGAAGAGGCGAGAATGTATCTCTTCGCTTCTTACATGAACGTTATAAACAACACCATTCATACTATGGCGGGCATAATGTTTATGTACGCACAGCAGAAAGATCCGCTCTGCATTGATGTGGCATTGTGGCTTGTAGATTTTTTCGATAGTATTAAATACGATGATGATATCATTGTCTTTTATGACAAGCTTAAGGCAATTTTATTTGCAGAAATTGCTGTAATGAAAGCTGATTTCGGCAAGTATGATGAGGCAGAAAAATATATCGCCGATGCATACATTCTTGCTAAAAAATTTGACGCAGCCCCAATATACACTACACAGGGAGTAAAATTCCTTAAAGATGAGAACACAGTGGGATTTTCTTTAGATGGTCTCGGAGAAACCGCCATTGACGGAATCGAAAATTTTATTTTCGGAAATGCCGGGCAGTCTGAATCGATTTGCTTTGTAAAAAACAGATTTGAGGAACTGAAAAATGAAAAGGAAAAGTAAAATGGTATTAAAAATAGTCATCATAGTTTTAATCGAGCTGTGTGTTCTTTTGCTGATTGCGTTTATCAATCACAGAATAAAAACCGAAAGCGAAAAGTCACTTCTTGAACCCATTGGTCAGCTTGTGGAAGTTGAAGGCAAGAATATGTGTGTTTATACCGAAGGTGAGGGTGAAAAAACACTGGTCTTTTTGTCAGGCGGCGGAACTCCCTCACCGATACTTGATTTCAAGTCACTGTACTCACAGCTGACAGAAGAATATAAAATTGCTGTTGTGGAGAAATTCGGCTACGGTTTCAGCGACGATAACGACAGAAGCAGAGATATTGATACTATGCTGGACGATACAAGAAAAGCACTTTCAAAAGCAGGCGTACAAGCGCCTTATGTTCTTTGTCCACATTCTTTGTCGGGACTTGAGGCAATATACTGGGCACAGAAATATCCCGATGAGGTTTCGGCAATCATCGGACTTGATATGGCGGCACCTGAATATTACACAGACTTAAATATCAGTACAAACGTTCTGAAATTAGATCAAGTGCTGTGTGAAATGGGACTGGCGAGATTGATTTCCGGAAGTGTAAATATTCTGTATAAAAACTCAGAGCTTACGGAAAATGAACTGAGTATTATAAAAGCACTTTACAGCAGACGCTGTGTTTCGGATGCTGTTGTAAATGAAGGGGAAATTTGCAAAGAAAATGCAAAAATTATCAGAGATGGTGCTATGCCGAAAATGCCCGTACTTATGTTTATTTCAAACGGAGAGGGCATAAATTATGATAAGAAGGCATGGGTGGAAACCTCTGTCAGTTATGCTGAAAATCTCGAAAACGGCGGGTATATAAAGCTTGACTGTCCGCACTATATTCATAATTTTGAACACAAGAAGATTGCGGAAGAAATCAAGCGATTCTTAGGAGAAAACGATGAATAATTTACTTGACAGAGAGCTTGAAAAAATATGCAGGAAGAGCAGACTTACGGGAGCGAATATTGCACTGTACGACAATGAAAAAATCCTTTACAGCTACAACTATGGTTATGCCAACAAAGCAGGGAATCTGAAAAGTACCAATGACAGCCTGTACATGATAGGCTCAAACACAAAGGTTATGACTGCCCTCGGAATTTTTAAGCTTATGGAAGATGGCACACTTGCCCTGGATGATGATATAAGAAAATTTATTCCCGAATTTGAAATTAAATCTACTTTTGAATATGACAAAATCACAGTCGGAAATCTCCTTATGCACAGGGCAGGACTTGTGTGTGATTTGTTTAATTTAATTCTTGACGGCACACGGGATTTTCACGAGGTTATGAGCGAGTTGAAAAACACATATCTGACAGAAAAGCCGGGAAAGATGTTTGCTTATTCAAATGTGGGATATACTGTACTTGGAATTATCATTGAAAGAGCGTCGGGACTTACATATCAGGAGTATATCAGAAAAGTGATAGCAGAGCCTTTGGGCATTAAAATTCACTTTTTACAGACCGCCGAAGAACGCAAAACATTTTCGTCCACGATTTCCCTTTGTTACGATAAAAAAGGGAATGAAGTTAATGACTTGCTTTATACAATGCTCCCCGCAGGTTCAAACACCTATATTTCCATGAATGACTTTGTGAAATTCGGTCAGATTTTTCTTAATAAGAACAACACGATATTCAAAAAGGAAACTCTTGAACTGATGGAAAGTCTGAATGTAAAGGAAATGCTTGATTACGAGGTTGCAAACGCAGGTTATTGTCTTGCACAAAATGCGTTTAATTTCGGCGAGAATGTGGGAAAGGTTTCAGGACACGGCGGAAGCACAATCTGTCACCACTCGGTTTTCATCTATATTCCCAATCAGAATGTTGGCGTTATGGTTATGACCAATAGCGAACAGGGAAAGAAAATAGCAACTGCATTGGGGGTAAAGGCACTTACGGAATATCTGAAAAGCAAAAATCTGATAAGCGGTAGATTATCTCTTGAACATAAATATGTTCAGACCAGCTGTGATAAATATGTCGGCAAATTCGCAACGCTGTTAGGTTTAATCGACATCAGAAAAAACAGAAAGGGCGAACTTGTTACAAAGATTGCAAATTTATCAGTTAAGCTGATACCTTGTGAGGACGGATTTTTGCAATGCTGCCCGAATAGCTTGCTGTTACAGTTACCTGCTTTTAAAAAGGCAATTAATAGTATGAGATTGAAATTAGCCGATTACAGTGGCGAAGAGGTTTTGATTCTTGAGCAGACGGCTGAATATTATAAAAATAAGAATATAATCGGCTGCCGATATGCGGAAATAAATATTCCGCAGACTTTTGAAAATGCCTGTGGAAGCTATGAGGTTGCAAGTGAAAATCTTAAAAATATGAGCTGTAATTGCTCTCTTGGTATTGAAGATGGTGCATTGACATTAAAAATTGACGCTCTGAACAGCAAATTCAACATCTGCTTAAAGCCTGTCAGCGATAGCCTTGCTTTTACACAGGGGTTCGGAAGAACAGCGAGAGAGGCTGTGATACTGCGGGAGGATAAGGGTGGATTTTATCTGATGTATAGTGGGATTGTTTTTAAGAAGAAGGAGAAGTAAGATTATGAAAAAAGTATTAAAGGTTACGGCAAAAGTTTTACTGATACTGATTGTGGTCATTCTCATTTTTCTTTTAGGAGTATTTGTTTTCAATCAGATTATGCGTTCTAATGAAAAAGCATTGCTGGAAAATCAGCAAATCGGACAATTCGTTGAAGTTGACGGTCATAATATGAATATATTTGTGTCAGGCGAAGGCGAGCATACACTTGTATTTATGGCAGGTTCAGGTGGAGGTTCATCTTCCCCGATTATGACATATAAGCCCTTTGCACAGCGCTTTGATGATTGCAAAGTTGTAATTATCGAGAAATTCGGATATGGTTTCAGCGATGGCTTTGACGGTTCAAGAGATGTTGAAACAAGGGTAAGACAGAACAGAGAGGCACTAAAAGCGGCAGGTGTTGAGGGTTCTTATATTTTGTGTCCGCACTCTTATTCAGGACTTGAAGCAATCTATTGGGCACAGAATTATCCAGATGAAATTGAAGCAATCATAGGTCTTGATATGGCAGTTACAAGGTCCTATGACTCTTATGATGAAGAATTAATAAAGTCTGTGAATTCGTCCGATTCTTTCAAGAGGACGTTAAGAGATATGGGACTACTAAGATTGTTTGTCGGAGGAACACTTCCGAAAGAATTTACAGACGAGGAGAAAAACCTCATCACAGCTATCATGTGCAGCACATATGGAAACGAAACGGCTGCCAATGAAACAAACTACATAATTCCCGATATTGAAGTTATCGACAGTAAAAGCGTTCCCGATGTTCCCACACTTCTGATTATTTCTGATGGTACGATAGCAGAGGGTTGGGTTGATTTCGGCATGGATTATGCTTCATCAATTTCAGAGGCGATAACAGTTCAGCTCGATTGCGGACACGCCGTTTATAAATATGAGCCTGAGCGCTGTGAAGAAGCCATGTGCGAATTTATTGAGAGTTTGGATAGTGAAAGATACTAAATACGAGAGGATACAATTCCTATAAACTTCCCTCTCTACTGTCCGAAATGCAAGCAGGTGCAATTAATGCACTTAATAATTATAGGGTAAAACGATAAATATAAATTTGTGGAGGTATTTATATGGTGCTTTTGGTTGTTGATACGCAAAAAGCAATTACAAACAGCGAGCTATATCAATTTGATTTGCTGGAAGCTCGCATTAAGGAGCTGATAAATACTGCTCGAAATAATGCGATAGAAGTTATTTTCGTAAGGCATGATGATGGCATCGGCTGTGAACTAACAAAAGGAAATGAGGGCTTTGAAATATATGAAAGTTTTCAGCCTGCTGACAATGAAATTATCTTCGACAAATATGTAAACAGTTCTTTTAAAGACACAGGATTACTTGAGTATTTAAGGAAAAAGGAAGAAAACACGATTATTGTTGTCGGGTTGCAGACAGATTATTGCATTGACGCAACTGTTAAAGCAGGGTTTGAACATGGCTTCAAAATGATTGTTCCTGCGAACACCAACAGTACATTTGATAATCAGTATATGACCGCTGAACAGACTTATCGCTATTACAATGAGTTTATGTGGAACAAAAGGTATGCGGAATGTATTTCTTTTAAGTCCGTGCTTGAACTAATGACACGATAAATTCCAATTTAGTGAGCAGTATTAAAGGAGAACCCCTATGCCAAAAACAGAATGGCTCCTATGCCCAACCTGCGGCGGTAAAACCCGTGACCGAATAAGAGAGGACACAGTTCTTATAAACTATCCTCTCTACTGTCCGAAATGCAAGCAGGAGCATTTAATTAAAGCTGAAAATTTAAAAGTTACAGTTATCAAAGAGCCAGACACAAAGGTGCAGAGCCGATGAACTTGAGAAATCACAGTTCATCGGCTCTTTTTGTTCGGTAT